>NZ_VKJP01000475.1 GCF_007280575.1 Streptomyces benahoarensis
GGCGCGTCCTGCGGGGGTCGCGGGGGCTCCGGCGGACGGGCCGGGGCGCGGTCGGCGGCCCCGGCGCGCCCGGAGCGGCCGCCGCGGCGCCCCTCGATGAAGGCGACCGCGCCGGGCGGCAGCCAGGCGGAGGCGGTGCCGCTGTCGTCCGTACCGGAGCCGAAGAGATGCGGGGCGAGCTGGGATTGGAGGTCGGCGGGGGACGGCCGGTGGGCCGCCTCCATCTGCATACAGGACTCCATCAGGGGCCGCAGCTCGTCCGGCAGCCCGGCGAGATCGGGGCCCTCGCGCAGCAGCATGAACACCGTCTCGACGGGGTTGGCGCCGTGGAACGGCGCGTGCCCGGTGGCGGCGAAGACGAGGGTGGAGCCGAGGGAGAAGACGTCGCTGGCGCCGGTGACGCTGCGGGAGTCGCGGGCCTGCTCGGGCGACATGTAGGCGGGCGTGCCGACGGCGACGTTGGTCATGGTCAGGCGGGTGTTGGAGACGCCGGAGGCGATGCCGAAGTCGATGACCCGGGGGCCGTCCTCGACGACGAGGACGTTGGAGGGCTTCAGGTCACGGTGGACCAGCCCCGCGCCGTGGATGGACTGCAGCGCCTCGGCGATACCCGCCGCCAGCCAGCGCACCGCCTGGGCGGGCAGCGGTCCGCACTCGTTGACGATCTCCTCCAGGGAGGGCGCCGGTACGTACGCGGTCGCCAGCCACGGCACCGCGGCGCGCGGGTCGGCGTCGACCACCGCCGCGGTGTAGAAGCCGGACACCGCGCGGGCCGCCTCGACCTCGCGCGTGAAGCGGACCCGGAACAGCTGGTCCTCGGCCAGCTCCGTGCGCACCGTCTTGATCGCCACGCGCCGGCCGGACGCCGAGCGCGCCAGATAGACCAGTCCCATGCCGCCGGCCCCGAGACGGCCGAGCACCTCGAACGGGCCGATCCGCCGGGGATCGTGCTGCGTCAGCTGCGTCAGCTGCTCCACCACTTGCCTGCCACCTCCCCGTGGGGCGTAAAAGAGACTCTCCAAAGCACCGCGCCGCCGAGACCCACTGCCCCGTGCAGCGTCTCACCGATGGCCTGAACGGCCGTATGCGAGCTGATTCTTCCTGGCGAAGGCCACGGTGGCGAACCCGGGGCCCGCGCGCGGCCGCACCGGGCCGCCCCAGCACCACGCGACGGCACTGTCACCCACCGTGATCAATCTCTGTCTGACGTGCGCCGATACGTCCACCCAAAGGGGTCACCCGCCGACCGTCGGCGGCCCCCGCACGGGCCGTCGGTCCGCCACGGGCCGGGCGGCGCCTCCTGGTGCGGCCCGCCCCTGCACGACGGATACGGGGCCGGGGCGCGCGGTGTCCGAAACCGGACGGTGCGCGCCGGGCGCCCGTCAGACGGGGGCGACGCTCCGCGACGGGTGGGCCGCCGGTCTCCGCGCGCCGGGGCGACGGGCCCGGGATGTCCCCCGGGCGGGGCGGCGGGCGCGGGGGCGCACGGCGCCGCCCGTCCGCCGGGCCGTGCCCGGTGCCGGTTGCCGCGCCGTCGGTCGTGGCGCCGTCCGCGCGACGCCCTCGCGCCGCCGATCCCTGCTGGTCATGCGTTCCCCGTCGTCGCCCGCCCCGGCCCGTCTCCGGTCACGCCGGGCGGCCCTGCCGTTCCCTCTGCCGTGCTGTTCATGCCGTGCTCGATGCCGTACTCGTCAATTCTGCGGCCTCACAGGCTCTTTCGGGGCCATGACACCGAACGTGGCGCCTTGATTGTCGCGGAGGACCGCGAACGGGCCCCCGGGGGAGGAGTGCGGTCCGCTCGCCACGGTTCCACCGAAGGCGGTGGCGGTGCGCACCGCCTCGTCCATGTCGTCCGCGAGGAAGCAGACGGTGAAGTGGGCGGGGACGTCATCCGGCAGGTCGGGGCCGATGGTGACGCGGCAGCCGATCTCGCGGTCCGCGCCGGGCAGCCGCCACGGCAGGAAGCCGGGGCCCGCCATCGGACTGTCGGTGGCGCCGGTGAAGCCGAAGACCTTGGCGTAGAAGGCGTCGGCGGTGTGCGGGAGGCGGGTGTTGAGGCCCATCCAGACGTAGCCGCCGGGTTCGCCGGAGATCTCGAAGCCGCGGTGCGTCCCGGCCTGCCAGGCGCCGAAGGCCGCGCCGCCCGGGTCGGTGGCGGCCAGCATGGTGCCGAGGTCGCCGACGGGCATCGGGGCGCAGACGATCCGGCCGCCGGAGCGGGTGAGGGTCTGCCCGGTGCGGGCGATATCGGGGGTGGCGAAGAAAATGTTCCAGGAGGCGGGCGTCGAGGGGTCCGTCCGCGGCATGAGTCCGGCGGCTTTCCGGCCGTCGCGGAACGCAAGGGTATAGCCGCCGAATTCGGCGGCGCCTTCGTCGAAGGTCCAGCCGAACAGCTCCCCGTAGAAACGCTTTCCGGCGTCGAGATCGGGGAGCATCGCATCCACCCAGCAGGGCGTGCCCTCCGGGAATGCCGTCATCGCCGTCATAGGGGCACGCTAGCGGTGTTCGACGGCCACCGCCCGACAGAAATTCGAACGTATGCGTCACCGGCGCGGGTGGGCTCACCCAACGGCGCACCGGAACACGGGACTTGCCCTGCGGTTGTCCACCGAACTTGTCCACAGGCTGTTGATAACAGGATTCACCGGTTCGGGCCAATCGCCGCACCCGGGGGCCGCCGCACCGCGCCCCGGGAACCGCCGATACCGTCCACGTTCCGGTACGGCGACTCCCGCGCACTCATGGCACTATGCCGCGGTGGAATCAACCGGGACCGAATATCCCGAACTCCCCCATCCCCATTTGCAGGCAGCCAAATCGCGCTCCGTTCACCCCTCGGTAAGCTGACGGCATGACAGGACAAGTGCGAACCGTCGACGGCAGAGTTGCCGGCCGCCGCGGGCAGGCGACGCGGCAGAAGCTTCTCGACTGCCTCAGTGAAATGCTCAGTTCATCCCCGTACCGGGATGTGAAGGTCATTGACGTGGCCCGAAAAGCGGGCACTTCACCCGCTACGTTCTATCAGTACTTCCCCGACGTGGAGGGCGCCGTCCTCGAAATCGCCGACGGGATGGCGAAAGAGGGCGCCGAACTGACCGATCTCGTCGCCGGGCGTTCCTGGGTCGGAAAGTCCGGCTGGGCGACGGCGGAGGAGCTGGTGGACGGCTTCCTGTCGTTCTGGCGTCGCAACGACGCGATTCTGCGTGTCGTCGATCTGGGCGCCGCCGAGGGCGACAAGCGGTTCTACAAGATCCGCATGAAGATCCTCAATGCCGTGACGAACTCACTCACGGAATCCATCGAGGACCTGCAGAGCCGGAACAAGGTCGACAAGGAGGTGAGCGCGGCGGCCATGGCCGGTTCGATCGTGGCCATGCTGGCGGCCGTCGCGGGGCATCAGAAGGGATTCCAGAGCTGGGGCGTCAAACAGGCCGAACTGAAGCCGAATCTCGCGCTGTTGGTGCATTTCGGCGTCACCGGAAAGAAGCCCACGAAGTAACCCGGGCATCCGCCCACCGGCGGCCCCGATCCCCGGGCCCGCCCGCGGCCACCCGTACGGAACACCCCCCGGCGCCGACGCAGCCGCCGGGAGTACCGCACCGGCCGCCGCGCCCCCGTGG
>NZ_VKJP01000476.1 GCF_007280575.1 Streptomyces benahoarensis
AAGGGACAGGAAGGGGGACGTGGGGTTTCTGGGGCGGTCAGCTCTCCCGGTGCTCCGGGCCTTCCCGGAGTACCGGGCTCCGTACGGTTTCCGGGGCGCCGCCGTGCGGGGCGGGCGCCGCCCCGGGCCCGGTGCCTGTCCCCGGTCCCGGGGCGGCCCCCGGCCAGGGACCGAGCAGGACGCGTACCAGGGCCCGGTCCGGGACGGTCAGCGCGTACGTCACCCGGGGCAGGGCGAGGACGAGCAGCAGGCCCACGGCGGCGGCGAGCGCGATCTCGGGCGGGGTCTCGACGTATCCGGAGAAGGTGCCGGGGGCGGTGTCCGGGTTCCATACCTGGATGCCCGGCTGGCCCAGGTAGTGCGGGAACGTCCACCGCCACAGCGGATACAGCAGCAGCGACCAGCCGAGCGCCCAGTACGTCACCGTGAGCACGAAGGCGGCCACCGCCCAGGGGAAGCGCAGGAAGCAGCAGAGCAGCTGCCGCCAGGACGACCCGTCCCGCAGCAAGGCGCCGGTCCACCGCACCACGCCGCCCCCGGCCGCCCGCACCGGTGGCGGCGCCGCGACGGTCACCCCCAGGAGTGCGCGGGCCCGCGCCCGCTCCATGGCGCCCAGCCCCCGCGCCCCCGCCAGCCCCGCCGCGAACACCGGGATACCCGCGACCGTCACCAGCAGTCCCGCGCTCAGGGCGCACAGCGTCGTCGCGTACGCGAACAGCGCGACGGCCACCGGGAGATTGGTGAGGAGGTAGAGGAACGCGCGCCAGGTACGCCCCGAGAAGGGGGCGCGCAGCGCCAGGAGTACGCGGGGGGCGCCCGCCCGCCGCTCGGAAGCCGTGGCCATGGTCATGCCGTCCGTCCTGTCGGTGTACCTGAAGTCGGTGGTGCTTGATGCCGGAGGTGCCTGATGTCGGGGTGGCCGATCCGCCGGACGCGGCCCGGAGGTGGTCCGGGCGTCCGGATGCGGCGCGGCGCACCGGCCGTGGCGCCGTGGTGCGGGCGCGGTGTGGTCAGGCGGCCGGGGCGGTGCCCGTGGTGCGGCCGCGCCAGGGGAGTGCGGCGGTGATCCGGGTGGGGCCGCCCGGCGGGGAGTCCAGGGTGAAGGCGCCGTCCACCGACGCCAGCCGGTCGGCGAGCCCCGCCATGCCGCCGCCCGGTACCCGCCGGGCGCCGCCGCGCCCGTCGTCCGTGACCGTCACCAGCAGCCGCCTGCCGGACCGCCGCACCCCGACGGCGGCGGACCGCGCCCCGGAGTGCTTGGAGACGTTCTGCAGCAGCTCGGAGACGGTGAAGTACACGATCCCCTCGATGGCCGGTACCGGGCGCTCCGTCAGCTCCACGGAGACGGACACCGGGGCCGTGCAGCGCCCCGCCAGCGACGTCAGGGCCGGGCCGAGGCCGCGGTCGGTGAGGATTGCCGGATGGATGCCCCGGGCCAGATCCCGCAGCTCCTGGAGGGCCAGCTTCACCTCGCCGTGCGCCTCGTCCACCATCGCGGCGGCCGCCTGCGGATCCTCCGTCAGCTTCTCCTTCGCCAGCCCGAGCCCCATCGCGAGCGCCACCAGACGGGCCTGCGCGCCGTCGTGCAGATCCCGCTCGATGCGCCGCAGATCCGCCGAGGCGGTGTCGGTCACCTTCTCGCGGTCCGCTTCCAGCTCGGCGATCCGCCGCTCCAGCCCGTCCGACGGCGACAGGAGTCCGCGCACCATGGCCCGGTCGACGTCGGTCAGCAGGCGCGCCGCCCAGGGCAGCACCGGCCAGCCCGCGACGAGCAGGACGAGGGTGAGGGTGAAGGTCAGCACCACCCACGGCAGCCGGACGAGCGCGAACAGCGCGTGCCGCCACCCCACCGGGTCCGTCAACCGCGCCCACAGCCTGGGGAAGAACCCCGGCTCGCGGGCGCGCAGCGGGGACGGCTCCGGCACCCGCAGCCCCAGCAGCGCACGGGCCCGCGCCCGCTCCAGCCGTCCGTACCACCGGCACGCCGCCAGGCCCACGGCCAGCAGCGGCAACCCGACCACCGTGATCGACAGCCCCAGGCCCAGCGCCAGCCACACCAGCACCACCTCGAAGGCGAGCACGCCCAGCGGCAGATTGGTCAGCAGGTACCCGATCTCCCGCCAGGTCGCGGGGGAAAGGGCGGCGCGCGGGCGGGGCGGTGGCGCCCCCTCGTCCTCGCGTCCGCCGTCCGGGGTCACGGTCTGTGTCATACGGCAAGCCTGCCCGGACGTCGCGCCGCCCTGCCATGGGGTGCACGGGTCGGGTGGGGGTGGGGTTGTCCCCACCCTCGGAGGGACGGCCGGGCCTCCCCGGGTGCGGCCGCCCCGGACGTCCCCGGGGAGGCCGCCCGCCCGGCCCTCGGGCCGACTTGCCCCTGTGCGGGGGTGCTCGCCCCGGTACCGGCTCTGACCTGCCCGTTTGCCGGTTCCGTCGGCGCTTCCGGTGGACAGGGGGCGCGGAGGTGACCGTAGGGTGTCGCCGTGCGTACAGGGGAGGGGTGAGGGGCGATGGCGCGGGATATCGGCGGCCGGTCGCCGGGGGCGGACACCACTCGGCCGCGGCAAACCCGGCACACACCCCCGTACGGGGCCAAAAAGCCGACAGGTGACGGCTGTTGGGCGTGCCGCCTCCACCGGGCGGAGGCCCCGGCGTGAGCGCGGCCGTGGGCGCCCCCGGGGAGCGGCGCACCACCCTGAGCCGGGTCCCCCTCGTCACCGGGGGAGGCCACCGCACCGACCTCGTCGTCCCGTCCGGGGAACCCGTAGGGGCGCTCCTGCCGGAGCTGCGGCTGCTCGGCGAGCGCCCGGCCGGACCCGGCGCGCAACGGCTGGTCACCGCCGACGACACCGTCCTCGCACCGCACGACTCCCTCGCCGTCGCCCGCCTCGCGGACGGCGCCGAACCCCCTCTCGCCACGGGCCCGTTCACGCCCGACACCCGCCCCGGGGGCGGCCTCGATGCCGACGTCGCCGCCCCGCTGGAGGTACGCGGCCGGGGCTGGGGCGCGCGGGGCGCCGCACTGACGGCGGGCGCGGCGGTCGTGGCCCTGACCCCGGTGACGGTGGGCGCCCTCGGCGTGTACGCCCTGCTGCGGGACGCGTTCTGACGCGGAGCGGCGGAGGAACGGACGAGCGGATGAACGGTACGGAACGGGTGACCCGGGACCGGGGACTGCCGGTTACGGAGGCGGCGGACCCGTTGGCGGCACCCGGCCGGTCGGTACCGCAGGCGGTACCCGAACGGTCGGTACCGCAGGCGGTACCCGAACGGTCGGAGCGGGCGGGCCCAGGAGAACGGCCAGAGGCAACGGAGCGGCCGGTCCGGCCGGAGGCACCGGGAGCACCGAGGGAAGAGGGGTGGCGGGGCGTGGAGGCGCAGACGCAGGACGGAACGGGCGGTGCGTCCGGGGCACCCGGAGCAGGCGTCTCGGGGGCGCCCGGAGGCGGCGTCTCAGGGGCGCCTGCGGCGGAGCCGGGGGCGCCCAGGCAGGTGGCGCACGCCGGGGGAGAGGCTGACTCTTATACACATCTCCGAGCCCACGAGACGCTCAT
>NZ_VKJP01000477.1 GCF_007280575.1 Streptomyces benahoarensis
ATGATCGGCCAGCTCTACCACTGCCTGCAGACCGGACAGCTCTTCGACGAGCAGCATGCTTTCACCTCCTCAGCGGCGGACTTGGCTGTCGCGGCTTGACTTCTTAGGCACGTGAGATGTCTTTCGGTGAGGGCGGCGCCCGTGGCGGCCCGCCGGTGATCAGGGGGCGAGGCTAGGCGCTGGAGCGCACTCCAGGGCAAGGGCACGGGTCGCCGTCCCGGTGCGGGCCGCCGTAAGGCCGGGCGGGACCCGCCGACGCACCCTAGGGGAGCAAGCCCCGGAAGCGGCGCGCGACCGTGGCGAGTCAACCCCCTTACGGGTACGGCGTGTTGGTGGGCCCCCTACGGGCTGGTCTTGATCGTCTTCATCGTCAGGTGCGATTCGAGGCGGCGGACGGCGGGTAGGCCGCTGAGGCGGCCGGTGAGGAAGGCTTCGTAGGCGGCATGGTCGGCGACGGCGACGCGAATGAAGTAGTCGGGGCGGCCGTACATCCGCCGGAACTCCACGACCTCCTCGAAGGCGGCCACGATGGACTCGAACTCCTCGAAGCTCTTGCGGTCCTGCGCGTAGATCTCGACGTCGATCAGGACCTCCAGCCCGCGCCCCACGGCCTCCGGGTCGATGACGGCGCGGTACCCGGCGATGACGCCGGACTCCTCCAGACGCTTGACCCGGCGCAGGCAGGGCGGCGCGGTCAGGCCGACCCGCTTGGCCAGCTCGACGTTGGTCAGCCGCCCGTCCTGGCGCAGGTGAAAGATAATTTCTCGGTCGATCGCATCGAGTGGCGTTTCGTTGCTCATATCGCGAGATTACCGGGGTAACCAGCAATCATATGAGGGGGAAGTTTTTCTAAAATTGCGCCATGGAAATACGTCCCGCCGTTGCCGAGGGGCCACCTCGGCCCGCGCCCGTCCCGCCGACCCCGATGCCGTCCCCCATACCGTCCCCGGCGCGCGCGGCGTTCAAGGACTCGGCGGGCGCGGGCCTGGGCTTCATCCCGCTCGGCCTCGCTTTCGGGGCGCTCGTGACGCAGTCGGGGCTGGACTGGTGGTGGGCGGGGCTGTCCGCGGTGCTCGCCTTCGGCGGCTCGTTCGAGTTCCTGCTCATCGGCCTGGTCACCGCCGGCACCCCGCTGGTGGCCATCGCGGTCTCCGCGTTCATGGTGAACGTCCGGCACGTCTTCTACGCGCTGTCGTTCCCCCTGCACCGCGTGACCGGCCGCCTCGGCAAGACCTACAGCACCTTCGCCCTGTGCGACGAGGCGTACGCGCTGACCACCGGGGAACAGGCCCGCTCCTGGCCCGGCCGGCGCATCCTGTGGCTCCAGCTCTACCTGCACCTCTACTGGGCGGGCAGCGCGGTGGCCGGGGCCCTGCTCGGCTCCCTCATCCCGGAGGGCGTCACCGGCCTGGACTTCGCCCTCACCGCGATGTTCACCGTCCTCGCCCTGGACGCGGTCCGGGACCTGCGCGGCGACCTGCCCACGCCCGTCCTCGCCCTGCTCAGCGCGGTGGCCGCCCGGCTCCTCTTCCCGGACGGGATGCTGCCGGCCGCCTTCGCCCTGTTCACCGCCGCCCTCCTGGCCCGCCACGTCACCACCGGCAGGAAGCCGAGCCATGCCTGATACGCGCTACGCCGTCGCCGCCGTCCTCGTCGCCGCAGCCGTCACCTGGGGCCTGCGGGCCCTGCCCTTCGCCGCCCTCACCCCGCTGCGCGCCAGTGGCACCGTCCGGTACCTCAGCACCCGTATGCCCGCCGGGGTCATGGTGATCCTCCTCGCCTACTGCCTGCGCGACGTGCCCGTCACCCATGCGCGCGCCCTCGCCCCGCTGGCCGCGCTGGCCGTCACCGTCGGCCTGCACCTGTGGCGCCGCAACGCGCTGTTGAGCATCCTCGGCGGCACCGCCGTCCATACGCTCCTGGCCAGCTTGGTCTTCGCCCCCTGAGGCCGGCCGGGTGGCCCGCCCCGTACGGTCAGTCCCTTACGGGAACCCGGGAGTCCCGCCCCGTACGGGTTCCGGGCGCCCCGACCCCCGTACGGGTTCCGAGGGGTCCCGGCCCATACGGGTGCAGGCGCCGCCCCGTCCCGTACGGGTTCCGCCTCACCCGTCCCAGTCGGCCGGGAAGTCCGGGCCGACCGTCAACGTGACCTCGCCCGGCACCGCCTCCGCCGCTTCCCGGGGTGTGAGGTCACCGGGAAGCCGCGCGGCCAGGACCTCGGCCTGGTCGCGCAGGCCCGACGGGTGGTCGATGGACGTGGGGCCCGTCGTGGGGGCGTTGCCGGTGGTGGTGACGGTGAAGCCGAGGGTGCGCAGGGCGGTGGCGGCGGTGGCGGCGCGGCCGGGGGTGCCGGTGCCGTTGAGGACGCGGATGCGGACGGAGGCGGCGGTGACGGGGTGGGCGGCGGACGCGGTCAGTTTCCGCTTGGCGGCGGTGTCGATCTCCCGGTCGTGTGCGAGGTCGCGGAAGACGTCACCGGCCTGCGGGTACTGCCAGACGACGTTGGCGCGGTCGGTGGGGACGTCCGCCTCGCGCGGATAGTTCGGCACGGTGAGGAACGTGAGCCGGTCGGCGGGGATGTCCTTGAGGGTGGCGGCGAGGTCGTAGAGCGGTGTGATCCCGGCCAGGTCGCGGTCGGTGGTGAGGGACTTGGTGGCGGAGTCGAGGAAGCCGTAGAGGGCGCCTGGGCTGGTCAGCTGGGAGCGGGCCTTGGTGCCGAGCGCCTTCAGGAACTCCTGCTGGCGGCCGATGCGGCCGAGGTCGGAGCCGTCACCGACGCTGTAACGGGTGCGGACGTAGCCGAGCGCCTGCTCGTCGCGAACGTTCTGGCAGCCTGCCTGAAGGTTGAGGTGGGCCTTGACGTCGTGGAGGGCGTGCTCGGGGCAGACCTCTATGCCGCCCAGGGCGTTGACCATGCCCTTGAAGCCCTGGAAGTCGAGGGACGCGAAGTGGTCGATGCGCAGCCCGGTGGCGGCCTCGACCGTCTTGATCGTGCAGCTGGCGGCCTTGCCGATGTCGCCGGTGTCCCCGCCGAGTGAGAACGCCTCGTTGATCTTGAAGTGGTGCGGTGTGGACCGGCTGCCGTCGCCGCGTACGCAGGAGGGGATGCGCACCCAGGAGTCGCGCGGGAAGGACAGCGCGGTCGCCCAGTGCCGGTCGGCGGAGAGGTGCAGCACCATCAGGGTGTCCGACTGCATGCTGGTCAGGCCCTTGCCGTACCGGGCGTTCGCGCCCGCGCGGCTGTCCGAACCGACGACGAGGATGTTCTTGGAGCCGGGGTTGAGGTTGGCGGGCCGGTCGCCGAGCCCGTGGTCGATGTCGGCGCCGCGGATGTTGGCGTCGAGGTGCTGGTAGACCCAGGCGCCCGCGCCGGTGGTGCCCAGCAGCACCGCGGCGAGGACGGCACCGGCCCAGGCGACGACGCGGCCGCGGCGGGTCATCCGGAGCTTCCCGGTCGGCGCGGCCGGGCGGCGTGGCACCCGGCCCGGGGCGCCCGCGGTGACGGCCGCCGCACGGGGGCGGGCGCCGGGAGCGGCACGGCGCGCGGACGTGGGCGCGCGCCGGGGGC
>NZ_VKJP01000478.1 GCF_007280575.1 Streptomyces benahoarensis
GCGGCGGTGCAGGGAACCGATGACCTTGCCGGTGGCGACCTCCAGGGCGGCGAAGAGGGTGGTGGTGCCGGCGCGGACGTAGTCGTGCCCCATCCGCTGAGGGACGCCGGGCACCATCGGTAGCACCGGCTGGGAACGGTCCAGGGCCTGGATCTGCGACTTCTCGTCCACGCAGAACACCAGAGCCCGCTCGGGCGGGTCCAGATAGAGACCGGCGACGGTGCCGTCGTCGACGGCGAAGAGCAGCTGGGCCTCGCCCTGGCGGTAGGCGGTGCCGACCGGGGGGCTGGCGGCGTGCACCGCGAGGAGGGCGACGAGGTAGGCGAGGTCCGGGTCGCCGGTGCGGCGGGCGTCGGCGAGCAGACCGGAGAGGCGGCGGGGCGCGTCGGACGGCAGGTCCAGCAGGGCCATGGCGGCGTCCAGCTGCGCCTCGCTGAAACGGCTGTCGTCGGGGGTGGCGACGAGATCGGGCTCGGGCATCTCGGCGCCGAGGTGGTCCCGCTCGGCGGGCGGGGTGAGCAGGGTGTCGACGAGGTCGGTGACGCGGACGGCGGCCGGGGTGCGCAGGCCGGTGCCGTGGGCGAAGAAGGCGTCCGTGACGCGGCGGGCCTGCTCGGTGGGGAGCGGCAGCAGCGGCGCGACGAGCTGACCGTAGAGGTCGAGCCCGGAGCGGGCGGTCGGGGCGGCGAACGCCTGGCGGTCCTGCTCGGCACGGAAGAGCGGTCCGGCCTCCAGCAGGCGGGACTGGAGCTGGGTGTGGCGCCGGATGCAGTCCTTGACGATGTCGACCAGCTCGGCGGCGCGCCGCTTGTGCTCGGGCTCCTCGGTCTCGTCGCGGGCCTTGCGGATGTTGGTGAGGATCGCGTTCTCGTGGCGGTAGCGGTCGGCCACGTGGTCGAGCGCTTCGGCGATCATGTCGGGGACGGTCTGCAGCCAGTCGACGGCGCGGACGTTACGCCGGGTGGCGTCGAGGGTGCGGCGCAGCGTCTCGGCGTACTGGACGGTGCGGTAGCGGGCCTGCTCGGCGGCGAGCTGGGCGTCGGCGAGGCGGCCGCGGCTGATCAGCACCTCCAGCTTGACCTCGGCGGCGATCTGGGCGCTGGTGACGTCGGTGTCGAGGGCGCCGACGAGGACGTTGACCGCTTCGTCGGTGGTGCGCAGGAAGACCGCGCCGCCGGTGCCGGGGACCTCTTCGATGAGCTTGAAGTCGTAGTCGCGGCGGACATAGGTGCCGGTGGTGTCGAACGTGCCGTAGACGGCGCGGAATCCTCGGTCCACGCTGCCGACGTTGAGGAGATTTTCCAGCACCCAGCGGGCGACGCGCTCGTGTTCGGCGGCGGGGCGCCCGGGGGCCTGGGCGGCGATGCGGGGCAGTACCCGGGCCACTATCTCCTCGTGGTCGGCGCCGGTGTCGAAGTCCATGTGGAGCGTGACCAGGTCGATGACGGCGAGCGCCACCTCCGCCATGGCGTACCCGCCGTACTCGCCCGCGAGGTTGGCCTTGCGCGCGTCGAGGTCGTGCAGCGGCGCGGTGCACGCGAGGGCGCGCAGGCGGCGGGCCAGGCCCTCGTCGGCGGCGGGGCCCGGCGCGGGCCGGTGGGTCCCGGCCGGCTGGGGCGCTGTGGCCCCCGGAGCTGGAAAAGTCACGTTGCACAGAGTAAGCGCTCGCACTGACAACGGACGAAGCGGCGCTGCCCCGGCCCGCACCTGGGGCACGTTCCGGCCGGTCAGCCAGTGTACGCGGGCCGCCCGGGGGCGGTGACGGCGCGTACCCGGTCGGCCTCGGCGGAGCGGACACCCGGCCCGCCGGGGCCGCGGCGGGGTCAGTGGGTGGCGCCGCCCGGCAGCCGCAGGTCCTTGCGGGTGGTGGCGGCGGTCGCGGCGATCTCGCGCAGGGCGCGGGCGACGGTGTCCACCGGCAGGGACGGCTGCGCCCGGCCGGTGACCTGCTCGGGCGCGTAGGGGACGTGGACGAAGCCGCCGCGCAGGGCGGGCAGTTCGGTGGCGATGAGATGGGCGAGGGCGTAGAAGACGTGGTTGCAGACGAAGGTCCCGGCGGTGTGCGAGACCGAGGCGGGCAGGCCCGCGGCGCGGACGGCGGCCACGCACGCCTTGACCGGCAGGGTGGAGAAGTAGGCGGCGGGGCCGCCTACGACGACGGATTCGTCGATCGGGGCGGCGCCCGCGTTGTCGGGGATGCGGGCGTCGTCGAGGTTGACGGCGACGCGTTCGACGGTGATGTCGGGGCGGCCGCCCGCCTGGCCGACGCAGATCACCACGTCGGGCCGGTGCGCGGCGACCGCGGCGCGCAGCGCGCGGGCGGCCTCGCCGAAGACGCAGGGGAGTTCGGCGGTGCGCAGGTCGAGTCCGGCGGGCGGCTGCGCGGCGGCGGCGCGGACCGCCTGCCAGGACGGGTTGGTCTTCTCGCCGTCGAACGGTTCGAAGCCGGTCAGCAGTACCCGGGTCATGCGGTCTCCTCGGTGGTGGCGGCCGCCCGGCGCGGCGGGCGGCCCGTACGGCGGCGGCCTGGGTCAGAAGGCGAAGAGCGCCATGATCACGATGTTGCAGACGAGCAGGACGCCCGCGGTGGGCAGTTGCGCCTTGATCGGCCCGTACTGGTCCTTCAGCTCCAGGAGGGCGGCCGGGACGATGTTGAAGTTGGCGGCCATCGGGGTCACCAGGGTGCCGCAGAATCCGGCGAGCATGCCGAGGGCCAGGACGGCGGGCGCGTTGCCGTGGAAGTGCTCGACGAGGACGGGCCAGCCGACGGCGGCGGTCATCACGGGGAACGCGGCGAAGGCGTTGCCCATGATCAGGGTGAACAGGAACATGCCGACGCAGTAGACGACGACGGCGACGTGGAGGGAGTTGTCGGGCAGGACCGCAGTGGTGATCTTCCCGACCTGGGTGCCGACGCCGGAGACCTGGAAGATGGCGCCGAGCGTGGCGAGCATCTGAGGCAGCAGCATCGCCCAGCCCATGGACTCCAGCATCGAGCGGCCGGAGGCGACGGGCACCGAGAGCCGCTTCTCGCGCAGCATGACCATGGCGACGACGAGCGCGACGACGGCGCCGATGCCCAGGCCGAGGATGGTCTCGCTGCCCTCCTGGAGGACGGGTCGGCCGCCGATGCGCAGGCGGGCGACGCCGACGGCGCAGACCAGCGCGACGACGGGGATGGTGAGCGCCGGGACGAAGAGGCGGCTGCCGAACCGGGCGGCGTGGGCGGTGCGTTCGGCGGGGGTGGTGGTGCGCGGGGTGCCGCGTCCGGTGAAACCGCATCCGGCCAGGACGACCATGACCAGGACGGCGGCGCCCAGGGGTTCGGCGGGCGCCCGGTGGCCCACGACCCAGCTGCTGTAGATGAATCCGGCGCCGATCAGCCCCCAGAAGGCGGCGGTGCCCAGCCGTTTGGCGTTGCTGCGGTCGGTGAGCATCTGCCCGGCCATCACCAGGAAGCTGAGGCCGACCAGCCAGTAGAACCACTCTGCCTTGATCATTCGGTGGCCTCCGCTGCGGTGGCGTTCCCGGCGGCGCCGGTGGGGTGGGTGGGCTCGGC
>NZ_VKJP01000479.1 GCF_007280575.1 Streptomyces benahoarensis
CCCTAGCATGGCCCCATGGATCTCACCCGCCTCCCCGCAGACGCACGGCAGCGGCGCAGTGCCGAGATACGCGGCTTTCTGCGCAGCCGCCGCGCCCGGCTGACGCCCGCCGACGTGGGGATGCCCGCGGGGCGCGGACGGCGGACGCCGGGGCTGCGCCGGGAGGAGGTGGCGGTGCTCGCCGGGGTGGGGGTGTCCTGGTACACGTGGCTGGAGCAGGGCCGGGAGATCAATGTGTCGGCGGACGTCCTCGACGCCGTCGCGCGGGTGCTGCGGCTGGACGGCGGCGAGCGCGCCCATCTGTACCTGCTGGCGGGCCTCAACCCGCCGCAGCGGTCCGCCCCTTCGGACGCCGCGGTCCCCGACGGGCTGCGCCGCGTCATCGACGGCTGGCTGCCGCGCCCCGCGTACGTCATCGACCGGCACTGGAACCTCGTCGCCGTCAACCGCGCGGCCCGCCTCGTCTTCGGCTACGGCGACACCGACCACAACTGCCTGGTGACGTTCTTCACCAACGCCCGCTACCGCGCAGCCCTCTGTCACTGGGCGGACGCGGCCCGGCAGATCACCGGCCAGTTCCGGGCGGACGCCGCCCGCTACCCCGAAGACCCCGAATTCGGGCGGCTCGCCGCCGACATGTGCGCCGCCAGCCCCGCCTTCGCGGAGATCTGGGCCGAACACCCGGTGGGCAGTGCCACGCAGGGCATCAAGGCGCTGGACCATCCCGAGGCGGGCGAGCTGCTCTTCGAGTACACCTCGCTGCCGGTGCCCGAACTGCCCGGCCACCGCCTGCTGCTGCACACCCCCGTACCGGACAGCGGCACCGCCGCCCGGCTGGCCACCCTGGTGGCCGCGGCGGAGCAGACGGGCTGACGATCTCACCACCGCGCGGCCGGCGCCCCGGCCCGGGAGCGGCGCTCAAGGTGGTGGTGGCGGACCCAGGTTCATCCGGCACTGCCGGGATGCGCCGCGCCGCCCCAGGATCGTTGCCATGAAGCGATTCACGAACAAGACGGTCCTGATCACCGGCGGCACCAGCGGCATGGGCCTGGCCACCGCCCGCCGCCTTCTCGACGAAGGCGCGTACGTCGCCATCACCGGCCGCGAGCGGCCGCGGCTGGACGCCGCCGTGGCCCGGCTGGGCGCCCCCGCCGGGCGGGTCCTCGCGGTCCGCGCCGATGTGGCGTCCCTCGCCGATCTCGACGCGCTGATGCGGGACGTCGAGACCTGGCGTGGCGGCCTCGACGCGGTCTTCGCCAATGCGGGCACCGGCATCTTCAAGCCGACCGCGGAGATCACCGAGGAGGACTTCGACCGCTCGGTGGACGTCAACTTCAAGGGCGTCTTCTTCACCGTCCACAAGGCGCTGCCGCTGCTGCGCGACGGCGGCGCGATCGTCCTCAACGCCTCCTGGACCCTCCATCGCGGGCTGCCCATCGCCACCGTCTACTCCGCCACCAAGGCCGCCGTGCACAACCTCGCCCGCACGCTCGGCTCCGACCTCGCCCCGCGCGGCATCCGCGTCAACTCGGTGAGCCCCGGCTACATCGACACCGAGATGTACCGGACAGCCAACACGGACCCGGACGCCGAGGCCCGGAACGCGGCCGAGGTGCCGCTCGGCGCGCTCGGCCACGCCGATGACATCGCCGCGACCGTCGCCTTCCTCGCCTCCGATGACGCGTCCTACATCACCGGCCAGGACCTGATCGTCGACGGCGGTCTCGTCGGATCGGTCCCGGCGGCATGAGCGTCCGGCGCGCCGGGCGGCGCCAACCTGCCCGTGACCGAGCGGCGTTGCCTTCGAGCGCACTCCACCTCCTACCGTCGTCGGGACGGCCGCGGTCCCGGGAGAGTCCCGGCGCCGGGCCGTGCCAGGAGGTGGCACAGATGACGGGGATGCCCACGCGCAGGCTCGGGGCGCTGGAGGTTTCGGCTCAGGGGCTCGGGTGCATGGGGATGAGCCACGGGTACGGGGACGCGGATGACGAGCGTTCGCTCGCCACGCTGCACCGGGCGCTCGATCTCGGTGTGACGCTGCTGGACACCTCCGACTACTACGGTGCGGGCCACAACGAGGAGTTGCTGGGCAGGCTGCTCGCCGGGCGGCGCGACGAGGTGGTGCTCGCCACCAAGTTCGGCTTCGTCAACCGCCTCGGTGAACCGGCCGCCGTCCGCGGCGACGCCGCCTACGTACGGCAGGCGTGCGACGCGTCGCTGCGCCGCCTGGGCACCGACCACATCGACCTCTACTACCAGCACCGTGTCGACCCGCAGGTGCCGATCGAGGAGACGGTCGGCGCGATGGCGGAGCTGGTCGCGGCGGGCAAGGTGCGTCACCTCGGGCTCTCCGAGGCGGGCGCGGAGACCGTGCGCCGGGCGCATGCCGTCCATCCGATCGCCGCGTTGCAGAGCGAATGGTCGCTGTGGACCCGCGACCTGGAGCGGGAGATCGCGCCGGTCTGCCGGGAGCTGGGCATCGGGCTCGTACCGTTCTCGCCCCTCGGCCGGGGCTTCCTGACCGGGCGTTACGCGTCCGTCGAGGGCCTCGCGGCATCCGATGTGCGGCGCACCCAGCCGCGGTTCGCCGACGGCAACCTGGAGCAGAACCTCGCGATCGTCCGGAAGCTGGAGGAGTTGGCCGCCGCGCGCGGGGTGACCGCCGGGCAGCTCGCGCTGGCGTGGGTGCAGCACCGCGGCGACGACGTCGTGCCGATCCCCGGCACACGGCGGCAGCGGAACCTGGAGGAGAACCTCGGCGCGGTGAACGTCGAGCTGTCCGCGGAGGATCTGGCCGCCATCGATGCGGCGGCTCCCGCGGAGCGGGTGGCCGGTACGCGGTACGACGAGGGGAGCTTGAAGCTGGTCGGGAAGTGAGGGATCGGGGGCTTCGGGGACGGCTCGGGCCACGGTGACCGTGTACGTGGCGATGGCCCGGCGTACGGGCTGAGCGGCGGGGCGCGCGCGGGTCCTGCGCGCGCCCCCGCGTCAGACGCCGTACGGGCGCAGGGCGCGGCCCTCGCGCAGGGTGAGGGCCCACCAGGTGAGCTGGTTCAGCAGGGTGTCGGCCGCCTTGGTGGCGGGCGCCGGGTCGACCAGTTCGCCGTTCTCGTCGAAGAGGGTCCAGGCCAGCGGGAAGCTGACCGTCTCGCGGACCGTCGTGGCGTGCAGCTCCGCGAAGACCAGCCGCAGTTGCTCGACCGCCCGCAGCCCGCCGGAGATCCCGCCGTACGAGACGAAGCCGACGGGCTTGGCGTGCCACTGGGGGTTCAGCAGGTCGATGGCGTGCTTGAGCGGGGCGGGGAAGGAGTGGTTGTACTCCGGGGTGATCACCACGAACGCGTCGGCGGCCGCGACGCGCCCCGCGTACTCCTCGAACTCCGGGGTCCCGGGCCGCAGTGCGTACGGGCGGACCGTGTCCAGGTCGATGACGTCGACGTCGAGGTGCGGGTGGGTGGCCGCGTGCCGGGCGAACCAGCCGCTGACGACCGGTGCGAAGCGGCCCTCACGGGTGGAGCCGACGAGGACGGCGAGGGTGTGGCGGGAGGGGG
>NZ_VKJP01000047.1 GCF_007280575.1 Streptomyces benahoarensis
CATCGGCTCCGGAGCTACACATCCCACGCCTCCCGGCCCCCGCCCCCGCATGGCCGTTGCGCTACGAAGTGCGCCGCACGGTGACTGACCGCACCGTTGCTCTCGTCGCCGTCGTTTCGCTGCTCGCTTCGTTGGTGCCGGCGCTCCTGTTGGCGCGCCACGGTGCCGCCCCCTTGTCGCGTGTCCTGAGCGGGTGGCCGCGCCAACTCCCCTTTCCACCCGCCGCGCTCGGGGCCGGGCTCGTCGGATCGTTGGCGTTCGGGCAGGAGTTCCGCTTCCCCGCGTTGGCTCATGAACGTGGTGCCGTTCCGCGTCGACTGGGGCTGCTGGTCGCGAAACTGGTGGTCAGCGGTGTCTGTGCACTGGCGCTCGGCGTGGCCGTCCTCCTCGCCGACGAAGCGGCCGTGCGGCTTCTGTTCGGGGCCGACGGCCTGGGCGGCCTCCCCGACATCCCGGTGTTCGTGGTCGGTTGGGCGGGGTTGCTGGTCGGGTGTGCCTGGGCGGGGGTGCTCGCCGCCGGACTGTTCCGGTCCACGGCGATGGGGTTGGCAGCAGTGCTCGCCGTCCCGGTGCTCGTCGTACCGGCCCTGCGGTACGTGCTGGCCGAGCAGGCGGGGCGTTCCCTGGCGGGGCTCGCCGCGAGGCTGCAAGCTTCGGGACCCGTTCGCTGGCCTTCCGGAATCGATCACGGTGCCTCTGTTGTCGTGCGCTGGGTGACTCAACCCGTGGGCGGTGCCCTGGCGTTGTCCGTCGCCGCGCTGGTCTGCGCTTATGGCCTGACGGCGCTCCGAAGCCGGGTGCGCTGACCGTCGAGTACAGGTGTGGTGTGTACCCCTGGGGCGTTCGCTGTCCGCAACTCGCCCTGGAGAGCGCGTTTCTTTCCGATAAAGCGTCAATTATGAGGTACCGGGCGATCACCCTTTCGTGTGCTTTTCACCAAAGACCTCAAGGGTGTTCGGGACGCCGCCGACAAAGGATGCGTGAGTACCCTTGCGCACACCATGATGACCGCGGCTCGCCCCGCTGACGCCGGCCACGCAGGCCCGGGCGAGCTCGACCGCTACCCCTACGGCACCGCCGTCAACAGCGCGGCGGACCGCGTCGCACCGGCGTGGAACGGCGCCGAGGCCGACATCGCCCGCGTCGGCCGGCGCACCGCCAGCAGCCGCGGCCGCGGCCTGCACGGCCAACTCGTCCAGCAGCTCGGCCAGATGATCGTCTCCGGCGACCTCGGCGCCGACCGGCCACTCGTCCCCGAGGAGATCGGCCAGCGATTCGAGGTCTCCCGCACCGTTGTCCGAGAATCGCTGCGGGTGCTGGAGGCCAAGGGCCTCGTCAGCGCGCGACCCAATGTGGGCACCCGGGTGCGCCCCGTGAGCGACTGGAACCTCCTCGACCCCGACATCATCGAATGGCGCGCCTACGGGCCGCAGCGCGATGCCCAGCGCCGTGAGCTGTGCGAGCTGCGCTGGACCATCGAGCCGCTCGCCGCCCGCCTCGCCGCCGGACAGGGGCGCGAGGACATCCAGCAGAGGCTCGCCGACATGGTCGACGTCATGGGGCACGCCGCAGCCCAGGGCGACACCATGAACTTCGCCCGCGCCGACACCGAATTCCATGCCCTGCTGCTCCAGCTCGCCGGGAACCGCATGCTCGACCACCTCTCCGGCATCGTCTCCTCCGCCCTGCACGTCTCCGGCGGCACGTCGGGCGGCTGTGAGCGGCCGGCCGAGACGTCCGTCGGACAGCACATGCGGATCGTCGACGCCATCGCCGCCGGGGACGCCGCGGCCGCCGAGGGTGCCGTGCGTCAGCTCCTCGCTCACGGCGAGAGTGGCGGGCAGGCCCCCGGGGCGCCCGCGGACCATGTCGTGCCCGCTCCCCGCGAGCACTGACGGCACCACCTCCCGCGCACCCGCCACAGGCCCCGAGGCGGTCGGCCGGCGGCGCGCACCCCGAAGGCCGGGGCGCCGCACGGAAGAGTGACCGCAGCCCGCCGGATCCGGGCGTCCTCCGGATCCGGCGGCGGGCTTCGGTAGGGTTGCATGTCATATGACCGGGAATGTGTCGTTATGAGGTGTGACTCGGGCCACGCGGATTGGGCGTAACGCTTGTCGGGGAAGCGCGATGACTTAAGAGGTGATAGCCGAGGTAGGGAATACGAGTGGCGTCGACGACGCTGTTCAACTCCCCGGTTACCCCTACGCCGCCGGCCATCCCCTCCGGCGGTCGTCGGCTCCGATCCACACTGGACGGGGTCGGAAGCCGTTTCCATCGTTCCGAGAGGTTGTTCGTGTCGGCCAGCACATCCCGTACGCTCCCGCCGGAGATCGCCGAGTCCGAGTCTGTGATGGCGCTCATCGAGCGGGGAAAGGCTGATGGGCAGATCGCCGGCGATGACGTGCGTCGGGCCTTCGAGGCTGACCAGATTCCGCCAACCCAGTGGAAGAACGTTCTGCGCAGCCTCAACCAGATCCTCGACGAGGAGGGTGTGACGCTGATGGTCAGTGCCGCAGAGGCGCCTAAGCGCACCCGCAAGAGCGTCGCAGCGAAGAGTCCGGCAAAGCGCACCGCCACCAAGACCGTCGCGGCCAAGACCGCAGCGGTGAAGAAGACCACCGCGGCGGCCACCTCCCTGGGTGACACGCCGTCCGCCGAGGCGGAGTCCGCGCCTGCCAAGAAGGCCGCGGCCAAGAAGGCCACGGCCAAGAAGACGGTCGCCAAGAAGGCCACGGCCAAGAAGGCGACCGCCAAGAAGACGGCGGCCAAGAAGGACGTCGACGAGCTGCTCGACGACGAGGTGACCGAGGAGACCCCGGCGCCCGGCAAGGGCGACGCGCCCGAGGCCGCCGAAGGCGCCGAGGCCGCCGGATTCGTCCTGTCCGACGACGACGAGGACGACGCGCCCGCGCAGCAGGTCGCCGCAGCCGGTGCCACCGCCGACCCCGTCAAGGACTACCTCAAGCAGATCGGCAAGGTCCCGCTGCTCAACGCCGAGCAGGAGGTCGAGCTCGCCAAGCGCATCGAGGCCGGTCTGTTCGCCGAGGATAAGCTGGCCACCGAGGAGAAGATCGCTCCCAAGCTCAAGCGCGAGCTGGAGATCATCGCCCAGGACGGCCGCCGCGCCAAGAACCACCTCCTGGAGGCCAACCTCCGTCTGGTCGTCTCCCTGGCCAAGCGGTACACCGGCCGCGGCATGCTCTTCCTGGACCTCATCCAGGAGGGCAACCTCGGTCTGATCCGTGCGGTCGAGAAGTTCGACTACACCAAGGGCTACAAGTTCTCGACCTACGCGACGTGGTGGATCCGCCAGGCCATCACCCGCGCCATGGCCGACCAGGCCAGGACGATCCGTATCCCCGTCCACATGGTCGAGGTCATCAACAAGCTCGCGCGCGTCCAGCGCCAGATGCTCCAGGACCTGGGCCGCGAGCCCACCCCGGAGGAGCTGGCCAAGGAGCTCGACATGACCCCCGAGAAGGTCATCGAGGTCCAGAAGTACGGCCGCGAGCCGATCTCGCTGCACACCCCGCTGGGCGAGGACGGCGACAGCGAGTTCGGTGACCTGATCGAGGACTCCGAGGCGGTCGTCCCCGCCGATGCGGTCAGCTTCACGCTTCTGCAGGAGCAGCTGCACTCGGTTCTGGACACCCTCTCCGAGCGCGAGGCCGGCGTCGTCTCGATGCGCTTCGGCCTCACCGACGGCCAGCCGAAGACGCTGGACGAGATCGGCAAGGTCTACGGCGTCACGCGTGAGCGGATCCGTCAGATCGAGTCCAAGACCATGTCGAAGCTGCGTCACCCGTCGCGCTCGCAGGTGCTGCGCGACTACCTCGACTAGCGGATACGGCAATACGGTTTCTGCGGGCCCGGCACCCTTCCCGAGGGGGCCGGGCCCGCCGCCGTCCGGGTGCGCGAAGCCTCCGTTTGGGTCACGCTGGGTGGGCGATCACTGCCTCGGAGTCAGGAGTCCGTATGCGCCCGATCTTCCGCGCCGTACCTGGAGCCCTCGCCATGGTCCTTGCCACACCGTCCCTGGCCATGGCCGACGCATCGGTGGTCGGGGGGCAGCCCGTACAGGCCGTGGAGAGCCCTTGGATGGTGGCTCTCGCCTCCCAGAACCGCTTCGGCAAGCAACGGTCCGGCCAATTCTGCGGCGGCGTCCTGGTCGGCCGCTCAACGGTGGTGACCGCTGCGCACTGCCTGAGCACCGAGGTGCTGGGGGTGCCCTGGCAGCAGGTCCGTGACCTGCGCGTGCTCGTGGGCCGCGAGGATCTCGCCGGTGCCGGGGGACAGGCGCTGAAGCCCGCGAACGTGTGGGTCAATCCGCGCTACGACAGCCGGACGAACGCCGGGGACATGGCGGTCATCACCCTGCCGACGCCCGTCACCAACCGGTCCATCCCGATAGCCCCGGAGGGTTCGGGTGCCTACAGCGAAGGCACCACCGCCGTGGTGTACGGCTGGGGCGACACCACGGGCCGGGGTGCCTACGCGACGCGTCTGCGGTCCGCGGAGGTGAACATCCTGGCCGACGCCGCGTGCGCCCGCGCCTACCCGGGCAGTGTCGACGGGGCGTACCAGCCCTCTTCCATGCTCTGTGCGGGTGAACCGCAAGGAGGCCGGGACGCTTGCCAGGGCGACTCCGGCGGCCCGCTGGTTGTTGAGGGGCGTCTCGTGGGGCTGGTGTCGTGGGGCGCTGGCTGCGGGGAGCCGGGGAGCCCCGGGGTCTACACGCGGGCCTCCGCGCTGATCCCGGCCGTAGCGGTGCACGGCGCGGGCTGAGTGCCGCCTGCGGCACCAGGCACGGAATCACGAGTGCGGGCGGTCTCCCCGGTGATGTCCGGGGAGACCGCCCGCCACGGCCTGTGCCGCTACTCGCTCGTCGTCGTGGATGCGATGTGTCAGCGTTCCTCGTCGGACGCAGACGCCGGAGGGGCGGTCAGCCGCTCCGTCTCGTCCTGTATTTCCGCGGCGATCTTCTTGAGTTCTGGCTCGAACTTGCGACCGTGATGGGCGCAGAAGAGCAGTTCTCCGCCGGACATCAGGACGACGCGCAGGTATGCCTGGGCGCCGCAGCGGTCGCAGCGGTCAGCGGCCGTCAGCGGGCTCGCGGGTGTCAGAACAGTAGTCACGTCGCCTCTTCTCTAGCTCGACGAGCTGTCGTACCAGGGTCAACATCCAACCAGGCCGAAAACGTTCCCGCTCGTGCCTTTTCCTCGAAAAAAATCTTCGAGAGGCTGGCCGGGTGCTGCCGGGTGGCGGCGAATGAGCCGTATTGCTTGATGGTTCGATTCACAGTTGCTGGGTGTGTCCTCCCGGCTGGCTTGCCGGTCGTTGATGAGGACGTGCCCGGAGCCTAAATGGTTCATGCCTCGAAGGGAACGTGATGTTCACGTCACGTCGCCTTCACTCCATCGAGAGATCGAACGAACGATCGAAATTCTACTACCATGAGCGTGCTGACGGGTGGCGTCACATCGGCTCTACCTGGCCTCGGTACGCTCTGACCGGCGTTACCGCCACAACCGAGTCCGCGGAATGCGGACTGCCAGAAATTCAGCGAGGAGCGAACCGCGTGACCGCCGAGATGTCCGTGCCGTCCACCGCAGTGCTGACCGGGGCTGACCGGGACGGATCCAACTACACCGCGCGGCATCTGCTCGTCCTGGAGGGGCTGGAGGCCGTCCGCAAACGCCCCGGCATGTACATCGGCTCCACGGACAGCCGCGGCCTGATGCACTGCCTGTGGGAGATCATCGACAACTCCGTCGACGAGGCGCTCGGCGGCTACTGCGACCGCATCGAGGTCATCCTCCACGCCGACGGCTCCGTGGAGGTCCGCGACAACGGCCGCGGCATTCCCGTCGACGTCGAGCCGAAGACCGGCCTCAGCGGCGTCGAGGTCGTCATGACCAAGCTGCACGCCGGCGGAAAGTTCGGCGGCGGCTCCTACGCCGCCTCCGGTGGTCTGCACGGCGTCGGCGCCTCCGTCGTCAACGCCCTCTCCGCCCGCCTCGATGTCGAGGTCGACCGCAACAGCAAGACGCACTCGATCAGCTTCCGCCGCGGCGTCCCCGGGACCTTCACCGCATCCGGCTCGGAGGCTCCCTTCGACCCGGGCAACGGCCTCGTCAAGGGCAAGCGCGTCGCCAAGACGAAGACCGGCACCCGGGTGCGCTACTGGGCCGACCGCCAGATCTTCCTCAAGGACGCCCGGCTCTCCCTGGAGACGCTGTACGCCCGCGCCCGCCAGACCGCCTTCCTGGTGCCCGGGCTCACCCTCGTCGTCCGTGACGAACGCGGCACCGACGGTGCCCCCACCACGGAAGAGACCTTCCATTACGACGGCGGCATCAGCGAATTCTGCGAGTACCTCGCCCAGGACAAGGCCGTCTGCGACGTCCTGCGGCTGAGCGGACAGGGCACCTTCAAGGAGACCGTGCCCGTCCTGGACGACCGCGGCCACATGACCCCCACCGAGGTCACCCGCGAGCTGGGCGTCGACATCGCGCTCCGCTGGGGCACCGGGTACGACTCGACGATCAGGTCCTTCGTCAACATCATCGCGACGCCCAAGGGCGGCACCCACATCTCCGGGTTCGAGCGGTCGGTCGCCAAGACCGTCAACGAGGTGCTGCGGTCGAGCAAGCTCCTCCGCGTCGCCGAGGACGACGTCGTCAAGGACGACGCCATGGAGGGGCTCACCGCCGTCGTCACCGTACGGCTCGCGGAGCCCCAGTTCGAGGGCCAGACCAAGGAGGTGCTCGGCACCTCCGCCGCCTCCCGCATCGTCGCCCAGGTGGTCGGCCGGGAGCTCAAGGCGTTCCTGACGTCCACCAAGCGCGACGCGAAGCAGCAGGCCCGCGCCGTCCTTGAGAAGGTCGTCGCTGCGGCCCGCACTCGAATCGCCGCACGTCAGCACAAGGAGGCACAGCGCCGGAAGACGGCCCTGGAGTCCTCTTCGCTGCCCGCCAAGCTCGCCGACTGCCGCAGCGACGACGTCGAGCGCAGCGAGCTCTTCATCGTCGAGGGCGACTCGGCGCTCGGCACCGCCAAGCTCGCCCGGAACTCCGAGTTCCAGGCGCTGCTGCCGATCCGCGGCAAGATCCTCAACGTGCAGAAGTCGTCCGTCTCGGACATGCTCAAGAACGCCGAATGCGGCGCCATCATCCAGGTCATAGGGGCAGGCTCCGGCCGCACCTTCGACATCGACACCGCCCGGTACGGCAAGGTCATCTTCCTCGCCGACGCCGATGTCGACGGCGCGCACATCCGGTGCCTGCTGCTGACGCTCTTCCAGCGCTACATGCGGCCCATGGTCGAGCAGGGCCGGGTCTTCTCCGCCGTGCCGCCCCTGCACCGCATCGAACTGACCAACCCCAAGAAGGGGCAGGAGAAGTACCTCTACACCTACTCCGACAACGAACTGCGGCAGACCCTGCTCGAACTGGAGCGGAAGAAGGTCCGCTACAAGGACAGCATCCAGCGCTACAAGGGCCTCGGTGAGATGGATGCCGACCAGCTCGCCGAGACCACCATGGAACCGCGCCACCGCACCCTGCGCCGGATCAACATCAGCGATCTCGAAGCGGCGGAGCGGGCCTTCGACCTCCTCATGGGCAACGAGGTCGCCCCGCGCAAGGAGTTCATCACCAGCTCCGCGTCCACGCTGGACAGGTCGCGCATCGACACCTGAGCGCCGCCGGGCGCGCTGAGGGGTGTCCCTCCACCCAGGGGTGGAGGGACACCCCTAGGCAATCCACCCGGGCCCCACCCGCGGGCCGATCCGCCGACGGCGAACGCTCCGTAGCGTCGGAGACGTCAGCGTTCCCGTCATCCGGAGGCCAGGGTTTATGAGCGGCCTGCTCAACACCGTTGTCATCGTCGCGGTGGTCGCGTTCGTGTTCATCCGCCAGTTCGCCGCGCAGTCACTGTCGTCAAGTGGCCGGAAAATGTGGCTGATTCCCGCGATCCTGGCGGTGATGGCGCTGCGTGAACCGCACCTCCTGGACGCCTCCCACCCGACCGCGTCGGCCGTGCTGCTGACCGTCGGCCTCCTGCTCGGACTCGCGAGCGGAGCCGCCTGGGCCTGGACCACCACGATGTGGACGGACGCCGACGGCACTGTCTGGACGAAGGGCGGCTGGCGGATCGTCAGCGTCTGGCTGTGCTGCATGGTTGTGCGCCTCGGGCTCATCGGAGTGGGGCTCCGGTGCGGCATCCACCAGGGGACGGGTGCCTTGATGCTCTCCGTTGCCGCGATGCTGCTGTCGCGGAACGGGGTCACCTTCTGGAGGGCCCGCTCCGTACGGCCCGCGTACCGTGTTCCGGTGTGTGGCTGAAAAACGCCGCCGCTCAGGGAAGGACGCCGAGTGCCGCAGAACGTCTGGACGCGCTGGCCCCTGAGGGAAGCGCTCGCCCGCGAAGGCATGAGCGAGACCCGCCGGTGGATCGGCAGGGTCGTCCGTGCCCTCCTCGTGGGGCTGTTGCTGTGGGCCACACTCACCCGGCCGCCGTTCCACGGCTGGTGGAGATCCGTCGGAGCCGTCGCGGTACTCCTCGCGGGAGCGGCCTTCCACGGCTTCTTCCGGACCACATTGCGGCAGCGACTGTGGCCATCCCTCGGACTATTTCTGGCCATGGAGGGTGGCGCGTTCGCCTTCCACGCCGTCGGCGCCTCGCTCCCCGCGGTCGTGCTCTGGTGCGGCTGCGCCGTCGTCGCCATGGAACGCCTGCCACTCGCCGCCGCCCTGCTCTGCGCGACCGCCGCACTCGCCACCTTCGCCCTCGTGAACGACGACAACTGGCTGACGACAGCGACGACCACGGGGGGACTCGCCCTCGCCGGCTACGTGATGCGCCTCGACGCGGAGGCACGCGGCAACACTCAGCGGCTGCTCGCCCAGGAACGCACCGCGCGCAACGCCGAGGCGGAGACCGCCGCCCTGGCCGAACGGGGCCGCATCGCCCGCGAGATCCACGATGTCCTCGCCCACAGCCTGAGCGCCCAACTGGTCCACCTGGAGGCGGTCCGGCTACTCATCCAGCGCAGCACCGACCTCGAAGCCGACCGCGAGCAGCTCCTCGAACGGGTGACAGCCTGCCGTGGCATGGCGCGCGAAGGACTCGACGGTACCCGTGAGGCGCTGTCCGCGCTCCGAGGCGAGATGCGCCCCGTCGAGGAGTACCTGCGTGAACTGACTGCGGCTGAAGGTGCCCGCCTGGAGATCACGGGGGAGCGCCGCGGACTCCTCCCGGAGGCGGCGCTGGCGGTACGCCGTGTCGCGCAGGAGGCGCTGACCAATGTCCGCAAACACGCGCCCGGGGCCCGCATCGGCGTCCGCCTCACCTATACGGAGGACACGATCGGCTTGGAGGTACGCAACACGATGGGGTGCACGGAGCCCGACGCACTCGCGTGCAGCGGCTCCGGATACGGTCTGGTGGGCATGCGGGAGCGCGCCGAACTCCTCGGCGGCACGCTGGAGTCAGGATTTGAAGGGGAGAGTTTTGTGGTGCGATTGCAGGTGCCGGCATGACGGGCGGGCCCGTGAGGCGTGTGGTGGTCGCCGACGATCAGACCGTGGTGCGCGAAGGCATCGTGATGCTGCTGGGCCTCCTGCCAGGCATCGACGTCGTCGGTTCCGCGCCGGACGGTGAGGAAGCCATCCGCCTCGTCGCCGAACTCGACCCGGATGTCGTCCTGATGGACCTGCGCATGCCCCGCTGCGACGGGGTCGAAGCCACGCGACGCATCCGGACCGACCACCCGGGCACCCAGGTGGTCGTCCTCACCACCTACGCCGATGACGAATCGCTCTTCCCCGCCCTCCAGGCCGGTGCCCGCGGCTACCTGACCAAGGACGCGGACGGCGACGAGATCGTCCGTGCCATCAACGACGTCCTCTCCGGGGAAGCCGGGCTGTCACCCAGGATCCAGCGGCGACTGCTGGAACGCGTTGCCGAGCCCGCACCGTCGCCGCGCAGGCGATCCGCGGAACCACCGGACGGGCTGACCGCACGCGAGGTCGAGGTGCTGCGGCTCGTCGCCGAAGGACTGTCCAACTCGGAGATCGCGCGCACGCTCCACGTCTCCACCGCGACGGTAAAGACACATATCAACAATCTCTTCGGGAAGGCGGGGCTGCGCGACAGGGCGCAGGCGATTCACTACGCGTACCGGCACGGCCTGGCGCAGCCACCTGGCGAGAACTTCACCTGATGGAGTGAGCGGACCGGAAGGCGGGACCGGACATCACCCTGCCCACCTACCCATCCTTGACGAAACCGGCCAACAGGTCGGTGCAGCAAGGAGTGTTCGGTGGACAAGCAGTACAGCGGCTTGACCGCACCACGTGGAAGCGCCCCCGCCACCGCTGCCTGGAACAAGGCGGCCGACCCCAGGCAGGACGGTACGGGCGAAGCGACAGCGCCCGGAGGGAGCCCCCACGGTCTCGCGCCCCTCTGGACCGTCGAGGAGACGACGGCGCGGCGAGGGCCTTCACGTCACCAAGTGCCGAGTGCACGAGCCGCTGCTCATGACGAGGTGTACTGCACGGTCCAGGGGAGCGCCGCCTTCCAGGAGGTGCGCCGCCGCTACCGTGGCTTCGTCATTCCTGCCACCGTCCTCTTCCTCGGTTGGTACCTCGCCTACGTCATCACTGCGCCCGTCGCACCACACCTCATGGCCTGCCCCGTTGTCGGCGCGCTCAATGTTGCACTGCTGGCGGGCCTGGGGCAGTTCCTCACGACCTTCCTCCTCGCCTGGGTGTACGCCCGCCACGCACGTATCCACCGGGGTGCCGCGGCGCTGGAGATCCGCTGGGAAACCCAGGAATTGATGGGAGGCAACGCGCGGTGATCGGTGACCACCAGACGCTCGCACTCGTACTCTTCAGCGTCTTCATCGCGGTCACGCTCGCGATCACGCCTGGGCGGTCCGCCGCAGGCACGGCTCCGCCGAGGAGTTCTACGCGGGCGGCGAACCCGTGGACGAGGCCCGGCATGCGGAGGCCGAAGTACGGTCGTTGACCGGTGGCGGTGCCGGTGCCGGTGCGGCCTGGCCGCGTTCTCATACCCACGCATAGCGATGCTCGGGGCGTCCGGTCTCGCCGTATCTGAGAGTGAGCCGGACGCGTCCCGCCCGTTCCAGAAGCTTCAGATAGCGCTGCGCCGTCTGACGGCTGAGTCCGGCCCGTTCAGCGACATCCTGAGCGGACAAGGCGACATCGGCGGTGCGGAGAACGGAGCGTACGCGGTCGGCGGTGGCGGCAGAGTGACCTTTGGGAAGCTCTGTCGCACCCGTACCGGCCGCCCCCAGCGCTCCGAAGATCCGGTCCACCTCTGACTGCTCGGCCTGACCGCCGCTCTCGAAGGTGCGACGCAAGGCCGCGTATCCCTCCAACTTGGAGCGCAGACCGGCGAACGTGAACGGTTTGACGAGGTACTGCAGAGCGCCATGACGCATCGCCGCTTGAACCGTCGTGATGTCACGTGCCGCGGTTACCATGATCACGTCTGTCGGTATGCCGCGGCTCCGTAGGCTGCTCACCATCTGCAGGCCCGTGCCATCGGGGAGGTAATGGTCCAGGAGGATCAGATCAACTGCGTGGGTGCGCAGCGCTTCATGAGCCTGGGCTGCGGTGTGGGCGAGACAACTGACCTGGAAACCCGGCACTTTGCCGACGTACGCAGCGTTGATCTTCGCCACCTGGATGTCATCGTCCACGACCACGACATTGATCACTGGTGGGCTCCTGTTGCCTCATCGGGGAACGTGCCCGTGATGGTGCTGTCGTTCCGCGGAAGGTTGGTCGCGGCGGCTTGCCTTGGGGGAGTCGAGCGTTCCTCGGACAGCTCGTCGGACAATGCGTCAGGGAGCGTGACCGTGAAGACAGCTCCCCCACCGGGGCGGTCGCCGACCATCGTGGTGCCGCCGTAGCGCTCGGCCAGCCTCCGTACCAGCGCCAAGCCGATGCCACGCTGCCCATGGGGCGGGGGTTCCTTCGTCGTCCATCCCTCGGTGAAGACCGAAGCGCGATGGGCCGCTGGGACGCCGGGGCCGTTGTCGCTGACGCGGACGACCGCCGTCCGCTCGTCCGCGTGGACCTGCACCTCCAGTTGTGCGCCGGGAACCGTGGCGGTGGCATCCAGGGCGTTGTCCACCAGATTGCCGAGAACGGTAACCAAGCTGTGCGGGTCGATGAGGCGGTCGGGGAGGTGAGTGCCAGAGGCGAGGGTGAGCGAGACGCCGCGTTCGGTTGCCATAGTCGCTTTACCGACAAGGAGAGATGCCACAAGCGGATCGTGAATGCGCTCCGTGACTTGCTCGGCCGTTGCTCGATGAACGCCGACCGCTTGTGTGATGAAGGAACTGGCCTCCTCGTGGAGGCCCAACTCCAGCAGGCCGAGGAGTGTGTGGAGCTGGTTGGCATGTTCGTGATCCTGGGCGCGGAGCGCGTCGATGAGTCCGCGGGTGCCGTCCAGTTCGCGACCCAGCCGCTCCAGTTCGGTACGGTCCCGCAGCGTGACCACCGCCCCGCCGTCGTCGGTGGGCATCCGGTTGACCACGAGAACACGCTGACCGCTGACGGTCAGCAGATCCGCTCCTGAGACTCGGCCGGCCAGTACATCTGCTGTGCGACCAGCGGGAAGGGCGGCGTCCACCATGTTCCCGGTGACCTGAGGTGGCAGGCCCAGCAGCCGCTGCGCCTCATCGTTCATCAGACGGATCCGCCCGTTCTTGTCGAGGGCGAGGAACCCCTCTCGGATGCCGTGCAGCATTGCTTCGCGCTCGCTGAGCAGTGCGGAAATATCAGAGAACGCCAGGTCGTGCGTACGACGCTGCAAGCGGCGGGCCACCAGGTAGGCGACGAGTGCTCCTACGGCCAGGGCGCCGCCCGCGTAGGCGAGCAGCTGCGGGACAGTGGAGAGAAGCCGTTCGTGCACGCTCTCGTAGGCGATGCCCACGGATACGGCGCCGATGATTTCCCTGCTGTCGTTGCGCAGCGGTACCTTGCCGCGGGCCGATCGGCCGAGGGTGCCGTCGTCGATCTCCATCACCTCGTGGCCGGAGAGGGCCAGGCTCGGGTCGGTGGAGACGCGTCGTCCGATCTCATTCGGGTCGGTGTGAGACCAGCGCACACCGTGCCTGTTCATGACCACTACGTATTCGGCGCCGGTGGCGTTGCGGATCCGCTCGGCTGCTCGTTGGACGGGGCCGTGGCGCGTGGGGCGTGAGTTCTCCAGTGCGTTGTCCAGCTGGGGCTCGGCAGCGGTGGTCTGGGCGATTGCCAGGGCGCGGTGCATCGCCTGGTTGTCGAGTTCCATGCTGAGTGGGGCCAGGAAGAGGCCGGTGACGAGTGCTGTCACACCGGCGGCGATGGCCAACTGCACCATCAGGACCTGAGCGAAGACGCGGCGCGGCCAGTGGAGGCGCGGCCGCAGCAACCAGTGATGGGCGGCCGGATGGCCAGTAGTAGTGGTTTGTCTTCCACGGCACCCCGACAGCCGGTGGTGCGTGCCGGACACGGGCGGCGGTGTATCGCCGGGACCTTCTGCGCCGGGGGGCTTGGGCAAGGGGGTGGGGCCCGAGGACTCTTCAGCGCTCGGGCTCGGAGACTTTGGTCTTTCCGGCTCGCCCATGTGGACGAACAGTAAGGGCGGTCACTGTCGCCTCGGTAATCCCCCGCAGTGCGACCTGAGACCTACGTACTGTTGGTGTTCGCTCGGTGACGGAAGGGAATGCCGAGTGGTCAAGAGCTGCGACAGCAGAGTTATCCACAGGGCTTTCGGCTGCGGATCGTGAAGTCCTAACCTCGCGAAGAGAGAGCGGGTGACGCCGGAACTGCTGGGCCTGGACGGAGAGGGTCCTGAGCGTCCGACGTCACCGCACGCGACACAGCGAGCGGGGGAGACAAGGGATGAACGCAGCAACGCGGGGTTGTGCTACTCGGGAGGCACTGCCGAATTCGGGTGGCCGACGAGGGACGCACGTCGTGTGGTCGGTACTCGGAGTCGGCATCGCCGTCGCGGTGGCCTTGGCCTCCCGGGCAGGGCGTACCAGGAAAGTGAGCCAGCAGGAGCCCGTTCCGGCCCACGCCTGCCGGGGAGCGGCTCCCCGGCAGGCCCGAGGCTCCGCTCCCGCGGGTACGTCAGGACGCTGCGACGAGGCGACCACTCACAAGGCTCGTGGGCGATCCGCTGCTGAGGTGAGTGATGGCCGTAACGGCCATACGCGCAGGTGGGCCGAGCAGCGAGCCACAGCTCGCGGGCGCAGGAGCACCATCGGCCCGCTGTTCGACCAGCACCTGCCACATGCGGCCGTCGGCATGGGCGACGGTGACGGACCACGCAGGGAGGGGCTCCGCAGCGGTGGCGCGCGCGGAGGCCGGAGGGTTGGCCCACACCGCTTCGGGCCGCACCGTGTCGGTCCGTACGACGTCGAGTGCGTCCGCGCGGTGCTCACCCAGCATGTCCCGGACGGCGAGGTCGGCGGCTTGGGCCGGTCGGTCCCAGGTGGAGCGCCCGCGGCAGTGGTCGAGCGCGATCCGGCCATTGCTCGCCGCCTCGATGGCGTGCCTGACCAGATCGGCCGAGGCACGACCGTAGGCGTACCCGTAGGGCAGCACGACCAGGGTCGGTGCGAAGCGGTGGCCACCGATGTGGGTGACTTCCCAGGTCTCGGTGCCGGTGCTCGCGAGGTCGGCGGCGAGAGGGCGTCCCAGGACGGCGCAGCACCTGTCCCGTTTGCCATTCGTGCAGACCAGGACGAGAGGGGGGCCGGAGTAGGCGTCCCAGAGCCCACCGTGATGACCGGCATCCGCGGCGGTGAAGTCCAGTCGGAGCAGGCTCCTCGGGTCGGCGATGGTGGTGGTACGGATCCAGGAGCGGCCCGGTGCGGTGTGGGCGAGGAACACCCGGCGCCGGAGCACGGTGCTTCTCTTGCTGTACGGGGTGGGGCGGCGGATCAACGCAACGCGGACGTCAGTCCCGTCGGTGACAGCCTTCAGGGCTCGGCCGAGGTCCGGGTCGAGGTGGCTGTTCGTCAGAGCCTCGACTCCCCACGGGCCCGGCTGCTCGATGAGCAGCCAGGTTCGGGCGGTGGCCGCGGTTCCGGCGAGGGGCTCGGCGCCTTCGCGGGAAGCAAGAGTGCAGGTGCTCACGAAGGTAAGCCTAACCTGCCTGAAGCGGAGGGGGGTGTCGACAACGCGCTGGCCGCCGGGGAGCGGGCAGCAGATGGGGATGGAGTGGCCGAAGGCGGTGAGCCGTGCGACAGGCACCGACGTGATCACCGTCCCCATGCGGTGACGGGCGGTGGCCGAAGGCACCGCAGGAAGTCTGCCGCTACGACGGGGCCACGCGGGGCGGCACGACCTGCCGGTGGGCCGGGGCGACAGTCCGCCGGGCGGTCCCGGCGGCCGGGGCGGCGGTAGGGCTGAGCGGGCTCGGGTGCCCTGGGCCGCATAGCGGCCAGAGTGTTTTGGGGCCCAGCAGGAGCCCTGGGCATGGATGGTGGGCCCACTCCGCCCAGCAGCGGCAGCCGGGGCGGTGCTTCTCAAGGCGGGGAGCACCGCAACTTCAGCATGCTGGCACCGCAGCCACGGAAGCTGTGGCCTGGCTTGACCCGCGGGTGCGGATGCCGTCGCGAGGCCGGATGTACCGGCCCGTCCGTGTTGCTGTCAGTCATGGGGAAGAGCATGTGGGAGGTCGACGGCCCAGCTGATCGCGGTGGATGCGGCCGCCTCATTTCGTCGGCCGGGCTAGTCGTCTGGGTGCATCAGGGATCCGTTACGATCGGCAGCCCGTTTTCCGCCGGTCCGCTCGGTCCGTCACTCGCGCCGCGGCCCGGTCTCCGAATCATGGAGGCGCCCCCTTGGCCACGCAGCAGATCCCGGTGGTCGTCCTTGCCGGCTTTCTGGGATCGGGCAAGACCACGTTGCTCAACCACCTCCTGGCGGCAGGTGACGATACGCGCATCGGCGCTATCGTCAATGATTTCGGGAGCATCGAGATCGATGCGATGACAGTCGCCGGTCAGGTGGACTCGATGGTTTCACTCGGCAACGGATGCCTGTGCTGTGCGGTCGACACCAGCGAGTTGGATGAGTACCTGGAACGTCTCGCACGGCCCGCGGCCCGTATCGACGTCATCGTCATCGAGGCCAGCGGCCTGGCCGAGCCCCAGGAACTCATCCGCATGATCCTCGCCAGCGAGAACACCCGGATTGTCTACGGTGGCCTGGTAGAGGTCGTCGATGCGGCCGAGTTCGAGGCAGCGCGCGGCCGCCATCCCGAACTTGACCGGCATGTGGGCATCGCCGACCTTGTCGTGCTCAACAAGGCTGACCGTATCGGTGATGAGCAGCGCCGACGGCTCGCCACCACCTTGGGGGAGCTGGCGCCGGGACGGCCCGTGATCTGCGCGGCGTACGGACGTATCGCCCCGGAGGTGTTCTTCGACCGCGGACCGGGAGACGACTGTGACCCGGCGGTGAAGCAGTTGTCGTTCGAGGACCTGTTGCGGGAAACGGCCGACTACCGCGCGGCGCGTCACCACGACGAGGAAGCGGTGACACGTATCGGTTCGGGGAGTGACTGTCAGCTGGGCACCGTGTCTCGCGACAGTCAGCACCCCCAACCACAGCATGCCCCAGTGGCTGTGGCGGACGGCAGTGCGCGTGCGCATGACGCGTCGGGCGAGGGGCAGCGACAGTTGCCGCCGCATGAAGGTGAGCCGAGTTCGGACGACTGTCACGGGCAACACCTGCACAGCGGTTACCAGAGCGTGGAGTTCACCTCGCGTGTCGCCATGCACCCGCGGCGGTTGATGGATTTTCTCGACAGTCGCCCAGCAGGTCTGTATCGCATCAAGGGGTTCGTCCACTTCGACGTTCCGGGGAGCAGGCAGAGGTTCGGAGTGCACGCGGTGGGTGACTTTCTCCGGTTCTACCCGACGCCCTGGGAGCGTGGCGAGGAGCGTTGTACGCAGCTCGTGCTCATCGGTAGCGGTATCGACGCGGGGTCACTGCAGGAGCAGTTGCGAGCATGCAGGATGTCGGAAGCAGTGACTGTCACCGCACCGTCCCCCGATGACACACTCGCGCACGACCGACCGTCTCAGCGCGCATCGTCGCCCCAAGACGCATCGTCACCCCAAGACGACGACCTACTGGAGCGTGCCATGTGGGGCGTCCTGCGCTACGTAGCCGACCGTGATGACCAAGTCGGCCACGAGCGGTAACGAGAGGACAGCGGAGCAGCAGCGCCCGGACAGAGGCGGCAACTCGCCCCGCCCCGCCCCTGCATCACCCCGCACAGCATCAGGGGGCGCACTCACACCACAGTGTGAGTGCGCCCCCTCCAAGTGGCTGTCGCCGTAGCCGATCCCCCTACGCCGGCCCCGCCAGCGCTGCCACCCGCTTCGTCAGCGGTACGCCGGAGCCGTCGCGCCGCGGGTCCGGTTCCGGGAGGGGGACCGGGGCGCCCTTGGGGTCGGCGGCGCGGGCGGGGGCCGCGCCCGCCCAGGCGAAGGTGAGGCAGTCCTCGCCCTTCAGGAAGCGCTGGCAGCGTACGCCGCCGGTCGCGCGGCCCTTGCGTGGGTACTGGTCGAACGGGGTGAGTTTGGCCGTCGCCAGCGAGTCGTCGAGCATGCCGTGCGAACCGGCGACGGTGAAGACCACCGCGTCAGCCGCCGGATCGACGGCGCCGAAGGAGAGCACCTTGGCGCCCGTGCCGAGTTTGACGCCCGCCATGCCGCCCGCCGGGCGGCCCTGTGGCCGGACCTGCGAGGCCGGGTACCGGAGCAGTTGCGCCTCGTCGGTGATGAAGACCAGGTCCTCCTCACCGGTGCGCAGTTCGGCGGCGCCGACGATGCGGTCGCCCTCCTTGAGGGCGATGACCTCCAACTCGTCCTTGTGCGCCGGGTAGTCGGGCACCACGCGTTTGACGATGCCCTGTTCCGTACCGAGTGCGAGGCCCGGTGAGGACTCGTCGAGCGTGGTCAGGCAGATCAGGGTCTCGCCGTCCTGCAGGGTCAGGAACTCCGACAGCTGTGCGCCACCGGCGAGGCTGGGCGCGGCCGCCGTCTCGGGGAGCTGCGGCAGATCGATCACCGGCAGGCGCAGCAGCCGTCCCGACGATGTCACGGCGCCGACCTCCCCGCGCGTGGTCGCGGGCACGGCGGAGACGATGGCGTCGTGCTTGACGCGCTTGGCGTCGGCGTCGAACGGGGTGTCCCCACCGGCCGTCCGGGCCAGCAGACCCGTCGACGACAGCAGTACCCGGCACGGGTCGTCGGAGACCTCCAGCGGCACCGCGGCGACCGAGGTACCGGCGGACTCCAGCAGGACGGTGCGGCGCTCGGTGCCGTACTTCTTGGCGACGGCGGCGAGTTCGCCGGAGACCAGCTTGCGCAGTTCGGCGTCCGACTCCAGGATGCGGGTCAACTGCTCGATCTCGGAGCGCAGCGTGTCGCGCTCCGCTTCCAGCTCGATGCGGTCGAACTTGGTGAGCCGGCGTAGCGGCGTGTCCAGGATGTACTGCGTCTGGATGTCGCTCAGGGAGAAGCGTTCGATCAGCCGCTCCTTGGCCTGGGCACTGTTCTCGCTGGAGCGGATGAGGCGGATGACCTCGTCGATGTCGACGAGGGCGGTGAGCAGGCCCTCCACCAGGTGGAGCCGGTCGCGGCGCCTGCCGCGGCGGAACTCGCTGCGCCGCCGTACGACCTCGAAGCGGTGGTCGACGTAGACCTCCAGCAGCTCCTTGAGGCCCAGGGTCAGCGGCTGGCCGTCGACGAGGGCGACGTTGTTGATGCCGAAGGACTCCTCCATCGGCGTCAGCTTGTAGAGCTGCTCCAGGACGGCTTCCGGGTTGAAGCCGTTCTTGATCTCGATGACCAGGCGCAGACCGTGTTCGCGGTCGGTGAGGTCCTTGACGTCGGCGATGCCCTGCAGCCGCTTCGAGCCGACCAGGTCCTTGATCTTCGAGATGACCTTCTCGGGGCCGACGGCGAAGGGCAGTTCGGTGACGACGAGGCCCTTGCGGCGCGCGGTGACGTTCTCGACCGCCACCGTGGCGCGGATCTTGAAGGTGCCGCGGCCCTTCTCGTACGCGTCGCGCACGCCGCCCAGCCCCACGATCCGGCCACCGGTGGGCAGGTCGGGACCCGGCACGAACCGCATCAGCGTCTCGAGGTCGGCGTTGGGGTGCTTGATGAGGTGACGTGCGGCGGCGATGACCTCGCCGAGGTTGTGCGGCGGCATATTTGTCGCCATACCGACAGCGATGCCGGACGAGCCGTTGACCAGAAGGTTCGGGTAGGCGGCGGGGAGGGTGACCGGCTCCTGCTCCTGGCCGTCGTAGTTCGGCGCGAAGTCGACGGTGTCCTCGTCGATCGACTCCGTCATCAGGGACGTCGCGGACGCCATCCGGCACTCGGTGTACCGCATCGCGGCGGGCGGGTCGTCGTTGCCGAGCGAGCCGAAGTTGCCGTGGCCGTCCACCAGGGGCAGCCGCATCGAGAACGGCTGCGCCATGCGCACCAGGGCGTCGTAGATGGAAGCGTCGCCGTGGGGGTGGAGCTTGCCCATGACCTCGCCGACGACGCGGGCGCACTTGACGTAGCCGCGGTCGGGGCGCAAGCCCATCTCGTTCATCTGGTAGAGGATGCGGCGGTGCACGGGCTTCATGCCGTCCCGGGCGTCCGGCAGGGCGCGGGAGTAGATGACCGAATACGCGTACTCAAGGAAGGAACCCTGCATCTCGTCGACGACGTCGATGTCGAGGATCCTCTCCTCGAAGTCGTCCGGCGGCGGGGTCTTCGTGCTGCGGCGGGCCATCGCGGCTGCGGCTCCTTCTGCTGCGTCTACTGCCGATGTGTGGGTCGACCAGCCGTTGGTGAACAGCTGCCGGTCCGACCGGCGGGGAATCGACCGGTGAGTCTGCTGACTCCGACGCGGACCATTGTGGACCGCCCCACCGACAACGCCGGACGCGACTCCCCTCCACGGGGCCGTGGCGCGCCTCCCGCCGCTCATACGGGGGCGGCCGGGCGGGAACTTCGCCAGATGCCGACGCGGTTGCATACAGTGACAGGACTTCTTCGCAAGCGGATCGAAGGGACGTACATGCCCATGGGTCACACGGCCACAGAAAAAGCCGGCTCCGGCGGCCTGACAGCGACCGAGCACCGGCTGGCCAACGGCCTGCGCGTGGTGCTCTCGGAGGACCATCTGACGCCGGTGGCAGCCGTCTGCCTGTGGTACGACGTCGGTTCGCGTCACGAGGTCAAGGGCCGTACGGGCCTGGCCCACCTCTTCGAGCACCTGATGTTCCAGGGCTCCGCGCAGGTCAAGGGGAACGGCCACTTCGAGCTGGTGCAGGGTGCCGGCGGCTCGCTGAACGGCACCACGAGCTTCGAGCGCACCAACTACTTCGAGACCATGCCCGCCCATGAGCTGGAGCTGGCGCTCTGGCTGGAGGCGGACCGCATGGGCTCCCTCCTGACGGCGCTCGACGAGGAGTCGCTGGAGAACCAGCGCGACGTCGTCAAGAACGAACGCCGCCAGCGGTACGACAACGTCCCCTACGGCACGGCCTTCGAGAAGCTGACGGCCATGGCGTACCCGGAGGGCCACCCGTACCACCACACGCCCATCGGGTCGATGGCCGATCTGGACGCGGCGTCCCTGGAGGACGCGCGGGCGTTCTTCCGCACCTATTACGCGCCCAACAACGCGGTCCTGTCGGTGGTCGGCGACATCGACCCCGAGCAGACGCTCGCCTGGGTCGAGAAGTACTTCGGGTCGATCCCCTCGCACGACGGCAAGCAGCCGCCGCGCAGCGGTGCCCTGCCGGACACCCTCGGCGGCCAGCTGCGGGAGGTCGTCGAGGAGGAGGTGCCCTCGCGTGCCCTGATGTCGGCCTACCGGCTGCCGCACGACGGCACCCGGGAGGCGGACGCCGCCGATCTCGCGCTGACCGTCCTGGGCGGCGGCGAGTCCTCACGTCTCTACAACCGCCTGGTGCGCCGCGACCGCAGCGCCGTCGCCGCCGGGTTCGGTCTGTTGCGGCTGGCCGGTGCGCCGTCCCTGGGCTGGCTGGACGTCAAGACGTCCGGGGGCGTGGAGGTCGCGGACATCGAGAGCGCCGTCGACGAGGAGCTGGCCCGGTTCGCCGCCGAGGGGCCGACCCCGGAGGAGATGGAGCGGGCGCAGGCCCAGCTGGAGCGCGAGTGGCTGGACCGCCTCGCGACGGTCAGCGGGCGCGCCGACGAACTGTGCCGCTATGCCGTCCTGTTCGGCGACCCGCAGCTGGCGCTGACCGCCGTGGGGCGTGTTCTGGACATCACGCCCGAGGAGGTGCACGCCGTCGCCCAGGCCCGGCTGCGCCCCGACAACCGCGCGGTGCTGGTGTACGAGCCGACCGCCGCCGACGAGAGCGCCGACAACGACGAGGAGGCGGACCGGTGAGCGACGCCACGACCCGCGAGGACCTGGCCATGAGCGAGATGACCTTCCACCCGCAGCCCCGGGGCGGGGCGCCCAAGCCGTGGGCCTTCCCGGCGCCCGAGCGCGGTGCGCTGCCCAACGGCCTGACGGTGCTGCGTAGCCACCGCCCCGGCCAGCAGGTCGTGGCCGTCGAGGTCGACATCGTCGCGCCGCTGGAGTCCGAGCCGGAGGGCCTGGACGGCGTCGCCACGATCATGGCGCGGGCGCTGTCGGAGGGCACCGACCGGCACGACGCCGAGGAGTTCGCCGCCGAACTGGAGCGCTGCGGCGCCACGTTGGACGCGCACGCCGACCACCCCGGGGTGCGGGTCTCCCTGGAGGTCCCGGCCTCCCGGCTGTCGCACGCCCTGGGGTTGCTCGCCGACGCGCTGCGCGCCCCCGCCTTCCCCGAGGGCGAGGTGGAGCGCCTGGTGCGTAACCGTCTCGACGAGATCCCGCACGAGCTGGCCAACCCGGGGCGCCGCGCCGCGATGGCGCTGTCCAAGGAGCTGTTCCCCGCGTCGTCCAGGATGTCGCGGCCCCGGCAGGGCACCGAGGAGACCGTCGGCCGCATCGACGCGGCGGCCGTCCGGGCGTTCTACGCGGCGCATGTGCGGCCCGCGGCGGCCACCGTCGTGATCGTCGGTGACTTCACCGGCATCGACGTGGCCGCGGCGCTCGCCGACACGCTGGGCGCCTGGCAGGGGTCCGCCGCCGAGCCGGTCGCCGTCGCGCCGATCACCGCGGACGACACCGGCCGCGTCGTGATCGTCGACCGCCCCGGCGCGGTGCAGACGCAGCTGCTCATCGGGCGGATCGGCGCCGACCGCCACGACCGCCAGTGGCCCGCGCAGGTCCTCGGCACGTACTGCCTGGGCGGCACCCTGACGTCGCGTCTGGACCGGGTGCTGCGTGAGGAGAAGGGCTACACCTACGGGGTGCGGGCCTTCGGTCAGGTGCTGCGGTCGTCGGCGCCGGACGCGCCCGGGGGCTCCACCGGCGCCTCGATGCTGGCGATCAGCGGCTCGGTCGACACCGAGTCCACCGGTCCGGCCCTCGACGACCTGTGGAAGGTGCTGCGCACCCTCGCGGCGGAGGGGCTGACGGACGCCGAGCGGGACGTCGCCGTGCAGAACCTCGTCGGCGTCGCGCCGCTGAAGTACGAGACGGCGGCGGCGGTCGCGGGCACCCTCGCCGACCAGGTGGAGCAGCATCTGCCGGACGACTACCAGGCGCAGCTGTACGCGCGGCTGGCCGAGACCGGCACGGTCGAGGCGACCGCCGCAGTGGTCAGCGCGTTCCCGGCGGACCGGCTGGTGACGGTGCTGGTCGGTGACGCGGCGCAGATCGCCGAGCCGGTCCGGGCGCTGGGCATCGGCGAGGTGACGGTCGTCAGCGGCTGACGAACCGGAGGGGCGGTGGCCCCGGCCGGGCCGTCACGGCGGCCCGGCACAGTGGAACAAAAGGGGATCCCGAGGGTGGACGGCCACTCTCGGGATCCCCTTTACGCCCCGATTTGCTGGCCACTGGTTCCGCCGCCCCGGTGTGGCGTAACGCACAATATGGCGTTTCTGTTTGCCGATTGAAAGTTGCCACGATTAGCTTCATGCGCGCTGTCCGTCAGCTGCACGCCGCAACCGCGGCACCGGACAGTCATCGCCGAGTCCCCGTACGGCGCGAGCCAGGGGAGCCGGGGACCCACACGTCCCTGGGGTGAATCGGGCGCCTCTCCGGAGGAACCCGTAGGAGACCTTCCTGCTCCGAACCCGTCAGCTAACCCGGTAGGCGAGAAGGAAGGAAAGGACCAGCCAGCACATGGCGTTCACCCGTGCCACCGGGAAGCATCGCCGTCCGAGCCGCAGCGCCCGGACGACCCGCAACATCGCCGGCATCGCCGGTCTCGCCGCCTCCGGCGTCGTCGTCTCCGTGTCCTCTCCCGCGATGGCCGCCACGTCCGGCGCCGCGCACGACACGGGCCTGCAGCGGGCCGTCGTCCTCGGTGACGAACTCGCCGAGCGCGTCCAGGCCCAGGCCGATGCGCAGCAGGCCGTCGCCGAGACCGCCGAGGCCAAGGCGAAGGCCGAGGCCGAGGCGGAGAAGCAGGCCCAGGCCGCCAAGGCGGCGGCCGACAAGCGGCACGACGCCAAGGTCCGCGCCGCCCGCGAGGAGGAGCGCAAGCGCCTCAACGCCTTCGTCGCCCCGATCTCCGGCTCGTACGTCTCCACCGCCTACCAGGCGTCCAGCGGACTGTGGTCCTCCGGTACGCACACCGGCATCGACTTCCACGCCGCCCCCGGCACCACCGTGCACGCCGTCGGCGCGGGCACCGTCGTCGAGGCCGGGTGGGGCGGCGCGTACGGCAACAACATCGTCATCAAGATGAACGACGGCACGTACACCCAGTACGGCCACCTGTCGCAGATCGGTGTCTCGGTCGGCCAGCAGGTGATGCCCCATCAGCAGATCGGTCTGTCCGGCGCGACCGGCAACGTCACCGGCCCGCACCTGCACTTCGAGGCCCGCACCGGTCCGGACTACGGCTCGGACATCGACCCGATCTCCTACCTGCGGTCGCACGGCGTCAACGTCTGATCCACACCGCCTCCCGGAGCCCCGGCCCGCCCTCACTGGGCGTCCGGGGCTCCGGCGCGTCCGGTGCCGTACGGCGGGTGGCCGGATTTCCCGGCGGTCAGGGAAGGCCCTCACCAAAAGATTTCCATGAATGCGTGAAGGCGGTAAAGAAGCCGACACCGTCGAATAGAGTCGCCGAAAGGCGCCGTACACCGGCGTTTTCCGGGGAGGACGGTGGAGGCACCCACGATGACGCAAGGCCAGATTTCCGTGCAGCGCATCTCCACGGCGATTCGCGACGACATCGTTTCCGGTGCGCTGATCCCCGGCAGTCGACTCGTCGAGGACATTCTGGCCACCCGTTACGGCGTCTCCCGGGTGCCGGTCCGTGAGGCGTTGCGGACCCTGCAGTCCGAGGGGTTCGTCACCGCGCGACGGCACGCGGGCGCCTGCGTCGCGGCGCCCACCGCCCAGGAGGCGGCCGACCTCCTGGATCTGCGCGCGCTCCTGGAGCCGATGGGCGCCGCCCGCGCGGCGGCCCGCCGCACCGACGCGCATCTGAAGGTCTTACGGGGCGTGGTGCGGCTCGGCAGGGAGCGCGCACGCCGCGGCTGTCCGGGCGATCTGCCCCGGTTGGACCGCTGGTTCCACGAGACGCTGGCGCGGGCGGCGGGCAATCCGGGGCTGACCGCGCTGCTGACCCAGGTGCGGCGGAAGATCGAGTGGATGTACGTCGTCGAGCTTCCGGCGCGGTACGCGGAGACCTGGGACGACCACGGTGCGGTGCTGGACGCGGTGACCCGGGGCGACGCGGAGGCGGCGCGCGCCCTGATGGCGTCGCATGTCGCGCGGTCGCTCCCGGCGTACCGCCCGCGGCACCGTCAGCCGGCCGCGGTGCGCCATCCGCAACGTCCCGTCAGCAGCGGGCGGGTGCGTTCTCCATAGGGGCGCGGTATACGGGGCGACCGGCGGGTGGCGGGATCTGTTCGGGGAATTGCGGAAACGGGTGCCGGGAAAACACGCCATCCGGGAATTGCCGCAATCGCGTAGATGCGTATTCAGGTATTCGGTCGTGCGGCGCCCGCGGGGCTGCGGCGAATTGCGGGCGGGGGAGAGGTGCCACCTCGGCGGCCGTCCGTCGCCCGGAACGCGAAAGGCCCCGCCGCGGTGACCGTTTCGGTCGTGGCGGCGGGGCCTTTCCCCGGCTGTGGGGAGGCGGTGGCGTCCCGGTTCAGACGGTCTCCGGCAGCTCGTCGAGGCCCTCGGCGACCAGCTTCGCCAGGCGCTCCAGCGCGGCCTCCGCGCCCTCGGCGTCCGAGGCGAGCACGATCTCCTCGCCGCCCTGGGCGCCCAGGCCCAGCACCGCGAGCATCGAGGCCGCGTTCACGGGGGTGCCGTCGGCCTTGGCGACCGTCACGGGAACGCCGGCGGCGGTGGCCGCACGGACGAAGATCGAGGCGGGACGGGCGTGCAGCCCCTCGGCCCAACCGACATTGACGCGGCGCTCAGCCATGGTGTTGCCCTTCAAGTCGTAACGGTTGTCTAGACCAGTCTCTCACGCGGTCGCCGGTGCTTCGGAAGCCCCACTTCCGGTGTTCCGCACCACGTCCGCACCACGTCCGCACCACGTCCGCACCACGTCCGGACCGGTCCGCGGGTGCCGCCCGACGACTGCCGCCCGGGCGCCCGCCGCCGGCCCGGGGCCCGGTCCCCGCGCACACCGAGCCGGTTGTCGGTGCCCGGCCGTACGCTGTCCGCATGCAGCAGCCGCCGGATCACGCGTACCCGCGCCACTGGGAAGCCGATGTGGTGCTGCGCGACGGCGGCACCGCCCGGATCCGCCCGATCACCCCGGACGACGCCGAGCGCCTGGTCTCCTTCTACGAACAGGTCTCGGACGAATCGAAGTACTACCGCTTCTTCGCGCCCTACCCCCGCCTCTCCGACCGCGACGTGCACCGCTTCACCCACCACGACTACGTCGACCGGGTCGGCCTCGCCGCCACCGTGGGCGGCGAGTTCATCGCCACCGTCCGCTACGACCGGATCAACGACCGGGGGCTGCCGGCCACGGACCCGGGCGACGACCAGGCGGAGGTCGCCTTCCTGGTACAGGACGCCCACCAGGGCCGCGGCGTCGCCTCCGCGCTGCTGGAGCACATCGCCGCCGTCGCCCGGGAGCGCGGCATCCGCCGGTTCGCCGCCGAGGTACTGCCCGCCAACTCCAAGATGATCAAGGTGTTCACGGACGCCGGGTACACCCAGCAGCGCACCTTCGAGGACGGCGTCGTCCGGCTGGAATTCGACCTCGAACCGACCGAGCAGTCCATGGCCGTGATGCGCGGCCGCGAGCAGCGCGCCGAGGCCCGCTCCATGCAGCGGCTCCTCGCCCCCGGCTCGGTCGCCGTCATCGGCACCGGCCGCACGCCCGGCGGCGTCGGCCGCACGGCCCTGCGCCATGTCCTCGACTCCGGCTTCACCGGCCGCGTCCACGCCGTCAACCACGCCTTCCCCGAGGGGACCGACCGCCTCGACCCCGAGGGCGTCCCCGCCGTCCGCTCCCTGCGGGAGATCGACGGCCCGGTCGACCTCGCGGTCATCGCCGTCCCCGCCGACCACGTCCCCGAGGTGATCGACGACTGCGGGGAACACGGCGTCCAGGGCGTCCTGGTCCTCTCCTCCGGGTACGCCGAGGCCGGAACCGAGGGGCGCGAACGCCAGCGCGCCCTGCTGCGCCGCACCCGCTCCTACGGCATGCGCCTGATCGGCCCGAACGCCTTCGGCCTGATCAACACCGCCCCCGGCGTCCGGCTGAACGCCTCCTTCGCGCCGGTGATGCCCGCCACCGGCCGCATCGGGCTGTTCACCCAGTCCGGCGCGATCGGCATCGCCCTGCTCAGCGGGTTGCATGAGCGCGGCCCCGGGGACGGCTCGCCCGCCGGTGTCTCCACCTTCGTCTCCGCCGGAAACCGCGCCGACGCCTCCGGGAACGACCTGCTCCAGTACTGGTACGACGATCCGGACACCGATGTCGCGATCCTCTACCTCGAATCCATCGGTAACCCCCGCAAGTTCACCCGCCTTGCCCGCCGCACCGCCGCCGTCAAACCGGTCGTCGTCGCCAAGGGTGCCCGCCACCACGGCACCGCGCCCCTGGGGCACACGGTCCCCACCGTCCGCATCCCGGACAGCACCGTCGCCGCCCTGATGCGGCAGGCCGGGGTCATCCGCGTCGACACCGTCACCGAACTCCTCGACGCCGGGCTGCTGCTCGCCTCCCAGCCGCTCCCCGCGGGCGCCCGCGTCGCCGTCCTCGGCAACTCCGAGGCGCTCTCCCTCCTCGCCTACGACGCGTGTCTGACCGAGGGCCTGCGCCCGCGGCGCCCCCGGGTGCTGCCCTCCGCCGCGACCCCGCACGACTTCCACACCGCCCTCGCCGAGGAACTGGCGCGCGAGGGCTGCGACGCCGTCGTGGTCACCGCGATCCCCTGGGTGGGGGCTGTCTCTTATACACGTCTGACGCTGCCGACGACTTAACAGGCGT
>NZ_VKJP01000480.1 GCF_007280575.1 Streptomyces benahoarensis
GCGGGCATTACCTGACTGTGACGTGGGAGGGGCGGGGCGCCACAGCCGTACGGCCCGGCGGATGTCACCCGCCGGGCCGCGTCCGTTCGTACGAACCGGGGTTAACCCAGCACCTTCCCCAGCGACGCCAGCGCCCCCTCCAGGTCCTCCCGCGTGATCGTCAGGGGTGGGGCGAGGCGGATGGTGGAGCCGTGGGTGTCCTTGACGAGGATGCCTTCGGCCATGAGGAGTTCGCTGATGTGGCGGCCGGTGCCGAGGGACGGGTCGATGTCGATGCCCGCCCACAGGCCGCGGGAGCGGAACGCGACGACGCCGCGGCCGGTGAGGGCGGACAGCCCCGCGCGCAGCACCTCGCCCAGTTCCGCGGCGCGGCGCTGGTACTCGCCGGTGGCCAGCAGGTCCACGACGGCCGAACCGACCGCGGCGGCCAGCGGGTTGCCGCCGAACGTCGAGCCGTGTTCGCCGGGGCTCAGCACCTCCATCACGTCGCGGCGGGCGACGACGGCGGAGACCGGGACGATGCCGCCGCCGAGCGCCTTGCCCAGCAGCAGCACGTCGGGGACGACGTCCTCGTGGTCGACGGCGAGGGTGCGGCCCGTGCGGCCGAGGCCGGACTGGATCTCGTCGGCGAGGAAGAGGCACCCGGCGCGGCGGGTCGCCTCGCGGACGCCGGTGAGGTAGCCGTCGTCGGGGATCACGACGCCCGCCTCGCCCTGGATCGGCTCGATCAGCACGGCGGCGGTGGTCTCGTCGATCGCCGCTTCGAGGGCGGGGAGGTCGTTGTACGGGACGATGCGGAAGCCCGGCGTGAACGGGCCGAAGCCGTCGCGGGCGACCGGGTCGGTGGAGAAGCTGATGAGGGTGGTGGTGCGGCCGTGGAAGTTGTCCGCGGCCACCACGATCGTCGCTTGGTCCGCCGGGACGCCCTTGACCTCGTACGCCCACTTGCGGGCCAGTTTGATGCCGCTCTCCACCGCCTCGGCGCCGGTGTTCATCGGCAGGACCATGTCCAGGCCGGTGAGGCGGGCCAGCCCGGCGGCGAACCCGGCGAGCTTGTCGTGGTGGAAGGCGCGGGACGTCAGCGTCAGCGCGTCGAGCTGGCGGTGGGCGGCCGCGGTCAGCGCCGGGTGGCGGTGGCCGAAGTTGAGGGCGGAATAGCCGGCCAGCATGTCGAGGTACCGGCGGCCCTCGACGTCCTCGACCCAGACGTCCTCCGCGCGCGCCACGACCACCGGCAGCGGGTGGTAGTTGTGCGCGAGGACGGGCGTCTCGGCGGCGATGACGGACGCCGAAGAGGGGGCGGCACCGGACGCGGGGCCGGTCTGTGCGGGAGCGGTCATGAGCGGATCTCCTGGGTGCAGCACTTGATGCCACCGCCGGCCTTGTGGAACTCCGACAGGTCGACGGGGACGGGGACATAGCCCTCCTGGGCCAGCCGGTCGATGAGCCCGGTGGCCTGCGGGGCGACGAAGACATGACGGCCGTCGGAGACGGAGTTGAGGCCGAAGGCCATCGCGTCGTCGCGGGTGGCGTGCACCGCCCGCGGGAACAGCCGCTCCAGCACCTGACGGCTGCCCGCCGAGAACGCCTCCGGGTGGTACGCGACGTTCTCGTCGTCGAGGGCGAACAGCGCGGTGTCGAGGTGGTAGAAGTACGGGTCGGTCAGGTGCAGGGCGATGGTCGGGACGCCGAAGAACTCCTGGAGCTCGGCGTGCGCCGCGCGGCTGGTGCGGAAGCCCGTACCGGCGAGGATCAGGCCGCCGACCGGCACCAGATCGCCCTCGCCCTCGCACGACGACTCCGGGCGGCGCACCGCGTGGCCGTCCGCCGCGAACCACTTCTCGTACGCGGCGGACTCCGGGCGGCGCTCCGGGGCGTGGAACGACGAGCCGAAGACCTTGCCGTGCAGGCAGAGCGCCGCGTTGGCGGCGAAGACCATGTCGGGCAGGTCCGGTTCGGGCGCCACGGTCTCGACGGTGTGGCCGTGTGCCCGGTAGGCGGCGGCCAGTGCCTCCCACTGCCGGGCGGCGCGCACGGAGTCGACGGGCGCGTCGCCGCTCATCCAGGGGTTGATGGCGTAGCGGACGTCGAAGTGCGCGGGCGGGCACATCAGGAAGCGGCGCGGGCGGGCGGTGCGGCGGGGGGCGGGGAGCGCGTCCACGGTGGCGCGCAGCGTGGTGCCACCGGGCAGCGTGGTGCCATCGGCCGGGCCGAGGGGGCTGGCGGGGCCGGTGCCGGTGGGGCCGGTGGGGTACGCCGCCACGGCCGTCCCGGTGGCGGGGTCGGGTGGTGCGGGCTCGTGGCTCTTCGGGGCGGGCGCATGACTCGTCGGCACGGCAGGAACCTCCGCTTCCTAACGGGGCACGACCGGTCGGCCCGCGGCGGGCGGCCGCGGGACTGCCGGATACGTCTCCACGGTAGGGAGCGCCTGTCACACACGACAAGCCGAACATGCTGCGCGAGGATGCAGTATCGCTGCGTGATCAGGCTCCTCGGGGCAGGATCGTTGCGCCGGTCGGAGGCTCGTCGGGGGCGGCCTGCCGGGCGCCCGCCTCCGGGGAGTCGGGCAGCAGATGGGACAGCACGAGGTAGCTGATCGTCTTCCGGATGAAGGGTTCGTCGCGGATCCGCTCCAGCACCTCCTCGAAGTGCGCGACGTCGGTGGCCCGGACGTGCAGCAGCGCGTCGGCGGCGCCGGTGACGGTCATCGCGGCGGCGATCTCGGGGTGGTTGCGGACCACCTCGGCCAGCCGCCGGGGCGGCGCGGCGCTGTCGCAGTACACCTCGACATACGCCTCGGTCAGCCAGCCCAGCGCCGAGGGCCGCACGGTCGCGGTGAACCCGGTGATCACCTCGGCGTCACGGAGCCGGTCGACGCGCCGCTTGACCGCGGTGGCGGAGAGGCCGATCGACGTACCGATCTCCGCGAAGCTGGTGCGGGCGTTGTCGATGAGGGCGGCGACGATCTTGCGGTCGAGCTCGTCGAAGGAGGCGGGGCGGGGGGTGGCGCCTGGGGGCTTCCTTGCGCTCGTGGTGGTGTCGCGTGTGCTGCCGTGTGTGGTGGCGTGGGTGGTGTCGTGGGGTGTGCCGTTTCTTGTGGGCTTGCTGGTCACGGGGCCTCCCGGTGGGTGGTGTCGGGGCACGGTATCGAGAGGGGGCGGGGCCCTGCGGGGCGGCTTCGTGCAGGGAGGGTTCCTGTGCGTTGTGTGGGGTGCGGTCGTCCGGGTTCTGCGGGGTGGGGCCGTACGGGCCGGAGCCCTTGCGCGGGGGATTCGTACAGGGAAGCTTCCTGTGCATTCCGCGGCGTGCGGCCTTCCGGGCTCTGCGCGGGCGGCTTCGTGCAGGAAGGCTTCCTGTACGTTCCGCGGCGTGGAGGTGTGAGGACGAGGAGACGGGCCGGCGCGCGGTGGGGCGGCGGGTTTCGGAGGGATGAGGTGCTGTCTCTTATTCACATTTCCAAGCCCACGAGACGCTCATGAATCTCGTATGCCGACAACAGCTTGAAAAAAAAAAAAAAGAAAAAAAAAAACCTATAAAGACACCCAA
>NZ_VKJP01000481.1 GCF_007280575.1 Streptomyces benahoarensis
CGCCCGGTATGGGCGCGGGCGCGCCCGGGGTGGGCGTGCCGGGAACGGTGCCCGGGGCGGGAATGCCCGAGGTGGGCGTGCCCGAGGTGGGCGTGGCGCCCGGGGCGGCGCCCTGCCCCTGCCCCTGATCCGCTTCGGTGGGCCGGCCGGGCCCGGAGCCCGGTGGCTCTCCCTGCGGATGAGCCGCGTTCCCCTGGTCCTGCGTCATTCCGGCCGACCCCCTGTTGTGTTCGTGTGGCGGCCACGCATCGTATGCAGCCCACTGCACAGCGCGCCAACCGCCCCCCGGGCAGGGTCGCACCGCGAGAGGCGGGAGGGGAGGGGGCGTACGAGGGCGGCGTTCGGCGGCGCGGCTGGTGCGCGAAGGCTGCAGGGCAGCCCGCAGCCGGACGTAGCCGATGCCGGTCGGGGCAAGGTCGGTTGGGGCAAGGTCGGGGCTGACCCCAAAGGCCCAGGTCAGGCCCGTATCCCGGTCGCGGCCGCGGCAAGGCCGGCTCGGGCCCGCTCAGCCCCGGTCAAAACAACTCAAGAAACTTCACCCACTCAAGCAACTCCAGCCACTTCGGCCACTTCCGTCACTTCAGGTCATCCCCACGCCCCCGCCGTTCCCTCCCCCGGCCCGTAGAATCTCCGCACTGTGTCCGAGAACCCCCGCACCCCCGAGTCCGGCAGCCAGGAAATCAGCGTCCCGGAAGGCGCCGCCCCGTCCCCGGCGGACGGCATCCCGGCCGACGGCACTGCGAGCCACGGCAACGCGATCGACGGCGCCGCGGCCCCGGAGTCCGGCGACGCCGGGGCGACCGGCGCGACGCGGATCCGTCGTGACGGCCCGATGTTCCCCGACGGGAGCGGGCCCGCCGCCGACCCGGCCGGCGATCACCACGAGCGCCGGATCCGTTCCTTCCAGCCCCGCCGCAGCCGCGTCTCGCCGACTCAGGCCGCCGCGCTGCGCCGCCTGTGGCCGGTGTGGGGGCGAGACATCGACGGGCTCTCCCGTATCGACCTCGACACGTTCTTCGACGGCCGCCCGGTCGTCCTGGAGATCGGCTTCGGCATGGGCGAGGCCACCGCGCAGATGGCCGCGGCCGACCCGGACACCGGCATCCTCGCCTGCGACGTCCACACCCCGGGCCAGGGCAACCTCCTCGCCCTCGCCGAACGGAACGGCCTGACCAACATCCGTGTGGCGAACGGCGACGCGATCATCCTGCTGCGCGAGATGCTCGCCCCCGGCTCCCTGGCCGGTCTGCGCGTCTTCTTCCCCGACCCCTGGCCGAAGAAGCGCCACCACAAGCGCCGCCTCATCCAGCCGGACTTCATCAGCCTCGCCACCACCCGCCTCGCCCCGGGCGCCCTCGTCCACTGCGCCACCGACTGGGAGCCCTACGCCGAGCAGATGCTCGCCGTCCTCACCGCCGAGCCCACCCTCCACAACCTCTACCCGGACTACGCCCCCCGCCCGGCCTTCCGCCCCCTCACCAAGTTCGAGGGCCAGGGCCTGGACAAGGGGCATGTGGTGCATGACTTGATGTTCCGGCGGGGTGAGTAGGGGGAGAGGGGCGCCCGTCATGGTGTGGCGTCTGAGGTGGCGGCGCGGCAGCTTTCTTTCGCCTTCGCCCCTCAGTTTTCGCGATCGATGGGCGCACTAAATCGATCGTCCCAACGCCGCCGGTGTTGGCGCACGTACTCGACCTTTATGTCATGGCCCCGAACCTTCTTCAGCTTCCATTTCATTTCCCGCGTCAACCCGTTGAGCACGTCAAGATGATCAGATAGCTGAAGTGCACCGCGGTCAAACAACGCATGGCAGTTAGCACACAGACAGAGAGCGTTTTCCAGCACATCTGGGCCGTTATGCGGCTTACCCAGCGCCTGAATGTGCGCGGCTTCGCTATATGCCTCGCCTTCGGGGGAGACCTGTAGGCGACTCTCACATATCTGACATGTATTGTCGTACATTTTCTTCACGGTACGAACCACCTTGGAGTCTCGCACCAGAAGCTCGTACTCCACGGCGCGACGCACCTGCTCCTCAATAGGGGTGCCCTCGCCCTGCGGCAGCGCAATCGGCTTCGGCGTGGGAACTTCGCCGGGCACCAACTTCACTAGCTTGAATTGACAGACGCGAAAGCCCTCTTTCCCGACGGTCATCCAGTGATCGGCCACCCGGAACAAGCCGCAATACTCATACCCACCCATTGTCCTGCGCCGCTTCTTACCCTCGATCTTCAGGCCGCGAATGACACGGACCGCGTCGCCGCGTGCCTCATTGAGTAGCAATCCAGCGTTGCCTGCGCTTTCCATGCTCTGGTCCGCATAAAGGCGCCCGGTGTCCCTGTCTCGACACCCTTCTCCGGTATAGATGATCTCTTCTTCACCGTAGATATCGTCTACGTATCCACCGGAGAGGACGATGGAATCTACGCCCTTCGAAGCGGTTCCCGCGATTCCTTTGCCAGAGGTGCGGTGCACCCCCGCTCGATGCAATTCCCGATGCCCTTTGAACCACTGTCCCTCGACTACCCCATCAGGGGTGCCAAAACAAACGGGTGCCGACTTCGCCTTCGCCATGGGTTGACCTTGCCAACCCGCCAGAGAAATGGCACGCGTCTACGAGCGATGTGCGCAGAGCCACAGTTGCTCGCCCGCTACGGCACAACCCCCGTAACGCTCAACTGCTTTGCGGCTGCTGGCAGGCAGCGCTCTCCCGGACGCCATAGCTCGCCGGGCAGCCCCTCCAGACCCGACGGGATGGGCGTAAAGTCCCGCAGCGAGACGTTTATCCAACCCGTGAACGAGAGGCATGAGTGATGGCAGGAATTCCGACAGCAGCAGTGGCCGCGACCGGCCTCGTGGGTGGTTACGCCGTGGCTCGGTGGACGAAGAAGCGGCCCCTGGGCGGGGTGGCGTTGGTCGCTGCCGGGGCGGTGGCGGCCAAGGGGTGGCAGGCGAAGGCCGGCGGGAAGGCCGCGGCGGCGCTGGGCGGGGCGTATGTGGCGGCGTTCGCCGGGTCGCATCCACTGGCGAAGAAGATCGGGGCGTGGCCGTCGGTGTTCACGGTGGCCGGTGGCATGGCGCTGGCGTCATGGGTGGTGGCGGACCGGCGCGGGTGACCCGGCCGGGGCGGGACCGGGACGGTCGGCAGGCCCGAGGCCGGGACCGGACCGGTCGCCCCAGCCCGAGGCGGGACCGTGCCGCCCCGGCGCAGCCGGAGGCCGACCGGACCAGGACCGGCCGGTCGCCCCTCGTCTCTCACCTCTCACCCCTCACCCTCCTCCACGCCGAGCGCGACGAAGCCGGACACGGGCCCGGCCCCGGCAGCCGTCAGCCTGCCCCGGCCCTGCCAGCGGCTGGCGGCTGGCGGCTGGCGGCTGGCGGCTGGCGGCTGGCGGCTGGCCGGCCCAGGGTCGACGCCCCGGACAGACGGCTCAGCGGGCGTCGAAGCCGAAGCCGGGCCGAGCGCCGGGCCGAGCCGCCAGGCCGGTCCTTCAGGCCGGCCCCGCGCCCGACACCCCTG
>NZ_VKJP01000482.1 GCF_007280575.1 Streptomyces benahoarensis
GCGGGGGACGGCTGTGGGTGCGGGTGCGGTGATGACCGGCAGGGTGAGGGTGTCGGTGAGTTCGCTGGGGTCGACGGTAGGGCGAGGGGTGGTCGCGGGGCGACAGTCACCGTCAGGGTGTGTCGCCATATCGCCAACGCGTGATGTCGGCATATCGATACCAGGGGGTGCGACTGCGTGCGCGGGGCTGGTGACAGTGTCGTGGTCAGAGACGTCGACCTCGCCGGGAGGTGCAGTCACTGCGCGCGTTTGTCGACCATCTGCCCGGTGGAGCGGTTCGACGAGGCCGCTGTCGCCTGCCTCGTCGGCGAGTTGGTGCACCAACACCCGGTTCCGGAAGGCGGTTTCGCCGACTGCGGCGCAGTTGCTGCCGTACACCGCAATGCGACTGCCGCTCTCGCGGACGACTTCGATGCCGCGCCCGATGACGGGGTCCGAGGCGTGGTCGGCGCGTTGTGATGCATCGATGAGCAACGTCGCAAGGCGGTCGGCCTGCGGAGAGCGGACGACGACGCGGGGGCGCATGCGGGTGCGGGCGAAGGCCACCGCGTCCTGGTCGGCGGCGAGATGGCCGTCGTCGAGGGTGATGACGCGGTCGGCGATGCGGGTGGCTTCGCGGGAGTGGCGTGAGGTGATGAGGACGGCGCCGCCTTGTGCCGCGTAGCCGCGCAGCAGTCCGTGGAGCCAGGCGGAGTCGCGTGGCTGCAGGCCGTCGGTGGGTTCGTCGAGGACGAGGGTGTGGGGGTCCCCGAGGAGGGCGGCGGCCAGGGCGAGGCGTCGGTCCATACCGCGGGAGAGGTCACCGACGCGTTTGTCGGCGAGGCCGGTGAGGCCGACAAGGTCCAGTACGTCGTCGGCGTGGGCCACGGGGACACCGGCTGCCGCGCTGAGCAGGCGCAGGTGGCCGATGGCGGTGCGTGAGGGATCGCCGGGGACGTCGCCGAGGACGACGCCGATTTCGCGTGGGGGGTTGGGGACGCGGTGCAGGGGGCGTCCGCGGAAGAGGGCGACGCCGCGGCCGGACTGGAGCTGGAGCATCAGCCTCAGTGCGGTGGTTTTCCCTGACGCGGCGGGGCCGAGCAGTACGGTGACGTTTCCCGGTCGGGCGTCGAAGGTGAGGTCGTGGACGGCGGGCGGGCGTTCGCCGCGAGGTTCGCTGGTCAGTCCGATGGCCTGGATCATCGCGTCCCTCGCGGGGCGTGAGACCGGTCGGACGGGGTGGGGGGTACGAGAGGACTCACCCCACCAAGATAGCCTTATATGTCTTATTTACCCGCTATTACCGGATGGGTGCTGCGGCGTGTCACTGATGCACCGTGCGCGTGCCCGCCGAGGGTCACGCCTCGGGGCGCAGCATCGGCGGGTTGAGCAGGGTGGCGCCGCCCGCGCGGAACAGCTGTGCCGGGCGGCCACCCTGACGGGTCGTCGTACCGCCGGTGGGCACGAGGAAGCCCGGGGTTCCGGTGACCTTGCGGTGGAAGTTGCGGGGGTCCAGCGCGACGCCCCAGACGGCTTCGTAGACGCGGCGCAGCTCGCCGACCGTGAACTCCTGGGGGCAGAACGCGGTGGCGAGCGAGGAGTATTCGATCTTGGAGCGGGCGCGTTCCACGCCGTCTTCGAGGATCTGGGCGTGGTCGAAGGCGAGTGAAGCCGGGGTGTCGTCGTCGGGTCCGTTCGTGGGCTCCTGGTCGAGGAAGGTTTCGACCGGTGCCCAGCGGGCGCTGTGGGCGTCGCCGCCGGCCCGCGGGGCGGGCAGGTCGGGGGCGAGCACGAGGTGGGCGACGCTCACCACCCGCATACGGGGGTCGCGCTTCGGATCGCCGTAGGTGGCGAGCTGTTCGAGGTGCGCGCCGTACGGTGCCATGGGGTCGGCCGGGTCATGGGCGTGCAGGCCCGTCTCCTCGGCCAGCTCCCGGGCCGCGGCGCCCGCCAGGTCTTCGTCGGCGCGGACGAAGCCGCCGGGCAGCGCCCATCGCCCCTGGAACGGCGGCTCACCGCGGCGTACGGCCAGGGCGCAGAGGGAGTGGCGGCGCACGGTGAGCACAACCAGATCGACGGTGACGGCGAAGGGCGGGAAGGCCGACGGGTCGTAGGGAGGCATGTCGTGATCATAGTCGTCCGCCTGACGATAAACAGGCCGTCGCGCCAGATCAGGACTTCAGTTGCAAGCCGTCGGCGGCCTCCTCCACCATGCCCATGCCGAGGCGGCTGATCCGTACGGCGAGGGGGCGTCCGGCGGCGCGGAGGCCGGTGAACTGGAGCGCGCCGAGCGGGGCGCTGGCCACGGGCCGGAGCGTGAGAGTGCCGCCGGGGACGTCGGGGCACAGACCGGCGAGGGCCAGGAGGAGGTGGACGGCTCCGGCCGCCGCGACGGAGGCGGGGCGGCAGGCCGCGGGGTGGGGCACGGGCGTGGCTCCCGCGGTGCGCTGCTCCCCCGCGTACATCTCGGGGAGCCGGTGGCCAAAGCTCTCCGATGCGTCGAGGACGCCCTTGATCAGGGCATTCGCGCCGGGTTCGTGGCCTGCGGCGGCCAGCCCGGCGGCGGCGACTGCGCTTTCGTGGGGTCGTACCGCTCCACTGCGGTGCCCGAACGGGTTGTGGCCCTCCTCCTTGGCGCTCAGGCTCCGCAGGCCCCAGCCGGTGTCCATGGCGGGACCGGCCAGGAGTGCGGCGAGCTGTGCCGCGCGGACGGGGTCGAGCAGGCCGGGGGCGTGCCGGCCGCCGCCGAGCAGACCGGTGTCGAGGAGGTGCGCGGTGGCGGCGCCGAGGTGCGCCAGGGGGCGGCCCTGAGGGGTGATCAGCGCGGTGGGGCGGCCGCCGTAGCGGTCCTCGTACCAGAAGTCGGTACGGAAGTGGGTGCGGAGGTGGGCCGCCCATTCCCGCAGGTCGCCCCCGTGGGGTTTGCCGTACGCGTCGAGGAGGTCGGCGCCGAGGAGGGCGGCGCGGTGGGCGTGTGCCTGGGTTTCGCAGCGGTACGGGCCCGACGGGGCGGGGTCGGGCACGTAGGGCGGGCGGCCGGTGGAGGTGGCGGTGCGGAGCAGCCAGTCGAGGCAGCGTTCGGCGGTGGGCAGCAGATCCTCGGTCTCGTGGTCGGGCAGGCCCCAGCGGCGTGCCTCGGCGAGGACGGTGGGGAAGAGCAGGGTGGCTTCGGTGCCGGTGCAGCTGGGTGGGGCGTGTGGTCCGGCGTCCCGGAGCGGGCCGGGGAGGCGACCGGAGTCCGGTCCCGGGGCGGCGTGTTGGGTGCGGGCGAGGAGGCGGAGGGTACCGGCGGCGAGGTGGGTGCCGAGGGGGAGGAGCATGCGGGCGGACCACAGGGCTTCGGCTGGTGAGAGGCCGGGGCGCCAGGGGATGCCGCCCGCGGTGTAGAGGTCTGTGGGGGTGCCGGTGTCGCGTGTCAGAAGGCCGTGGAGGTCGTCGAGGGAGGTGGCGAGGAGGGCGTCGGCGCGGGGATCGTCGCATTCCAGGCGCGCCGCCCACAGGCGTTGGGGCCGTGCGGTGCGGGGGCGCGGGGTGACGG
>NZ_VKJP01000483.1 GCF_007280575.1 Streptomyces benahoarensis
GGCCGGGCCTGGGCAGCGGGTCCGGGCGGGGCGTGCGGCTGGGGGCGTTCCGGGCGCCTGTGGCCTTGGGTTTTTCGGGGCGCGATCTGGAGCTTTCGGGTGTGCGGCCGGGGCCGTTGGGCGCTCCGCCCGGGCCGGGTCCGTTTCCCCGGGGACGGGCGTGCCGCGGCCTCCCGCCGTTTCCCATCTCAGGGAATCCTCATCCGGACTTACTACGATCCGCGGCCGGTACGGGGGTGTCGGTACAGGTGTGACGGTACGGGCGTGCCGGTGCGCGGCGGAGACCGCGCCGGGCCGTCCGTGCGGTGGTCGAGGTGAGGAGGTCCGGCGTGGGACGTGGGGCTTACGGGCTGGCGCGGGTGGCGGTGATCGTCCGGGCACCGGCCGGGTGGCTGTGGTGGTCCGGGCTGCTCGCGGCCGGGATCGGGGCGTTGCCGCCGGGGCTGACGGGGTGGCGGATCGGGGTGCTCACCGGGATCGCATGCGGCGTGATCGCGGCGTTCGCGGTGTACGCTGCGCGCCGCCGCCGTTGGAACGCCCTGCTCGGTGGCGCGGAACGGGCCGGCCGGGCCGTCGTCCTCCAGGACCGGGCGGTCACCCTCCGCACCTGGCGCCGGGCCCACCGCTGGTGGCTGCTGCTCGCCTTCCTGGCCGCCGTCGGATCGTCGTTCGCCCTGCCCGCGGCCGGTGGCCTGCTGATGTCCGGCGCCGCGCTCGGACTGTGGGCCAAGGCGCTGTGGCTCGGCCGCTGGGAACGGGACCACGACGCCCTGCTCTGGGTCCGCACCGAAGCGGCGGTACGCGGTGGCGCCGCGGGCCGCACCGTCCCCGGCCATCGGACCACCGGCCTGGCGGCGGGCGACGCGGCGCCGGGCGGGGCCCGGACCCGCACCCGGATCCGCACGCGCGCCCCGGGCCGCCGGGCGGGATCGGGATCGGGATCGGGTTCGGGATCGGCTCGGCGTTAGTGCGACGGGGCGCGGCGGGGCGGCGCGGCGCGGGGCGCTCGCGTACCCGGTGGTGCTGCGGGTGCGCGCCCGGTCCGGCCCGGTCCGGCCCGCACAGCCCCGGCCCGGCCCGGCCCGACATGGCCTGGCTTGCCCCGCGCAGCCACAGCCCGGCGGCTCGGTCCGGCCGGCCTGGCTCGCCCGACTCGGCCCGCGCAGCCCCGGCCCGGCCGAGGCCCCTTCACCGCAACGTGCGCAACTCCTCCCCGTGTGCGCCGCCGCTCTCCGCCGTCAGCTCCTCCAGCGTCTGTGGCGTACGGACGGTCGCGAAGCGGACCTCGCCCGACGGGTCCGCCGTGTAGCCGTAAACCCCGGGCCGGGGCAGTGAGTTGTAGGCGAAGTGGGTGGAGAAGTAGTACGCGCCGGTGTCCAGCAGGGCGGCGTGGTCGCCGGACTCCAGGAGGGGCAACGGGCGGTTCTCGGCGACCAGATCGCCCGCGAAACAGCACGGCCCGGCGACGTCCTGGGCAACCGGCGGCCCCTCCTTGGGGAGCCCCCGTGCGTCGTACGCGGCGACCCGGAGCGGCCAGGCGTCCGGGACGAACACCGTCCGGGTGGCGACCTGCGCCCCCGCGTGGGTGACCGCGATCGGCCGCCCGCCCGCCGACTTCGCGTACTCCACCCGCGCCACGACCGTGCCGTGCTTGGCCAGCAGCGACCTGCCGAACTCGGTCACCAGCCCGTACCGCCCCCGGAACAGCCCCGGCACCCGCTCCCGCAGCACCTCCACATACTCCCGGTACGTGGGCGTGACCCGGTCCGATGCGAAGTTCACCGGCAGGCCGCCGCCGATGTCGAGGGTGTCGACCTGCGCCCGCCCCGCCTGCGCGTTGATCTCCTCGGCGAGGTCGAACAGGGCCCGCACCCCGTCGGCCATCAGCGGCAACGCCATGCCCTGCGAACCGACATGACCGTGCAGCCGGGTCAGCCACGGGCGGTCCAGATAGGCCCGCACCACCCATGCGCGGGCTCCTTCATCCCGCAGCGCCACCCCGAACTTGGAGGTGTCGGTGGCGGTGCTCATCGCGCCGATGCTGCCGCCGCCGAGTTGCGGATTGACCCGCAGCCCCAGCGGGGCGCCGGTCGGTGCCGACGCCACCAGGGCATCGACGCGGGCCAGCTCCTCCGGGTTGTCGATGTTGACCGCGATCCCCAGCGCCAGGGCCTCCCGCAGCTCGGCGGGGGTCTTGGCGGGCGAGTCCAGCACCGTGCGCCGCGCCGGGACGTGCGCCGCGCGGGCCAGCGCCAGCTCCCCGGGGCTGGCCACCTCGCAGCCCAGCCCCTCGTCGGCGAGCAGCCGCAGCACGGGCACCAGCGACGCCGCCTTCACCGCGAACGCGTGCAGAACGGGAACCCCGGCTTCGGTGAACTCGGCGAACGTGGAACGGAGTTCGGCCGCCGAACGCCGCACCCCCGCGACATCCAGCAGCCCGGCGACGGGCGTGGCGGGGCTCACGAGCCCCCGCTCGACGGCTGCCCGTACGGCACGGTCCCGGTCCGTGGGGCCCGGAACGGTCGGAGAACCAGTGGTGAGGCCAGTCATATCGCCACTCCATCATCGTCACGCCGTACGACGCCACAGGTGTCCGGGGACCGGTCACCGAGCTGTTACACCACCCCGGCGCCGCTCAGCTCCGCCTTCCGCCGCCGCGCGGACAGCCGCGACCCGGACTCCCGCCGGGTGGCCCGCCGCAGCAGCGGTACGGCCAGCAGGAACCCGAGGACCGCCCACGCCGCCAGCACCAGCGCGACCCATGGCAGGTCCCAGGACCCGGCGGGCTCCGCGGCCCGAGCCGCGTCCGGCAGCAGCGCCGACCGTATGCCCTGCGCCATCCACCGCAGCGGGAAGCAGGACGCCACCCGCTGGACCACCTTGGGCAGTGCGGTCAGCGGGAACATCGCCCCCGACGTCACCAGCAGCGCCATCACCGGCAGCATCAGCAGCGCCAGCGCCTCCCGCGGGTTGGGGAGTACGGCCCCGATGGCGGCGCCCAGCGGTATGACGGCGAGCAGGCCCAGCGTGGTCACCCACAGCAGCGTCAGCCAGCCGCCCGGCCCGTGCGGCAGCGGCCCGTCCACCAGCAGTGCGCCCGCCGCCAGCAGCACCACCAGCGTGCCCACGGCCATCGCGACCATCAGCAGCGACTTGGCCAGCAGATAGGCCGGTATGCCGCCCGGCGTGGCCCGCAGCCGCAGCAGCGTGCCCTCCTCGCGCTCGGTCACCATCATCTGCGGGAGGTTCATCAGCCCCACCTGAAAGAGCAGATACGCGGCGAACCCGGCGAGGGTGAGATGGCCCATCGGGATCCTGGTGCCGGGAACGGTGCCGCTCAGCGTCCCCGCGATCACCAATGCGACCACGATGTTGAGCAACTGCCCGCTCATCTCCTTCCGGCTGCGCAGCAGATGCCGTATCTCGACTGTCTATTATACACATCTCCGAGCCCACGAGACGCTCA
>NZ_VKJP01000484.1 GCF_007280575.1 Streptomyces benahoarensis
GGGAGGGGACGGGCGCGGGGCCGCGCACCGCGCGCCGCAGCAGGGCGGCACCGGCGGTGGCACCGCCCGCGCAGAGCAGGGCGTGCACGGCGCCGTGGCCGCGGTGGTCGCGCCAGAGCCGGGCCTCGACGGCCGTCGCGGCGCGCCCGAAGGCGGCCACCGGATGGCCGCGCCGCGGGTCGGCGGCGAGCAGATCACCGAGAAAGCCCAGGGCCGCACCGCACGCGTAGGTGGCGTGTTCGGCACGCATCGGATCAGACCGCCGTCACGCCTCGACGGATCACCGAAGGCACACGGGAGACTCTGAACGGGCTGCCGGGCATGGGGTATGTCCTCACTCAGGGTCCGCGCCCTGGTTCGACGTGACGGCGACAGGAGTCTCCTGGCTCCCCGGATCGGCGTTTCCCCCGGCCTTCCAGCCCTGGCGTGCGCCCGTCGGGCGTGCACGAGGCGGACCGTGGCCTTCGTCGGAGGAACGCTCCCCGGTGACAGTGGCGGGACCGCGCCGGATTCGCACCGGACTTCCTCTGCTGTCGCCGATTGGCGTGGGAAGTCCACCACGCCCCGCCAACCCCGTCAACTCGCCCGTGACCTGCGACGCCGCGGTACCGCACGGCCTGTGGCCCACACCACAGGGCCCTCACGACGCACGGCGCCCGGTCACCGCGGAGCTGCGGTGACCGGGCGCCGTGCGCGTACTGCCGGACGGGTCAGGCGGCGACGATCAGATAGAGGCCGTACGCCACCGCGGCCGCGCAGACCGCGTACGCGGCGAGGCCGCCGATCCGCGCGCCGGTGCTCGGGGCGCCCGCCGTGGCGGCCGCGCCCTCCTGCCGGGGGCGGGCCGTGCCGACGATGCCGACCGTGAACAGGCCCACGATCCCGACCGTCACCACCAGGGTGACGCCGAAGACCTGGCCGAGAGCTGCCCAGTCGATGCTCATGCTGCGGTTCCTCAGAGTCGGGCGGTCAGCCGGCGGCTGTCGCGGTCGTGGCGCGCGGGGCGCTAGCGGCGAGGGCGGCCTCCTCGCCCTCGGCGGGCGCGAGCGACCCGGCCGGGGGAGGGGCGACCGTCCGGAGGGCCGAGGTGACCACACCGGGCGGCTCCGTGGCCTCGGCCTCGTTGACGTTGGTGTGGTCGATGGGCTTGCGGCGGGACGCGGCCCAGATGGCGCCGCAGATGCCGAGCGCGAGGACGGCGACGGCGGTGATGCCCCAGTCGCCCTGGTCGGCCAGGAGCGCGGCACCGGCGGAGACCAGGCCCGCCGCCGGGAGCGTCAGGCACCAGGCGACGACCATCCGCACCGCCGTCGACCAGCGCACCACGCCGCCCTTGCGGCCCAGACCCGAACCCATCACCGAACCCGAGCAGACCTGGGTGGTGGAGAGCGCGAAACCGAGGTGCGAGGAGGCCAGGATGGTGGCCGCGGCGCCGGTCTGGGCGGCGAAGCCCTGCGGCGGCTGGATGTCGGTGATGCCCTTGCCCATCGTGCGGATGATCCGCCAGCCGCCCAGGTAGGTGCCGAGGGCGATGGCCAGACCGGCCGAGGCGATGACCCACAGCGGCGGGTCGGCGTGCGGGGCGACCACACCGCCGGTGATCAGCGCGAGGGTGATCACGCCCATCGTCTTCTGCGCGTCGTTGGTGCCGTGCGCCAGCGAGACCAGCGCCGCCGAGGCGATCTGCCCGGCGCGGAACCCCTTGGCCGTCTCCTGCTCGTCACGGCCCCGGGACAGCCGGTACGTCAGCCGGGTCGCGGCCATCGACGCGATACCGGCGACCACCGGGGCGGCCACGGCCGGGATGAGGACCTTCATCACCACGGCGCCGCCGTGCACACCGTTGGTGCCCACGGACACCAGCGTGGCGCCGATCAGACCGCCGAACAGGGCGTGGGAGGAGCTGGAGGGGAGGCCGGCGAGCCAGGTGAGGAGGTTCCAGACGATCGCGCCGACCAGACCGGCGAAGATCACTTCAGGTCTGATACCGGCGCTTTCGTCGATGATCCCGCCGGAGATGGTCTTGGCGACCTCCACGGACAGGAACGCGCCGACGAGGTTGAGGACCGCCGACATCGCCACCGCGATTTTGGGCTGTAGCGCGCCGGTGGAGATGGTGGTGGCCATGGCGTTGGCCGTGTCGTGGAAGCCGTTCGTAAAGTCGAACACCAAGGCCGTGACGATCACGATCCCGATGAGAAGCGTGATGTGTTCCATTCACCCAGGCAATCAGTTCGAAGGTCAGTGACGCCGGAAACGTACGAAGGGTGGGTGAACGGGAGGTGAACGTGGCCGGGCGCAGTAATGACGCCGCCGCAGTGTTCGAGAGGAGGTATCTCACACGTCACTTCCACCCCATCTGTACGTGGCTCGAATGTGCCGCTGCGCGACCCGATTACGGCTTGTTCCACGACGCGTGAACGGCATGCGAACGACCCCGTCGCGGTGCGTCACCCCACTGGTGAAGGGCGCGGGAGTCATCCCGGCGACCGCCCGGGCCCGGCGCGACCCCGCGACCCCCGCCCGGCCTGCGGACATGGCCGGAAGGCCGGGCCCGGCGCCCGTCCCCGAGGGCGCCCCGGTGTTCGAGCGCGGCGCACGCCGGACGACGGCCCACGCTTCCGTACGCCCGGCCCGTACGGCGACGGACCACCGCGCGCACGGGCCTCCCGGAGCGGCCGCGCCGACCCGCCCGGCCCGTACGGTGACGGCACCCCGAACCGCCCGCACCCCGGAGGAACCCGTGACCCGTACCGGCGCCCCCGCCCCGCACCCGGACCGGCCCGGCGCCGACGCGCTCGCCGCCGCCTGGGACGGTGTCGTCGCCACCGCCCGCCGCACCGTCGCCGACGGCCTCGTCGTCGGCACCTCCGGCAACGTCTCGGCCCGCGTCGGCGACACCGTCCTCGTCACCCCCAGCGGCGTCCCCTACGACCGCCTCGGCCCCGGCGACCTCACCGCCGTCGACCTCGACGGGCACCAGTGCGCGGGCACCCTCACGCCCACCAGCGAACTGCCCATGCACCTCGCCGTCTACCGCGCCACCGACGCCGCCGCGCTCGTGCACACCCACGCCCCGCACGCCACCGCCGTCTCCGTCCTCGTCGACCGACTCCCGCCGGTCCACTACATGACCGCCGCCCTCGGCGGCCCCGTCCGCGTCGCCCCCTACGCCCCCTACGGCAGCGACGAACTGGCCGCCCACGCCCTCGCGGCGCTGCGCGACCGCACCGCCTGCCTCCTCGCCCACCACGGCACGCTCGCCCACGGCGCCACCCTCGGCCAGGCCCTGGACCGCACCGCCCAGCTGGAGTGGATGTGCCGGGTCTGGCTCCTCGCCTCCTCCGTCCCCGGCCGCACCCCGGCCCTCCTCTCCGCCGCCTGTCTCTTATTCACATCTCCGAGCCCACGAGACGCTCAT
>NZ_VKJP01000485.1 GCF_007280575.1 Streptomyces benahoarensis
CCCTCCCGCCACTCACAGACCCCCGCGTCCTCCCAGATCAGATCCGCCGCCGGGAACCCGGCGCGGCGCAGGAACGCGGCGATGTCGCCCCGGCGCCGGGCCCGCCCGATGTCCTGCCCGTGGAGCGTGACGCGGCGGCCGCCCGAGCAGGGCGGGTGCACGACGACGGGTGCGCGAGGCATGGCCCCAGCCTGCGCGCCGCCGCCCTTGATCGCATGCCGGGGGTGCGGGGCGCGTCACGTTGCGTGACGGCGATACGGGTGGCTCCCCGGGCCAGCCAGGACGCGTCGGGCCCGGGGCCGCTTCCCCTCGCACTGCGGACGCCACCGCGCAGGAGACGCTCAGACGACGATGACCCGCCGCCCGCGTGCGTGACCGGCCTGACTGTCGATGTGTGCCGCCGCGGCCTCGGCGAGCGGGTACGTCTTCTCGACCGGGATGTGGAGCGCGCGCCGCCCGAGGAGATCGACGGCCTCGGCGAGCGCGTCCGGCACGCTCCCGGCCACGCCGGAGAACCGGACGCCGAGCTCCGGCGCGCCGAGATCGGCGATGGAGACCACCTTCCGCGGATCCCCGGTCAGCTCGACCAGCTCGCGGATCACGCCCGAGCCGGCCAGATCGAGGGCCGCGTCGACCCGGCCGAGCCGCCGCACCCGCTCGACCCAGCCCTCGCCGTACGTCGTGGCGACGGCGCCCAGGCCCCGCAGATAGTCCTGGTTCGCGGCACCGGCCGTGCCGATCACCGTGATGCCGCGAGCGCGAGCGATCTGCAGCACCGCCGACCCGACACCCCCGGACGCGCCGCTGACCAGCAGCGTCTGCCCGGACCGCACACCGACCTCGCGGATGACGCGCAGCGCGGTCTCCACCACGGAGGGGTACCCGGCCGCCTCCTCGAACGACAGCCCCTGAGGCATCCGGGCCCAGGCCGACAGCACGGCGAACTCCGCGTAGGTGCTCACCCCCTCGCCGAACACACGGTCGCCGACCGCGACCCCCGTGACACCCTCGCCGACCTCGTCCACCACCCCGGACGCGTCCAGCCCGACCCCGGCGGGCAGCTCGACCGGATGGGCCTTCAGAAGCTGGCCTTCACGGATCCTCCAGTCGACGGGGTTCACTCCCGCCGCCCGCACGGTGATGCGTATCCGGCCGGGGCCCGCGTGGGGCTCCTCGGCGTCCACGAGGCGCAGCACGTCCGGGCCGCCGAACTCGGCGAAACTCACTCTCTTCATGCGGCCGACCGTAACACTAACCGTTAGTGTTTCGGAACGGTTCCGCTTTTGCATTTGATAGCGTCGGTGCATGCCCGAGCAGCCCAGACGTCGTGAGCGCAAGAAGGCCGCGACCCGTCAGAAGATCGCCGACGCCGCCCTACGGCTCTTCCTGGAGCGCGGGTACGACGCGGTGGGCATCCGCGACGTGGCAGCCGAGGCCGACGTGGCCGTCACCACGCTCTTCTCCCACTTCGCCGCCAAAGAGGCCCTGGTGTTCGAGCAGGACCAGGACGTCGAGCGCCGCCTCACCCAGGCGGTCACCGGCCGGGCACCGCACGAGCCGCTCCTCCCCGCGCTGCGCCGCGAGATCCAGGCGCTGGTGCGGCACTGCACGTCGGACGCCGCCGCCCCGGTCCGGCGCATGGTCGAGGGCTCACCCGCCCTGCGGGAGTATGAGGAGTCGATGCGGCTGCGCCACGCGGAGTCGCTGGCCACTGCCCTCGCCGCCGATCCCGGCCTGTCCCGGTCCGTGACGGCCTGCCGGGCGATCGCACGGTTCGTGATCGACGCCTACGCGCTGGCCCTCGGGGCGGCCGATCCGGAGACCGCGGTGGATGAGGTCTTCCGGATGATCGAGGCGGCCTGGGAGGCCGCCTGACGCCCCGTCCCACCCGTCGCCTACTGTGCATCCGGCGCGATCCGTACGGACGAAGGAGAACGGCAATGGCGCAGGGCGCACTCATCGCGGGCGTGGGTGACACCGCACCGGTCGTCGACCCGGAGGCGTTCACCGCCCCGACCTCGGTCGTGCTGGGCGAGGTGACGCTCGCCGCGCGGGCGAGCGTCTGGTACCAGACGGTGCTGCGCGCCGACTGCGGTCCGATCACCGTCGGCGCCGGCAGCAACATCCAGGACAACTGCACCGTCCACGTCGACCCCGGCTTCCCGGTGACCGTCGGCGCCGGGGTCTCGGTCGGCCACAACGCGGTCCTGCACGGCTGCACCATCGAGGACGACGTGCTGGTCGGCATGGGCGCCACCGTCCTCAACGGCGCGCGCATCGGCGCCGGTTCGCTGATCGCCGCGCAGGCGCTGGTGCCCCAGGGCATGGTCGTCCCGCCCGGCTCGCTGGTCGCCGGGGTCCCCGCCAAGGTCAAGCGGGACCTGACCGACGAGGAACGCGAGGGCATCAAGCTGAACGCCGCCGTCTACCAGGACCTCGCGGCCACCCACGCCGCGTCGTTCACCGACTGAACCGCCGCTCCGGCCCGCGGGGTGCCCCGCTGGGGCGAAGATCACAGGGACGTGTGCAACCGGGCGCCCGGCGCGCTGAGTACGGTGTGCGAGTGGTGTCGAACAAGAACGTGTTCTCCTCCCTCGCCGCCTGGCGGCGCCGGGCCGTCTCGCGCGCCGTGCACCGCGGGACGCGGTGGGTGAGCCGGGCGGGAGCGGTCACCGCCGAGCGCCCCGGGCCGTACCGCTTCCGCGCCATCGGCCCCGGCACCCGCCTCGCCTTCCCGCAGGGCACGGTCTTCGGCGACCCCTGGATCGCCCTGGGCGACCACTGCATCATCGCCCAGGACGTCACCCTGACCGCCGGGATGATGCCCGACCTCGACCTGGGCCCCGACCCGATCCTCACCCTCGGCAACGGTGTTGTCCTCGGGCGCGGCAGCCATGTGATCGCCGATGTCCCCCTCACCATCGGCGACGACTGCTTCTTCGGCCCGGGCGTCTACCTCACCACCACCAACCACAGCTACGACGACCCCGAGGTGCCCGTCGGCAAACAGTGGCCCCGCAGCGCGCCGGTCAGCATCGGGCCGGGCAGCTGGATCGGCACCGGCGCGGTCATCCTGCCCGGCGCCCGGCTCGGCCGGAACGCGGTCGTCGCGGCGGGCGCGGTGGTCCGCGGCGAGGTCCCCGACCACGCCGTCGTCGCCGGTGCCCCCGCCCGCGTCGTCCGCCGCTGGGAGGCGGGGTCCGGCTGGCAGCCACCCCTGCGCACCCCGGCGCCCGTGCCGGTCCCGGAGGGTGTGACGCCCGAACAGCTTGCGGCCCTGTCGGCGGTGGAGATGCCGTCCGAGGCCGAGGACGGCGGGGCACCGGGCGCCGGGTGACCGGAGCCCGCCACGCACCCACCGGGGTCGGCTTCCGGTGACCGGATCGCGCCACGCACCCACCGGCCGCGGCCCCGGCGGCCGGATCGCGCCCCACGCCTTACCGGCCCCGGGCCCCGGCGACCGGCACCCACCGCCCACCCATCGGC
>NZ_VKJP01000486.1 GCF_007280575.1 Streptomyces benahoarensis
GCAGTATTTGTCTGCCAGATCGCGTTGTTTCATGAGCGTCTCGTGGGCTCGGAGATGTTTATAAGAGACAGGTCCAGCAGACCGCCGGGGGCGTGGAGTTCGGGGGTGTCGCCGTGCGAGTCGACGACGGCGACGATCGCGTCGAAGCGGCGGGCCGGGTCGCCGCCGGGTGCGACGTTGTAGGCGTGGCGCGGGCCGGGGCCGGCGGCCGGGTCGTCGTGGGCGGGGAAGGTGAGGCGGGTGCGGAGGGCGTAGCCGGGGTCGTCGACGGCGAGGACCGGGGAGCGGGTGGTGGTGGAGAAGAACACCGCGGGGCCGTCGTCGTGGCCGGCGCCGTCCGCGGCCCAGGTCTCGGCGGCGCGCTCGGCGTCCAGGGCGCCGAAGCCGTCGGGTGCGCCGAGCCGCTGGTCGAGGGCGTGGGCCAGCCGCAGCGGTGCGTACATCAGCTCCTCGTTGCCGAGCACGAGGACGCGGCGGGCGGCGCCGAGGTGGTCGCGGAGCCGGTCGGCCATGGCGGGCAGCGCCGCGTCGAGCCGGGCGCGGTGGGCGGGGGTGAAGCCGTGGCGGCCGCCGTCCGGCAGGCCGTCCGGCCAGGCCAGATCGGTCCGGACGGCGGCGTTCTGCGGCGCGGCGGGCGGTGCCTCCTCCGGGGCGTCATGGGCGGCGACCAGCTCCTGGCCGCGCCGCAGGACGTCGGCGGGCAGCCGTACGCCACCGGCGGCGAGCGCGAGGAGGTCGACGCGGGCGCCCAGGTCGGCGGCGAACTTCTCCAGGTGACGGCGGTCGCCCTCGGAGCGCATGTCGACGAGGGCGACGACGACGTACCGCTGCCGGGGGAAGCGGGCGTGCAGCGCCTTGATGGTGTTCAGGACCGTGCGGCCGGTGGAGAACTCGTCGTCGACGAGGACCAGCGGGCCGTCGCCCGCGAGCAGCGCCGGATCCTCGGGCAGCAGCAGATGAGAGGTGGCGTGGGAGTGCTCCTCCTCGAAGCCGCCGGCGGGTGCGACGCCCTCCACCGGCCTGCGGGTGGAGTGCAGATACGGCGCGAGGCCCAGGCCGTCGGCGACGGAGTGGCCGAGTCCGGTGGCCGTCTCGGCGTACCCGAGGACCACCGCGCGGGACGCCGCGTCGTCACCGAGCAGCGCGCGCACCCGGCGGCCCAGCCCCACGCCGACGCCGTGCACCACACCGGGCCGCTGCGGCACATGCTTGCCGAGCACATGCGAGACGAGCAGATGGGCCCGTTTGGGGTTGCGCCGCAGCGCCAGCCCCAGCAGCCCGGGCAGCTGGTCCCCGCCGCTGAGCGAGACCCCGAGCCGCCGAGCGACCCATTCTCCCGTCCACACCACGCGTTTCTTCCCCTCCGTCGAATTCCCTGTGCGACGGGCGCCGTGCGGGGCCCGCGGGGCGGTCGCGCCGTGCGCCGCCCGTCGTCCGTTCCGTCCGCCGCGGTCAGTCCTGCGGCACGCTCGCGGTGAGCAGTTCCACGAAACCGACGCCCTCGCGGGCCACCCCGAACGCCTCGGCGCGCAGCAGGGTGCGCTCGGCCCAGGCGCGGTGCGGCTTCACCTCGTTCATCTTGTTGGTGTAGGCGGAGCGGAGGACGCCGCCGTCGCCGCGCTCGGGCCGCAGGATGTCGGCGGCGTCGCTGAACTCCTCGTGGCTGACGACCGAGAGGGCGTGCACCGGCGCGACGTGCGAGGGATGGATGCAGGTCTTGCCCAGCAGGCCGTTGGCGCGGTCGAGTTCGATCTCGCGCAGCAGCCCGTCCATGTCGTGCTCGATCAGCGCCGTCCGCAGCTCCTCGGCGCGGCCCTGGAACGGGCTGCGGCGCAGCTGCGGTTTGAACATCCGCTCATGCAGCCGGAAGTACTCCCACACCGGCCCGGTGACGGTGAACCCGCTGCCGTCGGCCCGTCCCAGCACATTGACCACGTCGGCGATGACGGAGGCGACGATCTGGACGTCGTAGGCGGTCATGTCCGGCGCGCGGCGCAGTCCGTACGCGGAGCAGAAGTCGGTGACGCCGAGGCGCAGGGCGAGGACGCGGTCGCGGTGGGCGTCGACGGTCGCGGCGATCCCGGCCAGCGTTTCGCGGCGGCTCTCCAGGTGGAGCAGTTGCGGGGACTCCAGGACCGGCATCGCGAAGAGCCGCCGGCCGCAGGCGGCTTCGGTGGCGCGCAGGGCCTCCAGGAAAGCGGCGCCGCGCTCCGCGGTGAACTTCGGCAGCACGAAGCCGGAGAGGCGGCGCACCGCGGGCCCCATCCGCCGCGCGAGGTCGGATATCTGCTCGGGCGTGCGGACGCGGATGAAGAGGAGGGGGAGGTCGGCGCCGTCTTCGGCCGCCGCGTCGAGCAGCGCGAATTGCCGGACGAGGTTCGCCTCCCCGGCGACCACCTCGGCGTCGCTGATGGAGTCCTCCAGGCAGAGGACCATCGACACGACGCCGCGCCCGGTCTGCTTGCGGATGTCGTCGGCGAGCCGTGGCCGGGTGGCGGGGCTGTAGAGCGTGGCGCCGAGCGCGGTCGCGAGGGTGCGGGCGGGTGAGGCTGTGGTGAACTCCACCGGCTCCCGGTGGAACAACTTCTTCCGGATGTCGGGCCCGAGATGCCCAAAATGCCGCATACAACTCCCCGTATACAGGCGCGAACCGGGCACACCCGCTGCGTCTTGACCTCTGGATCCAGCCGATAATCGTACGTACGGGGGGTGACGGAAAGTTCCCTCGGGCGGGAAATCGCCCCGGTACGCCCGCCCCGCGCGCCCACCGGCCGGTGCCCCGCGTTGTCCGCCCGGCCTCGGGGAAGGCAGGATTGCGCTATGACGCACGCCATGCTGAAAGGGTCGAACGTACCCGTGGACACCACGGCCGTCCGCGCCGTCCTGCGGTGGACACCCGGCGCGGACGTCCCGGACGTCGACGCCTCGGCGCTGCTGGTCGGGCCCGGCGGACGCGTGCGCTCCGACGAGGATTTCGTCTTCTACAACCAGCCGCAGCACCCCGGCTGCGGCGTCCGCCACCTGGCCAAGGCCCCGGTCGGCGAGAGCCTGACCGACACCCTGGAGGCCGACCTCACCACGCTCGACGCCTCCGTCGACCGCGTCCTCCTCACCGCCTCCGCCGACGGCGGAACGTTCGGGAACGTGCCGGACCTGCGGGTCCTGCTGTACGACGCGGCGGGCGGCGACGGCGAACCGCTGCTGTTCTTCGACATCGTGCCCGACACCGGCAACGAGACGGCCCTGATCTGCGGTGAGCTCTACCGGCGCGCCGGTAGCTGGAAGTTCCGCGCGCTGGGCCAGGGGTACGACAGCGGACTGCTCGGCCTGGCCACGGAGTTCGGGATCTCGGTCGAGGAGGACGGCGAGGGCCCCACCCCCGAGCCTCTCTCATATACACATCTCCGAACCCACGAGACGCTCATGAATCTCGTATGCCGTC
>NZ_VKJP01000487.1 GCF_007280575.1 Streptomyces benahoarensis
GGCGTCGGGGTCGGGGTCGGTGCCGCAGGGGCCGGAGGCGCAACCGTGCCCGGCGCGCTCCTCGGCGAAGTCCGCAAGCCCCTCGACGGTGACGACCTCGCGGCCCTCGGCCTGTCCGGCGGCGACGAGGCAGGAGCAGACCGGAACGCCGTCCAGGCGGACCGTGCAGGAACCGCATTCGCCCTGCTCACAGGCGTTCTTGGAGCCGGGCAGGCCCAGCCGCTCGCGCAGCACGTACAGCAGGCTTTCGCCCTCCCAGACGTCGTCGGCCTGCTGGGGGCGGCCGTTGACGGTGATGTTCACGCGCACGGTGCGCTCCTTTTCTGTCCGCGGTAGGTCTCCCAGGTCCAGCCGAGGGTGCGGCGGGCCATGACGCCGACGGCGTGGCGGCGGTAGGCGGCGCTGCCGCGGACGTCGTCGATGGGGTTGCAGGCACCGGCGGCGAGCTGCCCGAACTCCCGGGCGACGGACGGCGGGAGCGCCCCGCCCGACTCCCACAGCCCGGCCTCCGCCAGCGCCGCGGCCAGGAACTCCTCGGCGGCGGTGGCGCGGACGGGGGTGGGCGCGGCGGAGCCGATGCCGGTGCGCACGGTGCGGGTGTCCGGGTGCAGGGCCAGGCCGAACGCGCAGACCGCGATGACCATGGCGTTACGGGTGCCGACCTTGGAGAACTGCTGCGGGCCGGTGGCCCGGGGGATGTGGACGGCGCGGATCAGCTCGTCCGGCTCCAGGGCGTTGCGTTTGACGCCGCGGTAGAAGTCGTCGATCGGGATCATCCGGCGGCCGCGTACCGACTCCGCCTCGACCTCGGCGCCGGACGCCAGCAGCGCGGGGTGGGCGTCGCCCGCCGGGGAGGCGGTGCCGAGGTTGCCGCCGACGCCGCCGCGGTTGCGGATCTGCGGTGAGGCCACGGTGTGTGCGGCGAGCGCCAGCCCGGGCAGTTCGGTCCGCAGTTGCTCCATGATCTTCGTGTACGGCACCGACGCCCCCAGGCGCACGGTCCGCTCCCCGGTCTCCCACTCCTCCAGGTCGCCGATGCGGCCCAGGTCGAGCAGGTATGCGGGGCGGCGGTGGTCGAAGTTGATCTCGACCATCACATCCGTGCCGCCCGCGAGGGGTACCGCCGAGGGGTGCTCTGCCTTGGCGGCGAGCGCCTCCTCCCAGGTGGCGGGGCGAAGGAAGTCCATCACGGCTCTCTTCCAGGAATAGGGGCGAACTAGGGCAAAGTACGGGAATCTCGCAGAAGACTCTCGCTCGCCACCCGCGGTGGGGGGCCACCGGTCGCGCCGCCGGCGAGCAGTTCATGTCCTGTTCATGCCGTCGGTGCCAGTCAACGCGGCGCCGCGCCCCGGGGTGCAGTCACCGAAAACATGAAGCGGTTGGCTGGCCACGCGGCATGTCTTGTAGATTCGAACGAAAGGCGGGGTCGGTACACCTCGCGGTATTCGGCACCACCACACAGCACAGATCGGCGGGCGAGGTCATGCGGCTCCGCGCACTCCTGGACACGGCATCCCTGGGCCTGAGCCTGCTCGGGGGCGAGGACGAGCTGGAGCGTGCGGTACGCGGCGTCATGACCACCGACCTGCGCGACCCCAGCCGCTACCTCTCCGGCGGCGAACTGGTCCTGACCGGCCTGGCCTGGCGCCGCGAGCCGGGCGACTCCGAGCGCTTCGTCCGCATCCTGGCCGCCGAGGGCGTCGCCGGGCTGGCGGCGGGCGAGGCGGAGCTGGGCTCCGTCCCCGAGGACCTGGTGCGAGCCTGCGCCCGGCACCGGCTGCCGCTGTTCTCCGTCACCGAGGCCGTCTCGTTCGCCTCCATCACCGAGTACGTCGTCCGGCAGGTCTCCGCCGAACGCGCCGGTGACCTCGCCGCCGTCGTCGACCGCCACCGCCGCCTGATGACCTCCGGCCCGGCGGGCGGCGGCCCGGACGCCGTCCTGGACCTCCTCGGCTCCGACCTCGATCTACGCGCCTGGGTGCTCTCCCCCACCGGGCGGCGGATCGCCGGTTCCACCTTGACCGATCAGGGTCCCGAGCCGCCCGAAGGGATCGGCGCGCGGCTGGCCGGAGCCCATCTGGCCGCCTCCCGCGAGGGCCGCCGCGGCCCGTACCGCGTCACCCTCGACGGCACCGCGTACGCGCTCTTCCCCGTACGGCAGGAGGGCCGCGAGGCGCGCGAGACGCTGCTGTCGGACTGGTTGCTGGCCGTCGAGGCGGACATCGTGGACTGGCCCGCCGAGCGGCTCGACCTGCTCCAGGGCGTCACCCAGCTGATCGCCGTCGAACGCGAGCGGCGGGACGCCGCGCGCACAGTGCGGCGGCGGCTCGCCCAGGAGGTGCTGGAGCTGGTCCAGACGGGCGCCGCGCCCACCGAGATCGCGGCCCGGCTGCGGCTGGCGGTCCCGGTGCTGCTGCCCGGCCCGAGCGCCGCGCCACGCTGGCAGATCGTGGTGGCCCAGGTCGAACGGGACGGCGACGAGGGGCCGGGCGGCCCGGCGGCGCAGGCCCTGCTGGAGGAGGTGCTGGCGGCCCCCGGCGCGTCCGGACCGGAGCCGTCCGAACGGATCGCCGTGGCGCACACCGGCGACGAGGCGGTGGCGCTGGTCCCGCTGTCCCCCACCGCCGACGGGGACGGGGAGGGGCTGCACGCCACCGCGCTGCTCTCCGCCGTCGGGGAACCGCTCGGCCGCGGGCTGGCCGACGACGGCCGCCTGACGATCGGCGTCAGCGCGCCCGTGCACTCCGCCGAAGGGCTGCGCGGCGCCTTGGAGGAGGCCCGGCACGCCCGCCGGGTGGCCGCCGCCCGCCCCGGCCGGGTCTGCACCGCCGGTCACGAGGAACTGGCCTCGCACGTCCTGCTGCTGCCGTTCGTCCCCGACGACGTACGGCGGGCGTTCACCGCGCGGCTGCTGGACCCGCTGCGCGACTACGACCGCCGCCACCGCGCCGAACTGATCCCCACCCTGGAGGCGTTCCTGGACTGCGACGGATCGTGGACCCGCTGCGCCGCACGCCTGCATCTGCACGTCAACACGTTGCGCTACCGCGTGGGCCGCATCGAGCAGTTGACGGGCCGTGACCTCTCCCGCCTGGAGGACAAGCTCGACTTCTTCCTGGCGCTGCGGATGAGCTGAGGCCGGGCGGGCCCGCCGCCACGGCCCGTTGACTCCACGGAATCCGTACCGCCCGGTCCGGCGCCCCGATGCTCACGGGCCGTTTCCCGGGACCGGAGCGGTTTCGGGCGTTTGTGAAAACATTCACCCGGACCCTTGGCCGCGCCACGGAATCCGTGCTGAGATGCGCCCACGGCTTCGGCCACGGCTTCCATTTCCAGCTCAATGGCGCGCTCGGGAGGGCAAGGTGGCGGATCCCGCTATGCCGAAATCCGCGAAACCCGAGGGATCCCCGGACGCCCCGGCGTCCCCCGTATCCCCGCGATCCACGACTTCGGCAGCGGCCCGCCG
>NZ_VKJP01000488.1 GCF_007280575.1 Streptomyces benahoarensis
GCCGCTTCGTTGTCCGGGGTGGGCTCGGTGGCCGGGGCCGCCTCACCGGCCGGTACGGTCTCCGCACCCGGCGCAGACGCGGTACCCGGCTCGGCCTCCGCCCCTCCCTCGGTCTGCGGTCCGTCCTCGGCCTCCGGTACGGCTCCGGCCCCCGATACGTCCTCGGCGTCCGGCGCCGCCTCGGCACGCGGCGCGGACTCCGGGCCCGTCGCCTCCGGAAGTGCCGAAGCAACGGGGGGTGGTTCGGCGGGTGACGCCCCAACAGATGACGGCTCGGCAAGGGCCTCGGCCCGCCCGGTCGAAGGCCGCTCGACCGGAAGCGGCCGCGCTACGGGCGACGTGCGGGCGCCCGCGTCAGGCCGAGCGGACGGCAGCTCCTCCGGGGGCAGCAACCCGGGCGGCAGCGGTCCGGCCCGGAACGGCCACGGTGGCGCATCGGCGGCGGACAGACCGACCGGCAGTTCGTCCGGCGGCAGCAACCCGGGCGGGAGCAGTCCGACGGCCGGAAGCGGGGCCGGGCGAGGCGCCTCGCCCACCGGTACCGGAGGCGCCGGGACGGAGGGCGACGGAGCCGTAGCGGTCGACTCCCCCCTCGCGACGGGCAGCTCCCGGCCCGCCACGGCAGGATCCGGCGGCGCCACGGGCGCATCCGGGGACGCCACAGCCGGACCCGGAACCGACGGCACCCCGGAGGAAGCCGGAGCTGACGCGACCGGGGCCGGGGCCGACGCGCCCGGGCCCGGAGCCGATGCGGCCGGAGCCGGACCCGGAATCGACGCCCCCACAGAGGCGGCCGGGCCAGGAGCGCCCGGCGCGGCCGAAGACGCAGCCGACGGCGCACTCAGCGCCCGAAGCGCCGAAGCGACCCGTTCATCGAGGGTGTCCGTGGCGCCGGACGGACCCGTGTCGCTCGGTGCGTACGGTCGCGGGGCCGTGGTGCCGGGACCGGATGCGCCCGGATGGTCCCGGTCCGGTCGGATGTCGCCGTAAAGCTGCCGCCACCAGTCGTCCTCCGGCCCGCGGCATGGTGCGCCCTGCTGGTTCATGCGCCGTATTGTCCACGCGCCGGCGGCGGGGAAACAGAGCGCGAAGAGGTGTTCGCCCGGACGTTCCGCCGGACGGCCCACCCGGGCGTCGGAGCGCCCCGGCCGGGTGGCGGCGGGGCGGACGAGGCGTCACGCGGCGGGCCGGGCGCGTACCACGCGGGGCGGCGCCCGGCGTCCCGGTGGGACCGGTCCGGGGAGCGCGTTCGGGTCACGTCCGGCAGGCTTGGGCCATGAGCGTGCGCAGCGTGCCGGACCGGGGGATCGCCGTGGCGGGGGCGGCGGCCGGGCCCGGCGAGGGCGTCGTATGAGCGGGTGGCAGCTGTTCGCCGTCGGGCTGGTGCTGCTGCTCGGACTGTTCGGGGTACTGGTCCCCGGCGTCCCCGGGACGCCGATCGTCTGGGCGGGGGTGCTGTGGTGGGCGATGACGGAGCAGACGTCGGTGGCGTGGACGGTGCTGATCGCCGCCACCGCGCTGCTCCTGCTCCAGCAGGCCGTGAAGTTTCTGCTGCCGACGCGCAATCTGCGGGCCGCGGGAACCCCGTACCGCGTGCTGTTCCTCTCCGGCGCCGCCGGGATCGCCGGATTCTTCGTGATCCCGGTGATCGGCGCCCCGCTCTGCGCCCTCGGCGCGCACTACCTGCTGGAACGGGTCCGGCTCGGCAGTCACGGCGACGCCTGGGCCGCCACCCGTACGGCGATGCGCGCCGTCGGGCTGAGCGTGCTGGTGGAACTGTTCGCCTGCCTGCTGGTGGTGGGCGCGTGGGCGGGCGTGGTGTTCGCGGGGTGAGGTGCGGGCCGCGCGCCGGGCGGGACTTCACGGACACGCCCTAGCGGTCACCGGGCGGCGAGCGCGGGCAGCGCGAACGCGCCGGGCGGGACGCGGTCCGCGTTCCACAGGTGGTGCAGGGCGTAGGCGCGCCACGGCCGCCATGCCTCGGGCGCGCCGTCCGGGCCCGCGTCCGGGTCGCCCAGGGCCCGCATCCGGAGGTGGCCGACGGCCCGTGCGCCGACCCCGGGCAGTGCCCGCAGGACCCCTTCGGCGGCGGCGCGGTCCGCGCCCGCGCCGAGGTCGAGGGTCCCGTCGACGAGCGCCGCGCACAGCGCCCGTACCGGCGCGCCGACCTCGGCGGAGAGGAGTTCGCCGGGCGCCGGGAACACATGGGTGAGCCCGCCGTCGGCGGCGTCCAGCGGCTTGCCGTGGGCGGCGACCAGTGCCGCCGCGCGCTCCGGGGGCCCGCCGAGCACCGTCCGGACGGCCAGCTCCTCGGGGTCGGCCGCGCCCGGTGACCGCAGCCCCGGGCAGGCGGCGACGAGCGGGCCCAGCAGCGGATCGCCGCCCAGCCGCTCGGCGACGGCGTACGGATCGGCGTCCAGGTCGAAGAGGCGCCGCAGCCGCTGCACGGCGGTGGCCAGATCGCGCGGGTCGGTCAGCCGCAGCCGGCACTCCAGCCAGCCGCCGCCGTCCGGGGCCCGCTCCGGCCCGCTCTCCCCCGCGCGTGGCCGCCGCCGGGCCGCGCCGCCGGTGGCCTCGTCGACCTCGGCGATGGCGGTGCCGTAGCTGAGCCGCAGGGTGCGCCGGTACGTGCGGCGGCCACGCGGGCCGACCGTCTCCTCCACCCCGGGGACGGCCCCCGCGGCGAGGACGTCGAAGATCTCGGCGGCGGCGTACGGGCCGCGGTGGGCCAGGCGCAGCGGTATGCCGTGGGGCGCGGGGCCGTCCGCCGCGCGCCGGGTGCCGGTGCGGGCGCGGCCGGGCAGCGCGGCGGCGCGCAGCTCGCGCGGCGTACCGGCGTAGATCTCCCGCATCGTGTCGTTGAACTGCCGGATGCTGGCGAACCCGGCGGCGAACGCCAGCTCCGTGACGGGCAGCGCGGTGGTCTGGAGCAGCACCCGCGCGGTGTGCGCGCGGCGCGCCCGGGCCAGCGCCACCGGGCCCGCACCCAGCTCGGCGGTGAGTTGCCGCTGCACCTGGCGGGTGCTGTAGCCGAGGCGCCGGGCGAGCCCCGCGACGCCCTCCCGGTCGACGACGCCGTCCCCGATGAACCGCATGGCCCGGCCGACGAGATCGGCGCGGACGTTCCACTCGGCGGAGCCCGGTACGGCGTCCGGGCGGCAGCGGCGGCAGGCCCGGAACCCGCCCGCCTGCGCGGCGGCGGCCGAGGGGAAGAACCGCACGTTGGCGCGTTTCGGCGTGACCGCGGGACAGCTCGGCCGACAGTAGATCCCGGTCGTCGTCACGGCGAAGAAGAACTCCCCGTCGAACCGGGCGTCCCGGCTCGACACCGCCTCGTACCTGGTCTCGTCATCCATCACGTGTCCCAGTGTGCGCCGCCCCCATGCCGCGGACCGGCGGAAATCGGACGTGGGGGTGAGGGCGGCGCAGAAGGGGAGGGC
>NZ_VKJP01000489.1 GCF_007280575.1 Streptomyces benahoarensis
GGACGGGGGGACGGGGGCGGCGGCCGAATGACAGGTGAAGCCGAGGCGGGTCAGGGCGCGGGTGACCTCGCCGGCGGTGAAGTCGCGGCGGTCCTGCCGGGTGATGACCTCGCCGACCTGCTTGACGGGGTAGTGGCGGCGGCCGATGAGGACGGAGTCTCCCGTGACGGGCTCGGGTGTGATGCCCTTCATCGCGTCCTGCACCTCGGTCTTGATCAGGTCGAAGGGGAAGCGGGCGATGACGCAGCGCATAATGCCTCAACAGGTTCGGAGGGAAGCCGGAAACGGAGTGCCGGCGCGGCCAGGAGCGGGGTCAGTGTAGGGACGCAGCTGACGGACGTGCCGTCGCCGGTCTGCTGCCGTGGCGTTGGCGGGTGGTGATGGTGCCACCGAGCCCGCCGGGACGGCCCGGGGTGCCACTGCCGGGAGGAGCCGTATGACGCATCGGCCGGCCCTCCCGCGGTGACGCCCCGGGCCTCGGGGTCCGTGCTACGCGGCCCGGCCGCGGGATGTGGGTGCCGTGGACCGGGACGCTCCCGCGGAGCGCCGGGCCTGGGCGGAGCGGGAGCGGCGGCCGCGGGTGGAGGAGCCGCTACGCCTGACCGGTTCGGCGACCGGGGCCGCGATGGTGACGGGGATGCCCGACGGGGCCTGGGCGCCGGTGATGCGGGTCAGTTCGGCCTCGCCGGCGCGGACCCGGGTGGAGCTCGGGGTGATGTCCGCGTGCTCCATCATGCGGTCCATCGCGCGGCGCTGGTTGGGCAGCACCAGCGTGACGACGCTGCCGGAGCGGCCCGCGCGGGCCGTGCGGCCGCCGCGGTGCAGGTAGTCCTTGTGATCGGTGGGCGGATCCACATTGACGACGAGGTCGAGGTCGTCGACGTGGATGCCGCGGGCGGCGACGTTCGTGGCCACCAGCAGCGTGACGGTGCCGGTTTTGAACTGGGCCAGGGTGCGGGTGCGCTGCGGCTGGGACTTCCCGCCGTGCAGGGCGGCGGCCCGGACACCGCTGTTCAGCAGGTGCTTCGTGAGCTTGTCGACGGCGTGCTTGGTGTCCAGGAACATGATCGACCGGCCCTCGCGGGCGGCGATCTCCGTGACGACGGCGTGCTTGTCCGCGCCGTGCACCTGCAGCAGGTGGTGCTCCATCGTGGTGACCGCGCCCGCCGAGGGATCGACGGAGTGGACGACGGCGTCGGTGAGGTAGCGCCGGACCAGCAGGTCGACGTTGCGGTCCAGGGTGGCCGAGAAGAGCATCCGCTGCCCCCCGGGCTGGACCTGGTCGAGCAGCGCGGTGACCTGCGGCATGAAGCCCATGTCGGCCATCTGGTCGGCCTCATCGAGCACGGTCACGGCGACCTGGTCCAGACGGCAGTCGCCGCGCTCGATGAGGTCCTTCAGGCGCCCCGGCGTCGCGACCACGACCTCGGCGCCGCCCCGCAGCGCACCGGCCTGCCGGCCGATCGACATCCCGCCGACGACGGTGGCCAGCCGCAGCGTCAGCGACCGGGCGTACGGGGTGAGCGCGTCCGTGACCTGCTGGGCCAGCTCCCGGGTGGGGACCAGGACCAGCGCCAGCGGCTGCCGCGGTTCGGCCCGTCGGCCGGCGGTGCGGGCCAGCAGCGCGAGGCCGAAGGCGAGCGTCTTGCCGGAACCGGTGCGCCCGCGGCCCAGGACGTCGCGTCCGGCCAGGGAGTTCGGCAGCGTGGCGGCCTGGATGGGGAACGGGGCCGTGACTCCCTGCGCGGTGAGCGATGTCAGCAGCTCGGATGGCATGTCCAGTTCGGCGAAGGTCTCGGCCGGGGGGAGGGCGGGGGTGTGCGTCACGGGCAGCGCGAATTCGCCCTGCGGTGCGGCGGGACGGCGGTTGCCGCCGGAGCGCTTCGATGCCTGTGGGGAGAAGCCGGAGCGGCCGGATGAGCCACGGCCGGAGCCGAAGCGGTGGGAACGGTCATGCGTTCGGGCTGTGCGGTTCATGGCGAACCTTCCTCGATGCGGCGCGTCGAGGAATTCCCGACGGCGCTGAGCCGTACACGGGGAATCGCCAGAACGAACCGGTAAAAAGCTGAGACGAGGCGGGGCGGAACGATATCGGCCCGGCCTTCGGGAATTGACCGGCACGGCCGTGGAGAAAAGTGATGCCGTTGCCGGATCGCGGAGCGGGGCCGGATTTCCGTCCCGCGCCACACCGCGGCCGCTTCAGAGGCGGGGAGCGGTACCGCGCGGCGGTCGTGCCCGCGTCCGAGGAAGCGCGGAAAACAGCGAGCCGGGGCTCGCACCCAAGGTGCGGGCCCCGGCTCAGTGTACGCGTAGGCGTCAGGCGGGAACGATGTTCTCGGCCTGCGGGCCCTTCTGGCCCTGCGTGACGTCGAAGGTCACCTTCTGGCCCTCCTGCAGCTCACGGAAGCCCTGGGCGGCGATGTTCGAGTAGTGGGCGAAGACGTCGGCGCCGCCGCCCTCCTGCTCGATGAAGCCGAAGCCCTTTTCCGCGTTGAACCACTTCACGGTGCCGTTGGCCATGTTTTTTCTCCTTCGGGGCAGTGCCCGGAACCCGCACCCTGCGGACTCCGCGTCGCCGCGATGATTGCCCCGTCCGGAAAAATGACCCGGAAAATACAAAAGCGCTCCCGCCCGGTAAAGGGGCGAGCGCACTTGAAGTCTTTGGGAACCACAACTGCAACTGACTTCGACGCTAGCACGGGACCGGCGGACCTGCACAGCAACATGACTCCGCACGCTTTCCCGGCCGGGAGACCCCTACCGCGCCGTCCGACCATTTCTGCAGTTGCGGCATGAGATATTCGGGGTGTCCGCGTGCGGTAAAGCACCCGGAAATGGGGACGCCGCCGACCCGGTCCGGGGCCGGGATCCGGGGGTGCGTGCGGCCGCGCGGCCCTACGGGGCCCGGCACGGTCCGCCGGTGGGTCGGCTCCACGCTCCCCCGCGTCGCCGGGCCCGCCCCCTTCCTTGCGCGCACCGGCACTCGGACCGTCCGCCCCGCCGCCCCTACGGAATGCCGGGCCCTGCATCGCCGATCGACGGCTGAAATCTCCATTGGGCGCAGTAGACACTCTTGTTTCGTGTGCTTAGTATTTCTCTCATAGTCAACGAAATCAGTAAGGTGACCGGTGGGACGCCGGAGGCGGTCCGCGTCGGCCCGCCCCGGGGCCGTCGCGGGAGAGGGGCGCAGCAGCCCGCCGGGCCGGGCGACTCCAGGGCCACCGGCCACCACCGCACGGTGTCACCACCGAAGAGCCGTACGAAAAGAAGGCGAGGAGCAGGCGCCATCAGGATCGTCCGCATGCGGCCCGGCCTGCCCGGGCACCGCAGGGCCCGACCGGAAGACGGCCTCCGGCCTGTCTCTTATACACAGCTCCGAGCCCACGAGACGCTCAT
>NZ_VKJP01000048.1 GCF_007280575.1 Streptomyces benahoarensis
GCGTCTCGTGGGCTCGGAGATGTGTATAAGCGACAGCCGCACTCCCACGAACCGCCCGTCCCCGCGCCCCGGGGCGGGCAGTTCGTGGTGGGGCGCGCGGGCGTACTCCTGGTACGGGATGCGCCTCCACACCATCCCGCCGCACTCCCGTACTCTCCCCTCGGTCACGCACTTCGTGGCATGACCCCCGGCGCCGTCGGGAATGTGCAGTTCATCCTGTCCGACTCCTTTGTCGGAACCGGTCAACCCCCGCCCCGCGCGCCCGGAAGCGTCATCAGGCATCGTGTCCTTGACGGTCGCAGGAGGCGTACGAGGAGCGAAGAAACGTGGCGTCGGATCCACAGCGCGGCCAGCGCTCCACCAACGGCACACCGCATGCCCAGAACGGTCACCACCGAGAGCGGAACAGCAACGGCGGCAGCGGTCCGGCGGAGCCGCCCGACGAGGACAGAAAGCCGACGCCGGACGAGGTGCGCAGCGCCTTCACACCGCCGCTCGGCGTCCCGCAGCCCCCGCTGCCCGAGGACGAGTCCAGCACCACCTCCGAATTCGCGCTGCCCGAGGGGCTGAGGCCGGAGGTCCCCGCGGAGCAGGAAGGTTCAGCCTTCGCCCCGCCCGGCGGCGCGCCCACCGGCGGCTTCCCGGCGTTCACCCCGCCGCACGGCATTCCGGTGCTCAGCCTCACCAAGGAGGCGCCGTGGCAGGACCGCATGCGGACCATGCTGCGGATGCCGATCCACGAGCGCCCCACCCCGGAGCGGACGGAGCGCCCCGACGACGAGACCGGGCCCGCGGTGCCCCGCGTCCTCGACCTCACGTTGCGTATCGGCGAGATCCTGCTCGCCGGTGGTGAGGGCGCCGAGGACGTCGAGGCGGCGATGTTCGGCGTCGCACACGCCTACGGGCTGGAGCGCGTCGAGCCGACCGTCACCTTCACCCTGCTGTCCATCTCGTACCAGCCGTCGCTGGTCGACGACCCGGTCACCGCCAGCCGCACCGTGCGACGTCGCGGCGTCGACTACACCCGGCTGTCGGCGGTCTTCCGGCTGGTCGACGACATCACCTCCGAGGGCATCACCCTGGAGGAGGCGTACCGCGGGCTCGCCGAGATCCGCCGTAACCGCCACCCGTTCCCCACCTGGGCGCTGACGCTCGCCTCCGGGCTGCTGTCCGGCGGCGCGTCCATCCTGGTCGGCGGTGGCCTGCTGGTCTTTGTGGCCGCCGCGATCGGCTCGATGCTCGGCGACCGGCTGGCGTGGCTGGCGTCCGGCCGCGGGCTGCCGGAGTTCTACCAGTTCGTGGTGGCCGCGATGCCGCCCGCGGCGATAGGCGTCGCCTTCGGCCTGGCGCACGCCAACGTCCAGGCGTCCGCGGTCATCACCGGTGGACTCTTCGCGCTGATCCCGGGACGGGCCCTGGTCGCGGGCGTCCAGGACGGCCTGACGGGTTATTACATCACCGCCGCCGCCCGCCTCCTGGAGGTCGTCTACCTCATCGTCGGCATCGTCGTCGGCGTGCTCGGCATCCTCTACATCGGGCTCCAGCTCGACCCCGGGCTCAAGCGGCTCAACCCCGAGCAGGCGCTGCACGTCTACAACGAGCCGCTGGTGCAGACCGGCGCGTCCATGCTGCTGGTGCTGGCCTTCTGCGTGCTGCTCCAGCAGGAGCGGCACACGGTGGCGTTCGCGACCCTCAACGGCGGGGTGGCCTGGGTCGTCTACGGCGCCCTCGCCAACGTCGCCGGGCTCAACGCGGTGCCGTCGACGGCCATCTCCGCCGGTCTCGTCGGCCTCTTCGGCCAGCTGCTGTCCCGTTACCGCTACGCCTCGGCGCTGCCGTACGTCACCGCGGCCATCGGCCCGCTGCTGCCGGGTAGCGCCACGTACTTCGGGCTGCTCAACTTCGCGCAGGGCAACCTCCTCGACGGCATCGCCTCGCTGATCAAGGCGGCGTCGCTGGCGCTCGCCATCGCCGTCGGCGTGAACCTCGGCAGCGAGGTCGCGCGGCTCTTCCTGCGCGCCCCCGGGCCCGAGATGCCCGGCGCCGGCCGCCGCGCCGCCAAGCGCACCCGCGGCTTCTGACCACCGGCCGACCACCCCGCGCCACGAACGGGCGGCACCCCGAGTGGGTGCCGCCCGTTCGCGTACGAAAATCAGCGCGCCGTGCGCCGGGTCCCGGGGGCCGTGGCGGCCCCGGGGAGCGCCGGTGTCAGTGGGCCCCGCCCTGCGCCTCCAGGCGCTTGTAGGACGCCTCGATCTCGGCCTCGGCCTCGGCGCGGCCGACCCAGTCGGCGCCCTCGACGGACTTGCCGGGCTCCAGGTCCTTGTAGACCTCGAAGAAGTGCTGGATCTCCAGGCGGTCGAACTCCGAGACGTGGTGGATGTCCCGCAGGTGCTCGACGCGCGGGTCGGACGCCGGGACGCACAGCAGCTTGTCGTCGCCGCCGGCCTCGTCGGTCATCCGGAACATGCCGATGGCGCGGCACTTGATGAGGCAACCGGGGAAGGTCGGCTCGTCCAGGATGACCAGCGCGTCCAGCGGGTCGCCGTCCTCGCCGAGGGTGTTCTCGACGAAGCCGTAGTCCGCCGGGTAGCTGGTCGAGGTGAAGAGTCGACGGTCCAGGCGGATCCGACCGGTCTCGTGGTCCACCTCGTACTTGTTCCGCGAACCCTTCGGGATCTCGATGGTGACGTCGAACTCCACGGGTGGCTCCTCCATGATCAACACATAGGTCTGGTGATTAAGTGTCCCCCACGCAGGTGGGTGCTGGCGAAAGGGGCTGGTCCAAGGTGCCGGAGACGGGATCGTGGCAGGTCGGATGGGAGACGGCGCGACGGTCGGCCCGGGCGTACGCCCGGGCCGCGGCCCGTACGGCACAGCGGGCCGGCCACGAGGTCCGGCGGACCTGGCGCGCCGCACCGCCGCGCACACGGAGCACCTGGCGCCTGACGGCGGTGGCCACCGCCGCGGGCCTGGCGGCCGCGACGGCCGCGGTGGCGGTGGCCGGGCCCTGGGACTCGGGTCAGCGTACGGCCGAGCGGGCCCGCGCGGGGGCCGCGGCCGGTACGGGTGGCGCACATCACGGCGGGGCGCGCGGCCGCGGTGGCGCGCCGGGGGGCGCGGACGGCGGGCCCGGGCTCCCGCAGGTCCTCCCGGCGCTCGGCATCCCGGCGGCCGACGCCTCCGGGCGCGGCGCGGCGCCGCAGCCCACCGGTGCCGGGCTCGCCGACGCGCTGTCGCCGCTGCTCAAGGACAAAGCGCTGGGCGCGCTGCGGACCGCGTCGGTCATCGATGTCGCCACCGGCCGCCAGGTGTTCGCCGCCAAGCCCACCGCGGCGGTGGTGCCCGCCTCCACCGTCAAGCTCGCCACCGCCGTCGCGGCCCTCACCACCCTGGGCGCCGACCATCGCATCGAGACGACGGTGGTGACCGCCGCGGACGCGGCGGACGACGGCAAGGGAGCCGGGGAGGGAAAGCACCCCAAGGGCGGCAAGGACGACGAGCGCCCCAAGGGCGGCAAGGACGCCAAGGACTCCAAGGGGGGCGAGGACGCCAAGGACGACGGCAAGGGCGGCAAGTCCGCGTCCCAGCGGATCGTGCTGGTCGGGGGCGGCGACCCGACGCTCACCGCCCGGGCATCCAAGGGCGGCGCCGACGGGTCCGCCAGCCTGCGCGCCCTCGCCGACGACACCGCCCGCGCCCTCGCCGAGCGCGGCCGCAAGAAGGTTTCTCTCGGCTATGACACCTCGCTCTACTCCGGCCCCGCCGTGCACCCCATCGGCCCCAACGAGAACCTCGCCCGCGTCACCCCGCTGATGGCCGACGAGGGCCGCCTCGACGACAGCGACAGCGGCCCGGCGCCCCGCGCCGCCGACCCGTCCGCCGACGCCGCCCGTGCCTTCGCCGCCCGTCTGAAGGAGCGCGGCATCGATGTCGACGGCGCCCCGTCCGCCGCGCACGCGCCGAAGGACGCCACCCGCCTGGCCACCGTCCGCTCCCAGCCGCTCGGCGCCCTCGTCGAACGGATGCTGACCAACAGCGACAACGACATCGCCGAGGCCCTGGCCCGGCAGACCGCCCTCGGCGCCCACCGCCCCGCCAGCTTCTCCGGCGCCGGTACCGCCGTCCGGCAGACACTTGCCGCCCAGCACCTGCCGCTGTCCGGCTCCCGCTTCGACGACGGCAGTGGGCTCGACCGCGACGACAAGGTCAGCGCCGAACTCCTCGCCCGCCTTCTGCTGCACGCCTCGGCCCCCGAGCGCCCCGAACTCCGCCCGATCGTCACCGGTCTGCCCGTCGCCGCCTTCACCGGCACCCTCGACGGCCGCTACGCCGACACCGCGGGCGCCGGGGCCGTACGCGCCAAGACCGGCACCCTCACCGGTGTGAACACCCTCGCCGGGACTGTCGTCGACGCCGACGGACGGCTGCTGGTCTTCGCGTTCATGACCAACGGCACCAGCGACGCCCAGGGCGCGCAGAAGGCCCTCGACACGCTCGCCTCGGCCGTCGCCAACTGCGGCTGCCGCTGACCCGTCGGCCCCTGAGACCACCGGTCGGCTACCCCCGAGCCGGGTGCCCACGTACCGTGAAACGCATGACGAGCATCGGTGGTGTCGAGATGGTCGACTGGAACCTCGCGGCGGCGACGGCGACGCGCTTCGTGCGGCCCGGTCCGGAGGTCAGCCGCGACGAGGCCCGGGCGATCGTGGCGGAGCTGCGCGCCCACGCCCGGTCCTCCGAGGAACACGTCCGCGCCTTCACCCGTATGGCGCAGCCCGGAGAGGCGGTGGGCGCCGAGGCGCCGCACGACACACCCGTCCTCGTCGTGGACCGCCCCGGCTGGATCAAGGCCAACGTCGCCGGGTTCCGCGCGGTGCTCAAACCCCTGCTGGACAAGATGGCCGAGCGCCGCCCCGGCGGCCCCGGGGGCGCGGTGCTCGGCGCCGTCGGCGGCAAGGTCACCGGCGTCGAGCTGGGCATGCTCCTGTCGTTCCTCGCCTCCCGGGTGCTCGGCCAGTACGAGACGTTCGCACCGGCCTCGCGCGATCTGCCCGCCGCGGCCCGGGGCGGCCGGCTGCTGCTCGTCGCACCCAACATCGTCCACGTCGAACGGGAGCTGGAGGTCGACCCGCACGACTTCCGCCTCTGGGTCTGCCTGCACGAGGAGACCCACCGCACCCAGTTCACCGCCGTGCCCTGGCTGCGCGATCACATCGAGGGCGAGATCCAGTCGTTCCTGGCCGAAACCGACATCGATCCGGGCACCCTCGTGGAACGCCTCCGCGAGGCCGCGCAGGCGCTCACCGGCGCCCGGCCCGAGGGCGAGTCCGGCGAGGACGACGCCCGCTCCCTCGTCGACCTCGTCCAGACCCCCGCGCAGCGCGAGATCCTGGGCCGCCTGACCGCCGTGATGTCCCTCCTGGAGGGCCACGCCGACTTCGTCATGGACGGCGTCGGGCCCGAGGTGGTGCCCTCCGTCGCCGAGATCCGGGAGAAGTTCCAGCAGCGCCGGGCCAGCGGCGCGGGCCGCCTCGACCTCGCGCTGCGCAAACTCCTCGGCCTCGACGCCAAGCTGCGCCAGTACCGCGACGGCGAACGCTTCGTCCGCGCGGTCGTCGACGACCTCGGCATGGACGGCTTCAACCGCGTCTGGACATCGCCCAACACGCTCCCCACCAAACAGGAGATCGCCTCGCCCGCGGACTGGATCGCGCGCGTGAAGGGTGCGGCGGACGGGGCACCGTAAGGCAGAGATGCGCCACGCGCACGCCGGACGGCAGATGTGCGCCCCCGTAATCACCCTTCTGAGGGACCGTTACCAGGGGATGGGCGTGCAATGCTCGGGGAACTGCTCGCCTCTGTCACCATCTAGGCACTCTGTGTGACGAATGTGTCGTCCACGGATCAAGGCTCCCCAGCTGAATGATTGGAAACGGACATGGGTCCCCATCCAGCGGTCGCCGCGATACGCCTGGCGGTCCGCCGCGTACTCCACGACGTGCTCAACCGGCACTGCGCGCAGGCCAGGACCGAGCCCCCGCTCGTCCTCGTCGCCTGCTCCGGCGGTGCCGACTCCATGGCGCTCGCCTCCGCCCTCGCCTTCGAAGCCCCCCGGCTCGGCGTCCGCGCGGGCGGCGTCACCGTCGACCACGGCCTCCAGGCCGGCTCCGACCTCCGTGCCGCCGAGGTCGTCCTGCGGCTGCGCTCCCTCCACCTCGACCCCGCCGAGGCGGTCGCCGTGCGCGTCGGCAAGGAAGGCGGACCCGAAGCCGCCGCCCGCGACGCCCGGTACGCCGCCCTCGACGCCGCCGCCGAACGCCACGGCGCCGCCGCCGTCCTCCTCGGCCACACCCGCGACGACCAGGCCGAGACCGTCCTCCTCGGCCTCGCCCGCGGCTCCGGCACCCGCTCCCTCTCCGGCATGGCCGCCACCACCGGCCACCTGGGCCGCTACCGCCGCCCGTTCCTCGGCGTCGACCGCCAGACCGCCCGCACCGCCTGCCTCATCCAGTCCCTCCCGGTCTGGGACGACCCGCACAACACCGACCCCGCCTACACCCGCTCCCGACTGCGCCACGAAGGGCTGCCCGCCCTGGAGAAGGCGCTCGGCAAGGGCGTCGTCGAAGCCCTCGCCCGTACGGCCCAGCTCTCCCGGGACGACGCCGACGCCCTCGACTCCTGGGCCGCCGACGCCGAACGCACGATCCGCGGCGCGGAGGGCACGCTCGACGTCGCCGGGCTGTTCGCGCTGCCGCCCGCGGTGCGCCGCCGGGTGCTGCGCCGGGCCGTCATCGACGCGGGCGCACCGGCCGGTTCGCTCTTCGCCCGGCACATCGAGGAAGTGGACCGGCTGATCACGGCCTGGCGTGGTCAGGGCGCCCTCAACCTCCCTGGGCGCGTCGGTGTTCGACGGCAGGGTGGCAGACTTGTCATTCGGCAGGGCTGAGCCGCAGGACTGCTGCCCCGCCTGATCAGTCCGGCAACGGGCACGACACCGAACCGAGCGAGAGTGGCACGGGTGGACGACAAGGACATGGGCTCCGACCTTGAGTCGGTACTCATCAGCAAAGAAGAGATCGACGCGAAGCTGGCCGAGCTGGCCGCGAAGATCGACGCGGAGTACGCGGGCAAGGACCTGCTCATCGTCGGCGTCCTGAAGGGCGCCGTGATGGTGATGGCGGACCTGGCGCGGGCGCTGTCCACCCCCGTCACGATGGACTGGATGGCCGTGTCCTCGTACGGCGCGGGCACCCAGTCCTCCGGCGTGGTGCGCATCCTCAAGGACCTCGACACCGACATCAAGGGCCGGGACGTCCTGATCGTCGAGGACATCATCGACTCCGGCCTCACGCTGTCGTGGCTGCTGTCCAACCTCGGTTCGCGCGAGCCCGCCTCGCTGGAGGTCTGCACGCTGCTGCGCAAGCCCGACGCCGCCAAGGTCGATATCGACGTGAAGTGGATCGGCTTCGACATCCCCAACGAATTCGTCGTCGGCTACGGCCTCGACTTCGCCGAGAAATACCGCAACCTGCCGTTCGTCGGCACTCTCGCACCGCACGTGTACGGCGGCTGAGGACGGCATCCGCTCGCCGGCCGTACGGGTCGGCGAGGGCCCGGAACGGCCACGGCGTGGCCGCCGCGTGGCGGCGGGAACCTGTCGGGGCCGCCCACCGTTGAAGCAGAGAACGGAATCCGAGCTCGCATTGTTCGCTGTCGGCGTCGCCGACGGGTGACAATGCTGGGGTACCGTCCGAAGGCACTCATTTTCGGGCCAGTAATACACCGTACGCACGACCAGCCCTCCGCAGGGCTGTTGTGCCTCACTGTGGCAGGAGGGACGGGGCCGTGACGGCTCCGTATGGATGGACGTGAAGCGATACTTCCGTGGGCCGGTCATGTGGATCGTGCTGGCCGTCCTCGCCGTGGTCGTGTTGATGCAGGTCGTCGGTGAATCCGGCGGCTACAAGACGGTGGACACCGGTCAGGTCGTCAAGGCGATCACTGACAACAAGGTGAAATCCGCCGAGCTGACGACCGGCGACGAGAACAAGATCAAGATCGAGTTGTCGGGCGACAACAAGATCGAGGGTTCCAACAAGCTGCAGGCGAGCTACATCGGCGACCAGGGCGTCGACATTGCCAAGAACCTGCAGGCCAAGTACCAGACCGGCGAGATCAAGGACGGCTACACGGTCGCCCCGTCGAAGCAGAACCCGTTCGTCGGGCTGCTGATCACGCTGCTTCCCTTCCTCCTCATCCCGATCATCTTCCTGTTCCTGATGAACCAGGCGCAGGGCGGTGGCTCCCGGGTGATGAACTTCGGGAAGTCCAAGGCGAAGCTGATCACCAAGGACACGCCCAAGACGACCTTCTCGGACGTCGCCGGGGCCGACGAGGCGGTCGAGGAGCTCCACGAGATCAAGGAGTTCCTCCAGGAGCCGGCGAAGTTCCAGGCCGTCGGCGCCAAGATCCCCAAGGGTGTCCTGCTGTACGGCCCGCCCGGTACGGGTAAGACGCTGCTGGCGCGCGCCGTCGCGGGCGAGGCCGGCGTGCCGTTCTACTCGATCTCCGGCTCCGACTTCGTCGAGATGTTCGTCGGTGTCGGTGCCTCCCGGGTGCGTGACCTCTTCGAGCAGGCCAAGGCGAACGCCCCGGCGATCGTCTTCGTCGACGAGATCGACGCGGTCGGCCGCCACCGTGGCGCCGGCCTCGGCGGCGGTCACGACGAGCGCGAGCAGACGCTGAATCAGCTGCTCGTCGAGATGGACGGCTTCGACGTCAAGGGCGGCGTCATCCTGATCGCCGCCACCAACCGCCCGGACATCCTCGACCCGGCGCTGCTGCGTCCCGGCCGTTTCGACCGGCAGATCGCCGTCGACCGTCCGGACATGCAGGGCCGGCTGGAGATCCTGAAGGTTCACCAGAAGGGCAAGCCGGTCGCGTCGGACGTCGACCTCACGGCCGTAGCCAAGCGGACCCCCGGCTTCACCGGTGCCGATCTCTCCAACGTCCTCAACGAGGCCGCGCTGCTGACGGCCCGTAGTGACGCGAAGCTGATCGACAACCACTTCCTGGACGAGGCGATCGACCGCGTCGTGGCCGGTCCGCAGAAGCGGACCCGGATCATGTCGGACAAGGAGAAGAAGATCACCGCGTACCACGAGGGCGGACACGCCCTGGTCGCGGCGGCTTCCCCGAACTCCGACCCGGTCCACAAGATCACGATCCTGTCCCGCGGCCGGGCCCTGGGCTACACCATGGTCCTGCCCGACGAGGACAAGTACTCCACCACCCGCAACGAAATGCTCGACCAGCTGGCGTACATGCTGGGCGGCCGCGCGGCGGAGGAGCTGGTCTTCCACGACCCGACGACCGGCGCGGCCAACGACATCGAGAAGGCCACCGCCACGGCCCGCGCCATGGTCACGCAGTACGGCATGACCGAGCGTCTCGGTGCCATCAAGTTCGGCACCGACAACTCCGAGCCCTTCCTGGGCCGCGAGATGGGCCATCAGCGCGACTACTCCGAGGAGGTCGCGGCGCTGGTCGACGAGGAGGTCAAGAAGCTCATCGAGACCGCGCACAACGAGGCGTGGGAGATCCTGGTCGAGAACCGCGACGTCCTCGACAACCTCGTCCTGGAGCTCCTGGAGAAGGAGACCCTGGGCAAGGAGGAGATCGCCGAGGTCTTCAAGCACATCGTGAAGCGCCCGGCCCGCCCGGCGTGGACCGGCTCCTCGCGGCGTACCCCGTCGTCCCGGCCGCCGGTGCTCTCCCCGCGGGAGCTGTCCCCGGCCAACGGCACGGTCCCGGGCAACGGCACCGTTTCGATGGACAAGACGGAGTCCACGGAGGACACCCGCGAGAGCTGACGCGGGGATCACACCGCCCCGGAATGTCCGCCGCGCCTCCCAGGTTCTAGCCTGGGAGGCGCGGCATTTCCGCATCCGGAGCGGGCGCAGAAGGAACGAGGCACCACATGACCGACCCTGTGACGCTGGACGGCGACGCCACGATCGGCGATTTCGACGAGAAGCGTGCCGAGAACGCCGTGCGGGAGCTGCTGATCGCGGTCGGTGAGGACCCGGACCGCGAGGGCCTGCTGGAGACCCCGGCGCGGGTGGCGCGGGCGTACAAGGAGATCTTCGCCGGGCTGCGGCAGAAGCCCGAGGACGTCCTGACCACGACGTTCGACCTCGGCCACGATGAGATGGTGCTGGTCAAGGACATCGAGGTGACTTCGAACTGCGAGCATCACCTGGTGCCGTTCGTCGGGGTGGCGCACGTCGGGTACATACCGTCCGCAGACGGGAAGATCACCGGGCTGTCGAAGCTGGCCCGGCTGGTGGACGTCTTCGCCCGCCGTCCGCAGGTCCAGGAGCGGCTGACGACGCAGATCGCCGACTCGCTGATGGAGATCCTGGAGCCGCGCGGCGTCATCGTCGTCATCGAGTGCGAGCACATGTGCATGACGATGCGCGGGGTCCGTAAGCCCGGTGCGAAGACCACCACCTCCGCGGTCCGCGGTCAGCTCCGCGACCCGGCGACCCGTGCCGAGGCGATGAGCCTGATACTCGCCCGATAAGGCGGTACGGATACGGAGAAGGGGCGGGCGCTCACGGGCGCCCGCCCCTTCTCCGTATCCGTACGGTGTTCCGCCGGGTCACACCTTCAGGCGGCCGCCCAGCCACTCCATGGCGGCGGGGATCTCGCGGCGCCAGGTGTTGAAGTTGTGGCCGCCGCTGTCGAGGATGATCGACGAGACCCGGGACGGCGACTTCGTCTGCTGGATGAACTTCAGCGTCTCGTGGAAGTTGCCCTCGCCCTGCTTGCTGCTGGTGACCAGCAGGTTCACCGGCGGCGCCGGGAGGTGACGCTGGCGCCAGAGCAGGTTGTTCTCCCGCTCCAGCTGCGGGTCGCCCCCGAAGAGGTCGCCGGTGGTGGCGTCCAGCGGCGCCTTGTAGCTGCCGGAGAGGGCGACGGCGGTGGAGTACGACTCGGGGTGGCGCATCGTCATCTTCAGCGCGCAGTAGCCGCCGGTGGAGTCGCCGATGACGCCCCAGCTCTTCGCGTCCTTGCCGACGCGGAAGTGGCCGGCGATGTCGTGGCGCAGGTCCTGGGTGAAGAACGTCTCGGTCTGCGGGCCCCCGGGCACGTCCACGCACTCGGTGTCGCGGGGCGGCGCGACGGTCGGCCGCATCATCACCAGGACCATCGGCTGCATCTTGCCCTTGCCGTGCAGCGCGTGCTGGGTCTGCGGGAAGTGCAGCTTCTTGTAGAGCGCCTCGGCGGTGCCGGGGTAGCCGGTGAGGACCAGCGCGGCCGGGAAGTTCTTGTGGGCGTGGGCGCGCTGGAAGTACTGGGGCGGCAGATAGACGAAGGCGGGGCTGCTGATGCCGGACTTCTCGCCGTGGAGCAGCACCTTCTCGATCCGCCCGGCGACCTGTGGCCGGGAGCTGCCGTCGACGTTGAACCGCTCGGCGCCGAGCTTCTGCAGCCGGGTGCCGTCCGGGCCGGATGTGTAGTTCGTCACGACGCCGGGCTCCTGCTCCTGACCGAGGAGGTCGGCCCAGGACGCGTAGAAGCCGAACGAGTTGTTGGCGGCGAGCCCGACGGCCGCGAACAGCGATATCTGCGTGAGGAGCAGGACGCCGACCCGGCCGAGGACCGGGCGCCAGCTGCGTCCCGACAGTCGCGGCCAGAGCCAGACCGTGAGCACGAAGAATGCCACGGCGAGGACGACGGCCAGTATCAGCAGCTTTTTGCTGGTGAGACCCATGTGGTGCTTTCTCCCGGGCGGCCGGTCCACCCGTCCGCTGATGGAACCCCGAGCCCTGAAACGCCGTCATACAGGGCGCAAAAGTCCGGAAGCTGCGACCAGGTTCGCACGTTCTCTCGACCGGGGCGACGGGAAAGTGATGTCTGACAGGCTAGATGGCGAAAAGTCGGAGACGGTTGCGTGGCGTGGGCCACGCTGGCTCCGAGGGCCTCGGCCCGCATCGGTACCGCCGCTCATCGGCAGCGCCGGTGTCCTGGTCGGTCTGCTCGACATCGTCTCCGGCGTCTTCCCGCGTTTCCGCCACAGCCGGATGCACGCCTTGGCCGAGGTGCTGCCGGGCGCGGTCAGCCCGCTCGCGGCCGCCGCCTCCCTCGTCGTCGGCATCCTGCTGCTCCTCCTGGCGCACGGCCTCAAACGGCGCAAGCGCCGGGCGTGGACAGCGGCGGTGGCGCTGCTGCCGGTCGGCGCCGTCGCCCAGCTGGTGTACCGCCACTCGGCGTTCGGCGCCGTGCTCTCGCTGCTCCTGCTGGGCTTCCTGGTGTGGCACCGCAAGGAGTTCGCGGCGCTGCCCGATCCGCGCAGCCGCTGGAAGGCGCTGGCCAACGCGGTGGTGCTGGGCGGCGCGAGCTTCGGCATCGGCCTGGTGATCGTCAGCTCGCACCCGGCTCGCATCGTCGGCTCGCCGACCCTGTGGGAGCGCGTCCAGCACGTCCTGTGGGGGCTGTGCGGCTTCGAGGGCCCCATCGCGTACACCCACGGCGTCGACTACACCGTCGGCTACTCGCTCGGCGCGCTCGGCCTGCTGACCGCCGCCACCACCGCCTACCTGGCGTTCCGGCCCGAGCATCCGGCGGCGCGGCTCACCGAGGACGACGAGCGGCGGCTGCGGGAGTTGCTGGAGCGGCACGGCGGCCGGGACTCGCTCGGCTACTTCGCGCTCCGCCGCGACAAGGGCGCCGTCTTCTCGCCGACCGGCAAGGCGGCCGTCTGCTACCGGGTGATCTCCGGGGTGATGCTCGCCAGCGGCGACCCGATCGGTGACGTCGAGGCGTGGCCCGGCGCCATCGAGCGGTTCATGGAGGTGGCGCGGGCGCACTCCTGGACGCCCGCGGTGACCGGCTGCAGCGAGACCGGCGGCCAGGTGTGGACCCGCGAGACCGGCATGGACGCCCTGGAGCTGGGCGACGAGGCGATCGTCGACGTCGCCGGCTTCACGCTCAGCGGCCGGTCGATGCGTAACGTCCGCCAGATGGTCAAGCGCATCGAGCGCAACGGCTACGAGACCCGGGTGCGGCGGGTGCGGGACCTGGAGCCGGAGGAGCTGGCGCGCATCCAGCGGGCGGCCGACGCCTGGCGGGACACCGACACCGAGCGCGGCTTCTCCATGGCGCTGGGCCGGATCGACGCGGACGCCGACGGCGACGCGGTCATCGCCACCGCCCACCAGGCACCGGAGGAGGGCGCGGAGCCCGGCCCGTTCGGCGACCTCAAGGCGATGCAGCACTACGTGCCGTGGGGCCGGGACGGCATCTCGCTGGAGCTGATGCGCCGCGACCGCTCGGCCGACCCGGGGATGAACGAGCTGCTGATCGTCGCCGCGCTCCAGGCCGCGCCGGAGCTGAAGATCGCGCGGGTGTCGCTGAACTTCGCGGTCTTCCGCTCGTCCCTGGAGCGCGGCGAGAAGCTGGGCGCCGGGCCGGTCATCCGGGTCTGGCGCGGGATGTTGATCTTCCTGTCGCGGTGGTACCAGATCGAGTCGCTGTACAAGTTCAACGACAAGTTCCAGCCGCATTGGGAGCCTCGCTTCGTGGTCTTCCGCAACAGCCGCGACATCCCGCGCATCGGGCTGGCCGCGCTACAGGCCGAGGGCTACCTGGAGCTGCGGCTGCCGCGCGCGCTGCGCCGCCGGACACCCGCCGAGCCTCTGCCCTGCGCGCATGTGCCGACGCCGCGGTCCGTTCCGGGCGCGGTCGAGCGGGCCGCCTGAGTACGGCGCGGGCCGGGGCCGAGCGCGGTCCGGACAGCCCCGTTCCGGTCGTCGGCGGCCCTCGTTCGGGTGGCCGGAACACCGCCTACGCTGGGGGCATGAATACCTTGCGTGACCGGGTGGCCGGACTGCCGGAGTGGGATCGCTGTGCGGTGATGGGCGTGGTCAACGTCACGCCCGATTCGTTCTCCGACGGCGGCGCGTGGTTCGACCCCGAGCTGGCCGTCAAACACGGCCTGGACCTGGTGGCGCAGGGGGCCGATCTGATCGATGTCGGCGGCGAGTCGACCCGGCCGGGTGCCGCGCGGGTCGACGAGGCCGAGGAGCTGCGCCGCGTCATACCCGTCGTCCGGGAGCTGGCCGCGGCGGGCGCGGTGGTCTCCGTCGACACCATGCGCGCCAGTGTCGCGGAGCAGGCGGTGGCGGCCGGTGCGCGGCTGGTCAACGACGTCAGCGCGGGCGCCGCGGACCCGGCGATGATCCCCGCGGTGGCCGCGGCGGGGACGCCGTTCGTGGTGATGCACTGGCGTGGCCAGTCCATCGACATGAACAACCGCGCGGTCTACGCGGACGTCGTCGGCGAGGTCGTCGACGAGCTGGCCCGCGGCATGGAGCGGGCGGTGGCCGGCGGGATCGCCCCGGAGCGCATCGTCATCGACCCGGGCCTGGGCTTCGCCAAGGAGGCGGCGCACGACCTGGCGCTGGTCGCGCACCTGCCCCGGCTGCGGGCGCTGGGCCGTCCGCTGCTGGTGGCCGCTTCACGGAAACGGTTCCTGGGCAGGGTGCTGGCGGGCGGCGAGGGCGCGGCCCCGCCGCCCGCGCGGGAGCGGGACGCGGCGACGGCGGCGGTATCGGCGCTGGTGGCGCGGGAGGGCGCCTGGGCCGTGCGGGTGCACGAGGTACGGGCGAGCGCGGACGCGGTACGGGTCGCCCGCGCGCTGGAGACCGCGGCGGATGACACACAGGACGACGCGACGGGAGCGGCGTGAGCGGGTTGGGCCCACGGACCGACATCGAGCTGGTAGAGCAGGCGAACACGGAGCTGTACGAGGCCGTGGAGCGCGGTGACCACGAGGCGCTGTCCGCGCTCTGGCTGGACGGACAGGTCAGCGTGGTGCACCCGGGGTGGCCGGTGCTGCGCGGCCGCGGCGAGGTGCTCCGTTCGTACGCGCTGATCATGGCGAACACCGAGTACATCCAGTTCTTCCTCACCGACGTCGAGATCGATGTGATGGGAGACACCGCGCTGGTCACCTGCACCGAGAACATCCTCAGCGGCGGTCCGGCCGAGGACGACGGTTCGGTGGGGCCGCTCATTGGCCAGCTGGTCGTGGCGACCAATGTTTTCCGGCGTACGGAGGAGGGCTGGCGGGTGTGGTCGCACCACGGTTCGCCGGTGCTGACGGACGGCGAGGATGACGGGGACGACGACGGCCCGGCCGGTCCCGGCGAGGTCGCGGGCGGCGTCTGACGTGCGCTTTTCCGGTCGCCACGCCCGGCGGCCGGTGCGGTCCGGGGCGTACGGCGTTCGGGGGACGGCGTCAGCGGCCGGGGTCAGCGGGGCAGACGGCGGGCACCCGTTCGAGCCAAGTGCGGTGCGGGTAGGGGTGGGGTGTGCGGTCAGGGGTAAGAGGCCGCGCGGGCGGTCGCACAACCGTCCCGGGCCCGGTTCGCAGGGCCGGTTCCTAGCAGCAGCGACGGGCCTTGTCCATAGCCCCCATGGGCAAGCGTTGTCGGTGCTCGCAGGTAGATTCGACAACAGGCGATGTGCCGGAGGCGTTCGGTGCGGGTCCGGAATCCGACGAGCAGGGGCGCCGCAGGTGCCAGACCGGTGGGAGTGATTCGCGTGGATCGTGTCGCGCTGCGTGGGCTGAAGGCCCGTGGGCACCACGGGGTGTTCCCCCGCGAACGCGAGGAGGGCCAGACCTTCCTCGTCGACCTGGTGATGGGCCTGGACACCCGCCCGGCGGCGGCGACCGACGACCTCGCCAAGACCGTCCATTACGGCGTGGTGGCCGAGGAGGTGGTGGCGATCGTCGAGGGCGATCCGGTCGACCTCATCGAGACCCTCGCGGAGCGGATCGCCACCCAGTGCCTGAAGCACGAGGGGGTGCAGGAGGTGGAGGTCGTGGTGCACAAGCCGGACGCCCCGATCACCGTCCCCTTCGACGACGTGACCATTACCATCACCCGGAGCCGAGTATGAAGACCAGCAGCGACCCGACCGTCCAGCCGGTGCCCGCCTCCGTCGTCGAGCAGGTGGACGCGGCCGATGTGACGCTCTCCAACCCCAAACGCGCCGTCATCTCCCTCGGCAGCAATCTCGGCAACCGCCTGGAGACCCTCCAGGGCGCGATCGACGCGCTGGAGGACACCCCCGGCCTGCGGGTCAAGGCCGTCTCGCCGGTGTACGAGACCGAGCCGTGGGGCGTCGACCCGGACTCGCAGCCCGCGTACTTCAACGCCGTCGTGCTGATCAAGACGACGCTGCCCCCGTCGTCCCTGCTGGAGCGCGGCCACGCCATCGAGGAAGCCTTCGAGCGGGTGCGGGACGAGCGGTGGGGCCCGCGCACCATCGACGTCGACATCCTCGCCTACCAGGACGTCGTCTCCGACGACCCGCGGCTGACGCTGCCGCATCCGCGCGCCCATGAGCGGGCCTTCGTGCTGGTGCCGTGGCACGACGTCGACCCGTCCGCGGAGGTCCCCGGGCGCGGTCCGGTCGCCGAGCTGCTGGCCGGGGTCGGCAGCGAGGGCGTCGCGCTCCGCGCCGACCTGGAACTGCGGCTGCCCGAGTAATCGATAGGCTTGCGGGTCCGCGCGGACCGCGCGGACGGTGACGGTCCGGCCGTTCCTGCGCGCCGGTGGGCGGCGGGAGGCCGCGCGGCGGGTCCGCCGTCGGCGTGGTTGCGTAGGACGTGAGCGTCGCGGTGCGGCGGGACGGATCGAACGGGACGGCCATGACGGCGCGAGGAGCGAATGCCCGGTGAAGCAGCTACGTATCAAGGTGCTGGTCGGGCTGTTCGTGGTGGCCGGGGTGCTGGCGTGGGCCGGTGCCCGGCTGTGGGACAGCCTCGGGAGCCTGCCGAGTGTCCCGGTGGCCGCGCCGATCGTGCTGGCGCTGATCGCCGCACTGCTGGGCTCGGCCGCCTTCTCGTTCCGCGCGCGGCTGCGCGCCCAGCGTGAGCGGCGCCCCGGCGCCAAGGGCGTGGAGCCGTTGCTCGCCGCCCGCGTACTGATCTTCGGGCAGGCCAGCGCCCTCGTCGCGGCGCTGGTCGCCGGGCTCTACGGCGGCGTCGGTGTCTTCCTGCTGACCGCCGGCCTCGACTCCGGCCCCCGCCGCGACCAGACGATCTACGCCGGACTGTCGGTCCTGGCGGGCGCCGCCGTGGTCGCCGCGGCCCTCTTCCTGGAACGCGTCTGCAAGCTGCCGGAGGACGAGGACATGGACGGGCCGGGGCCCACGTCGGTGTGAGTGCCGGGGCCGGTCGCCTCGCGGCGTCCCGTATCGCCCCCTCCCGTCCCCCCGGCCCGCGCTACCCGGTGCGCGGGCCTTCCGCGTGGCCGGGTGCGGGTGATCAGGCGCCCGGAACGGTGTCCAGGACGACCGCCTCGCGGGTGGTCCGGACCGTGTCGGCGGTGGTCGCGCGGCGCAGCGCGGCGTGCAGCCCGCCGGGGGTGAGGACGCCCGCGTAGCGCCCCTCGTCGAGGACGGCTATCCACCCGGCGTCGTGGCCCAGCAGCGCCCCGAACGCCTCCCGCAGCGGCGCGCCCACCGGCAGCGTGGCGTCCATGGGGCGGGCGTGGTCGCCGACGGTGCCGTCCGGGCCGCCGTCGGTGAGCGCGGCGGCGGGCACCCAGCCGTACGGTGTCGCGTCGCCGTCCAGGACGACCGCCCAGGAGGCGCCGTCGGCGGCCAGCGCGGCGGCGGCGCGGCCGGCCGGGTCGTCGAGACGGACGACCGGCCGCTCCTCCAGATCACCGGGTTCGACGGGCGTGACCGAGAGCCGCTTGATACCGCGGTCCGCGCCGACGAACTCGGCGACGTACGGGGTCGCGGGCGCGCCGAGGACGGCCGCGGGGGTGTCGAACTGCTCGATGCGGCCGTGCCCGTAGACGGCGATGCGGTCGCCGAGGCGGATCGCTTCCTCGATGTCGTGGGTGACGAAGAGGACGGTTTTGCGGAGGGTGCGCTGGAGGTGGCGGAATTCGGTTTGGAGGTGTTCGCGGATGACGGGGTCGACGGCGCCGAAGGGTTCGTCCATGAGGAGGACGGGTGGGTCGGCGGCGAGGGCGCGGGCGACGCCGACGCGTTGGCGTTGGCCTCCGGAGAGCTGGTCGGGGTAGCGGTGTCCGTAGACGGTGGGGTCGAGGCCGACGAGGTCGAGGAGTTCCGCCGCCCGCGCCCGGGCCTTCTTCCGCGGGGTGCCCAACAGGTGGGGAACGGTCGCGGTGTTGTCCAGGACGGTCTTGTGCGGGAAGAGCCCGGTCTGCTGGATGACGTAGCCGATGCGGCGTCGTAGCTCCACGGGGTCGGTGTCCGCGATGTCCTCGCCGTCGACGCGGATGGTCCCCGCGGTCGGGTCGATGAGCCGGTTGACCATCTTCATCGTGGTGGTCTTGCCGCAGCCCGACGGGCCGACGAGGGTGACGAGTTCGCCCTCCGCGACCTCGAAGGAGAGGTCGTCGACGGCGGTCGTCCCGTCCGGGTAGCGCTTGGTGACGTGCTCGAAGCGGATCATGCTTTCCCTCGTTGTGGACGGTCCCATTGTGGGCAGAAGCGCGTGAACGCCGTGTGGCGGACGCATGGCGGGCCGGGCCGGATGTCAGTGGTGGGGGATAGGGTCGCAGACAGTCACCGAAAATGTGAGCGACAGGGCGGGGGAGGTGGCGACGGATGAGCGTGCCGTGGAGCGTGACGGCGGCCGCCTGGCCGTCCGGGCAGGTACCGGCGGATCCGGGCGGTCCCTGGGTACCGCAGGCCGCGGGGCCGGGGGGCTCCGACTGCCTGGTGGCCAACGACTGGATCTGCGGCGCCTATCTGCGCACCCGCAGCCATGAGTTGCTGGACGCCACCGTGCAGCACATCGGCATCACCGTGGCCTCCGTGGTCCTCGGGCTGCTGATCGCCTTTCCGCTGGCGCTGCTCGCCCGGCGGCGCCGCGCGGTCGCGGGCGCGGTGCTGGGGCTGACGACGGTGCTCTACACCATCCCGTCACTGGCGATGTTCGCGCTGCTGACCCCGGTCTTCGGGGTCTCCGTCGCGGTCGTCGTCACGGGCCTGGTGCTGTACTCCCTGACGATCCTGGTCCGCAACATCCTCACCGGGCTCGACGCGGTGCCCGCCGAGGTCCGCGAGGCGGCCCGCGGGATGGGATACGGCCCGGTCCGGATGTTGTTCGGAGTGGAACTCCCGCTGGCACTCCCGGCACTGGTCGCCGGGATACGGATCGCGACGGTCTCGACGGTCGCGATGACGACGATCGGTTCCGTCGTCGGCTTCGGCGGCCTGGGGAACCTCATCGCCAGCGGTCTGGAGGGCTTCTTCAAGGCCGAGGTGCTGACCGCCTCGGTGCTCTGCGTCCTGCTGGCCGTCGCGGCGGACCTGCTGCTGATGACGGTGCAACGGCTGCTGACGCCGTGGACCCGGCCGCGGGCCGGGGCCCGGCCGGGCGGTCGGCGTGCCCCGGCGACGAAGGCGGTGGCCTGACGATGGACGCGCTCACGGGTGCCTGGCAGTGGCTGACGACGGCCGCCAACTGGGCGGGCGGGAAGGGCGTCTGGCACCGGCTGGCCGAGCATGTGCAGATCAGCGCGGTGTGCCTGGCGCTCTCCTGCCTGGTGGCGCTGCCGGTGGCGCTCTGGCTGGGCCATATCGGCAAGGGCGGGGCGCTGGCGGTCAACCTCTCCAACGTCGGGCGGGCGGTGCCGACGTTCGCGGTGCTGGTGCTGCTGACGCTCGGTCCGCTCGGCAGTCAGGGGGAGTGGCCCACGGTCCTCGCGCTGGTGCTGTTCGCGATACCGCCGCTGCTGACCAACGCCTACCTCGGGATACGCGAGGCCGACCGGGACGCCGTCGAGGCGGCCCGCGGCATGGGCATGTCCGGCCCGCAGCTCCTGCTGCACGTCGAACTCCCCCTCGCCTACCCGCTGCTGATGACCGGGCTGCGGTCCGCGGCCGTCCAGATCGTCGCGACGGCCACGCTGGCGGCGATGGCAGGCGGTGGCGGGCTCGGCCGCATCATCACCGCGGGCTTCGGCAACTACGACACCGCGCAGGTCGTCGCCGGGGCCGTCCTGGTGGCCGCGCTGGCGCTGGCTGTCGAGGGCGTCATGGTCGCCGTCGACCGGCTCTGCGACCCGATGCGCGGACGCCGCCGGGCCGCCCGGTCCGGCCGCGGGTCACGAGCCCGGCGCGGCGAGCGGGATGACCACGCGATGGCGGTCGGCGGCGCGGCCTGACGCGCCCACCCGCAGGGCAGATCCGAACCGGCAGATCCGAACCAGACGAAGTGAAGGATGGGTCCATGAGCAGCACATCGCGTGGGGCGCGGACCGCGCTCGCCGCGGGCACGGTGGTCGCGCTGGCGGCGGCTCTGGCCGCCTGCGGTGGCCAGAGCCTGGAGGACAGGGGAGTGGCGCACGGAAAGGGCGGCGGCAAGGGCGAAATCGTCGTCGGCTCGGCCGCTTTCACCGAGTCGAAGGTGCTCGCGCAGATGTATTCCAAGCTCCTGGGAGCCGCCGGATACGACGCCCGCATCCAGACGCTCGACAATCGCGAACTGTATGAACCGGCCCTGGAGAAGGGCCAGATCGACGTCGTCCCCGAATATGCCTCCACGCTCGCCGAATTCCTCAACGCGAAGACGAACGGCGCGAAGGCGAAGCCCGTCGCCTCCGGTGACATCGGCACGACCGTCACGGCGCTGAAGAAGCTCGCCGCCCCGCGCGGGCTCAAGGTGCTCCCGGCGGGCGCCGCCGCAGATCAGAACGGTTTCGCGGTCACCGCCGAATTTGCCGCGAAGCACAAGCTGAAGACCCTCTCCGACCTCGGCGCGTCCGGGCAGAAGGTCACGCTCGCCGCCGGTGAGGAGTGCGAGACCAGGCCGTTCTGCAAGCCGGGGCTGGAGAAGACGTACGACATATCCGTCGCCGGTATCGATCCGAAGGGCGTGGGCTCCCCGTCGTCCAAACAGGCCGTCAAGGAAGGTACCGATCAGGTGGTTCTGACCACGACGACGGACGCCACCCTCGACAACTTCGGGCTGGTCCTCCTCACCGACGACAAGAAGCTGCAGAACGCCGACAATGTGCTGCCCGTCGTGAATGCCAAAAGCGCAGGTGACAAGGGAATCGAGGCGGCGCTCGACAAGCTCACACAGGTCCTCACCACCAAAGATCTGATCAACTTGAACCGTAAGGTCGACGCCGAGCGGCTCAAGCCCGAGGAGGTCGCGCAGACTTACCTGGAGGCCAAGGGTCTGCTGAAGAAGTAACCACCGGGAAACGGATTGGTGGGCGGGGCCCCATCGGCCCCGGGCGCACGGTAAGTTTCTGGCCATGCCACGAGGACGCCACCGCCATTCACCACCCCTCCACCGGCTGCTTCCTCCCTCCTCGGTCGCCGGAGCGTCGATCGTCTGCGCCGCCGGAACATGGTTCGTCGGCGACGACCTGGTGCAGCGGGTGCTCGCCGCCGGGGCCGCGGGTGCCGCGGTCACCGGCGCGGTGCTGCTGCGCGCCTGGGACCGCAAGGCCGGCAAGCGCGTCGCCGAGCTGGGCCGCGCCCGCGTCCGCGATGAGTGGCGCACCGAGGAGCGGATCGCCGAACTCGAGTCGGACGCCGAGGAGTCCCGCGAGATCCGCGCCGCCCTGGACACCAAGCTCCGCGCCAAGCGCGCCGAGCTGGCCCGACTGCGCACCGAACACGCGGATCTGCTGCGCCGCTACGCCACCTCCGAGACCGAGCGGGCCGGTGCCCTGGAGCACCGCCGTCAGCTCGCCATAGAGGCGACGGCACCCGCCGCGGCGCTGCCCGCGCCCGCCGGAGCCCCGGCACCGGAGCGCACCGAGGCGGACGCCGCCCCGGCAGCCCCGGGCGGGGCGCCCCGTCAGGACGCGGCGGCGCGCCCCGGATCCGGCGGCCCGGCCGCGCAGCAGCGCCCCGCCCCGGCCACGTTCGCGCAGGCCGACGAGGCGCTCCGGCAGCTGGCCCGGAACGCCGCCCGGCAGCGCGGTGCCCGTCCGGAGAACGCCGGCGGCGACCGCCCGCGTGGTGCCCGTCCGGAGAACCCAGGTGGCGACCGCCCGCGCGGCAGGCACGCGGCCCCCGCCGCCGGACCCGAGGCAACTCCGCCCGCCGGGCCGCCGCTGCGGCCCGTCCCGGCGGCCGCCGCGGCCGTCGCCCCGCCCGCCGCGCCCCGCCCCACGGCCTCCCGCGAGATCGGCGGCTTCGACTTCTTCGGCAACGCGGCGCCTCCGGCGCTGCCCGCGCCCATGGAGGAGGACCTGGCCGACGTCGTCGGCGACGAGGCCATAGCCGAGCAGACCGTCCGCGCCACCGCCCGGCTGCGGCTGGCGGAGCCGGAGAACGGGGCACAGGCAGGGGCGGCCGAGGCCGCTCCGCAGGCTGCCGCCGCTGAGGCCGAGGCCGACGCGGGAGCCGCCGCTTCCGAGGCCGAGGTCCCGGCTCCGGCCTCCGCCCCCGACGACGCTCAGGGCGCGGACCCCGAGGGCACGGCCACCGACGGCGCGGCCCCGGAAGCCACGGCGCCGGAAGCCACTGCCCCGGAAGGCACGGCCCCCGACGGCACGGCTCCCGAAGGCGCAGCCGAGACGGGCGCCGCAGGTCAGGACGGTCCCGAGAAGGACGGCGTAGGTGAGGTCATCGACCTCACCGCCCACGACGACACGGAACAGCTCGACCTGGCCGGTCTCCGCACCGCCATCTCGTAGCCCGAGCCCGAGCCCGAGCCCGAGCCCGAGCCCGAGCCCGAGCCCGAGCCCGTAAACCGAGCCCGTAAACCACCGCATCGGCCCCTCCCCGAATCCCCGGGGAGGGGCCGATGCCGTACGCGCCGATCCGCCCGCCGGCCTACTTGTCGATGTCCCCGACCACGAAGAACAGCGAGCCCAGGATCGCCACCATGTCCGCGACCAGCGTGCCCGGGAGGAGTTCCGTCAGGGCCTGGATGTTGTTGTAGGACGCGGAGCGCAGCTTCAGGCGGTACGGGGTCTTCTCGCCCTTGGAGACGAGGTAGTAACCGTTGATGCCGAGCGGGTTCTCCGTCCACGCGTACGTCGCGCCCTCGGGGGCCTTCAGCACCTTCGGCAGCCGCTGGTTGATCGGGCCGGGCGGCAGCTCCGCGAGGCGGTCCAGGCAGGCGTCGGCGAGGTCGAGGGAGTTGTGGCTCTGGTCCAGCAGGCATTCGAAGCGGGCCAGGCAGTCGCCCTCCTCCCGCGTGACGACCCGCAGCGTGTCCCGCAGCTCCCCGTAGGCGAGGTACGGCTCGTCGCGCCGCAGGTCGAAGTCGACGCCGGACGCCCGCGCGATCGGCCCGGACACCCCGTACGCGTGCACCGCCTCCTGCGACAGGACACCGATGCCGCGGGTGCGGCCGCGGAAGATCTCGTTGCCCAGCACCAGATCGTCGAAGACGCCCATCCGCGAACGGACCTGTGCGACGGTGTGCCGGGCGCGGCCCAGCCAGCCCGCGGGCAGGTCCTCCTTGAGGCCGCCGACGCGGTTGAACATGTAGTGCATCCGGCCGCCGGAGACCTCCTCCATGACCGTCTGCAATTCTTCCCGCTCCCGGAAGGCGTAGAAGACCGGCGTGATGCCGCCGAGCTCCAGCGGGTACGAGCCGAGGAACATCAGGTGGTTGAGGACGCGGTTCAGCTCCGCCAGCAGCGTCCGCGTCCACACGGCCCGCTCGGGGACCTCCATGCCGAGCATCCGCTCGACACCGAGGACGACGCCCAGCTCGTTGGAGAACGCGGACAGCCAGTCGTGGCGGTTGGCGAGCATGATGATCTGGCGGTAGTCGCGCGCCTCGAACAGCTTCTCCGCGCCCCGGTGCATATAGCCGATCACCGGCTCCGCGTGCCGGATCCGCTCGCCGTCCAGCACCAGACGCAACCGCAGCACGCCGTGCGTGGAGGGGTGTTGCGGGCCGATGTTCAGCACCATGTCGGTGCTCTCCGCCGCGCCGCCGATGCCGACCGTCGTCTCCGTCATGGGAACAGTCTCGCGCACGCCACGGGGCGGCCGGAAACCCCCTCCGCGCGGGCCGGGCCCCCGGGGCGCCCGCTTCCCGTACCGCTCACGCCCCCGGACGCAGCAGTTCCGCGCAGTCCGGGCCGACCGGCTCGACCAGCCAGCCGAAGCCGCCGAGACCCGCCGGGTCGGTCAGCTCCGCGGCGGCACCCGCGGCCGACAGGGCCCGTACGTACCCGGCGGGATCGGTGGACGCGAGCGCGAGCGGCGGGCGGCGGCCCGTCACGCCCAGGGAGCGCAGGGCGGCCCGCTGGGACAGCAGGCGGCCCGTCGGCCCGGCGCACGCGTCGAGCGCCACATGGGCGGTCACATCGGCCGTGCCGTCCGCGACCGGCGGGACCTCGCGGCCCGCCCGGAAACCGGTGAGCGTGCCGAACGGCGGGCGGTCCGCCCGCGTGTGCGCGTAGTCGGCGGCGACCGCCAGCCCGGCGCGCAGCGAACGGACCGCCCGCGTCCACGCCGCGTCCCGGGGCCGCCCGATCTCGCCGCGCGTCCCGGGGGCGGGCGGCGGCACCTCCGGCGGACGCCGCGTCTCCGGGGCGAGCGTCGGCCACCACCGGGCGAGCCAGTCGGCGTCCGGCCCGTCGACCGGCTCACCCGGCCGCTCCGTACCGTCCGCCCGGACCAGCACCCGGCGCACCACACCGTCCCCGTCCGCCGCCACGACATCGACGGGGATGTTGTCCAGCCACTCGTTCGCGAAGAGCAGCCCGACGGCCGAGCCCGGCTCCGGCAACCGCGCCGACCAGCGGATCCGCGCGTCGAGACCGGCCGGACGGGCGGCCCGCTCCACGGCGTACGGGCGGAGCCGCGCCAGCAGATCGGGGTCCGCGTCCGGCGCGGCGAGCACCCCGGTCAGCAGCTCGCCGCGCCCGGCGCCCACATCGATGAGCGCCAGCTCGTCCGGGTGCCCGAGCGCGGCGTCCACGTCCCGCAGCAGCCGCGCGACCGCCCCGGCGAACAGCGGCGAGGCATGCACCGACGTACGGAAATGACCCGCGGGGCCGGGGCCGCCGGGCCGGGTGTAGAAACCGTCGGGCCCGTACAGGGCCGCCTCCGCCGCGTCCCGCCAGCCACACCACTCGCTCGTCACGGGGCCACGGTACGGGGCGCCGCACGGTGCGCGGACGGGGCCGGGGCGGCACGGGGCACGGTGCGGACGGGGCCGGGCGTGAGGCCGAGGGGAAGCGGCGTCGGGGCGGCGCGTGCGCCGGGGGCCGCGCGACCCGGGGCCGGTTCGCCCTCCTCCGCGTCCACGCGCCGTCTCCACCTTCCGGAGTAGGGCCGTCCGGCAGGATCGCTCCTCCGGTTGACCCCTCCGCCCGCACGCCCCGCCTACGCTGGGTGACGTGCAGCGTCTCTACGACTTCTTCCGCCGACACCCCACGGGGGTGGACACCTTCTGGGCGGTCCTCCTCCTGGCGTTCAACGGTCTGTGGGTCGTGTCGCCGCACGAGGGCACGTCGGACCTCACCGCCGCCCTCGTCACCTTCGGCTTCTGCGCCGTCATCGCGCTGCGCCGCAAATGGCCCGAGCGGATGCTGCTGCTGACCGTCCTCATCGGTCTCTTCCAGCTGATCTTCCACGTGGGTTTCAACCCGGGCGATTTCGCGATGCTCGTCATCGTCTACACCGTCGCCTCCGGCACCACCCGCTGGGCGTCCCGGCTCGCGCTGACCGGCGCCTGCCTCGCACCCAGCCTCTTCCTGATGCGCTTCGGCGAACCCACTCCCCAGCGGTCCCTCTGGGCGACGGCGTTCGTCACCGTGCTGCTCACCGTCCCCTTCGTCCTGGCCTGGGTGCTCGGCGACTCCGTCCGCACCCGGCGCGCCTACTGGGCGCAGCTCCAGGAGAAGGCGGACCGGCTGGAGAAGGAACGCGAGGCGCAGGCCCGGATCGCCGTCGCCGCCGAACGCGCCCGCATCGCCCGCGAACTCCACGACGTCGTCGCCCACAACGTCTCCGTCATGGTCGTCCAGGCCGACGGCGCCGCCTACGTCCTCGACAGCGCGCCCGACCAGACCCGGCAGGCGCTGGAGACCATCTCCGGCACCGGACGGCAGGCCCTGGCCGAGATGCGGCGGCTGCTCGGCGTGCTGCGCACCGGCGAACAGCCCGAGGGCGGCGAGTACGTCCCGCAGCCCGGTGTGGAGCAGCTCACCGACCTCATCGACCAGGTGCGCGGCGCGGGACTGCCGGTCGACTTCCGGGTCGACGGCACGCCGCGGCCGCTGCCCAGCGGCGTCGCACTCACCGCGTACCGCATCGTGCAGGAAGCCCTCACCAACACCCGCAAGCACGGCGGCCCGGACGTGGGCGCCACGGTCCGCCTCACCTACGGGGACGCCGAACTGGAACTCCTCATCGAGGACGACGGCCGCGGCGCGCAGCGCGAACTGTACGAGGAGGGCGGCGCCGACGGCCTCGGCCACGGCCTCATCGGCATGCGCGAACGGGTCGGCATGGTCGGCGGCAGCCTGGAGGCGGGCCCGCGCGACGGCGGCGGGTTCCGCATCGACGCGGTGCTGCCGCTGCGGCCCGAACGGTGAGGGCCGTGGGCGGATTCCGGCGGTGAGGTCCGGCGGTGAGCCGTCGGTGGGGTCCCTCGGTGGGTTCTCCCAGTGCGTTCTGTGGGTGGGGTCCGTCGGTGGTTCTCCTTGTGTGTTCCCCGTGTTCCCCGTGTTCCCTGCGTTCCCTGGGTTCCCTGGGTTCCCTGGGTTCCGTGCGTTCCGTGAGTGGGGTCCGTCGGGCCCGTCTCCGCCCGCGGCGTGGTTCCATTCGTCTCGTCCGTCCCGACTGTCTCCCGCGCCCCGGGGGCTGCCGTTCCGCATCCGAAGGGAACCCCCTGCCATGACCATCCGCGTGATGCTCGTCGACGATCAGGCGCTGCTGCGCACCGGATTCCGGATGGTGCTGGCGGCGCAGCCCGATATGGAGGTCGTCGCCGAGGCGGGGAACGGTGTGGAGGCGCTGGAGGTGCTGCGCGCCACGAAGGTCGACGTGATCCTCATGGACGTCCGGATGCCGCATCTGGACGGCGTCGAGGCGACGCGGCGGATCTGCGGCGACGGCCGCGCCGAGAACGCGCCGAAGGTGCTGATCCTGACCACCTTCGACCTCGACGAGTACGCGTTCTCCGCGCTCAAGGCCGGGGCCAGCGGCTTCATGCTCAAGGACGTGCCGCCGGGCGAACTGCTCACCGCGATCCGCGCCGTGCACAGCGGCGACGCGGTCGTCGCGCCGTCGACCACCCGTCGGCTGCTGGACCGGTTCACGCCGATGCTGCCCGCCACCAACGCCGAGCCGACCCGCCCCGAACTGGGCCGTCTGACGGAGCGCGAGCGGGAGGTCCTGCTGTTGGTCGCCCAGGGCCTGTCGAACGGTGAGATCGCGGCGCGGCTGGTGCTTTCCGAGGCCACCGTCAAGACCCATGTCGGCCGCATCCTCACCAAGCTGAGCCTCCGCGACCGCGTCCAGGCGGTGGTCCTCGCGTACGAGTCGGGGCTGGTGCTGTCTCTTATATACATGTGAC
>NZ_VKJP01000490.1 GCF_007280575.1 Streptomyces benahoarensis
CGACTCATCCCTCACCCCATCCCCCAGATGTCCCCGATGAAGGGGATGTCCTGACGGGCCATCACCCGATATATCCCGACTGTTCCGATGCCCGCTCCAATGTGACGTCTCAGGCACCGGACACGGGCCAACCCCCCACCCCCGGTCAAGGCTTGCCGGATCGATCCGAGCCGATAAAGTGCAGAAGATCTTCCGCTTCCGCCCGCGCCGCGCACCGGCCCGCGCCCCACCGCGCCCCGGAGCCCGTGCGGTCGGCCGGACGGCTCGTCAGGACCGTTTCCGCGCTCCTGCCCGGCCCCTCCCCCGTACCGCCGCCATCGCTCCGAGGACCTGTCCGATGTCACCCCAGATACCCTCCCGCCGTCGGGCAGAGTCTTCGCCGCTCGGTGCCGCGCTGCTCGCCCTGGTGGCCACGCTCGTGATCACCGGCGGCCTGTGCCTGTGGGCCGTCCTCGCCGCCCCGGAGACCGTCCGCACCGCCCTGGCCTGGGGCGGCTTCGCGGCGGCCGTGGTGGTGAGCGGATCGGTGTCCGCCGCCGTGTACGGGCTGCGGCAGGCCCGCGCGCACCGCGACCGCGTCGAGGCGGTCCGCGCCGAGGCGGAGCGGCTCGCCGACGAGACGCTGCCCGCGGTCGTCGCACAGCTGCGCGCGGGCTCGTCCGCCGACACCGCGCTCAGCCGGGTGCCGCTGCCCACCGCCCCCGCCCACCAGCGCATCGTCCGGAGCCTGGCCGAGGAGGTCGGGCGCGGGGAGCGGATGCGGGCCGCCGCGATGGCCGCCTGCGCGAACGCCGCCGGACGCGTCCAGGCGCTCTCCACGAGTATGCTCGCCGACCTGCGCGAGATGGAGCACCGGCACGGTGAGGAGGTCCTGGGCGACCTGCTGAAGCTGGACCACTCCACGGCGCAGGCCGGACGCCTCGCCGACTCCATCGCGGTGCTGACCGGCGCCCGTTCGGGCCGCCGCTGGAACAAGCCGATCTCGATGGAGAGCGTGCTGCGTGGCGCCATGGGCCGCATCAGCGCCTATCGCCGGGTGCAGCTGCACAACAGCAGCACCGTCGCGGTCGCCGGGCACGCGGCCGAGGGCATCATGCACGCGCTCGCCGAGATCATGGACAACGCGACGTCCTTCTCTCCGCCGTCGTCCGCGGTCCACGTCTACGTCGAGGAGACGCAGACGGGCGTCGTCGTCAGCGTCGAGGACAGCGGTCTGGTGATGGGTGAGACGGCGCTGCGCCGCGCGGAGGCCGCGGTCTCCGCCGACTCCCTGGACCTGATGTCGCTGTCCGGTACCCGCCTCGGACTCGCCGTCGTCGGCTGCCTGGCCCGCAAGCACGGGCTGAACGTGTCGTTCCGCCCGTCGGCGCGCGGCGGCACCAGCGTCGTGGTGCTCATCCCGCAGCAGCTGGTCACCGAGTCCCGGCCGCTGGTACGCGAGCCGGAGCGGCCGGTCGTCCCGGACACCGTGCCCGAGTCGCTGACCCGCCCCGCCGGGCCGCGCCACGCGTCGCGCCGTACGCCGTCGGAGTCCGCACCGCGCCATGCCTCCTACCGGGACCCGGCCGAGCCGGTCGCCCCGCTCGCGCCGTTCCCCCCGGAGCCGCCCAAGACGTCGCGACCGCACCAGCCGTCCGCCGCGCCCGAGGCGCCCGCGTCGCGCCCCGCGATCCCGCCGCAGCAAAGCCGCCGACCGGCCGCGCCCGCACCGGAGTTCGGCGAGAGCGGGCTGCCCAAGCGCCGCCGGGGCCAGACGCTGGCCTCCTCGTCGCCGACCGGCGGCGCGGCGCCGACGCCCGCGCCCCGGCCCGCCGCGCCGCGCCCGGCCCGCTCCCACGAGGAGGCCGCGGAGCGGTTCCGCACCTTCCGCCGCGCCGTCGGCCGCGGCCCCGAGGCGCCCGGTGGTGCCCCCGATCCTTCGCAGACCCCCACCCCCGCTTCCCCGGAGGACGAGATCCGATGACGAACACGACCGACCACAGCCTCGACTGGATGCTGGAGAACCTGCTCCAGAAGACGCCGGGCGCCCGCCACGCCCTGGTGCTCTCCCGCGACGGCCTGAAGCTGTGCCACTCCCCGGGGCTGACCGTCGATCAGGCCGACCAGCTGGCCGCCATCGCCTCGGGCATCCAGAGCCTGTCGCACGGCGCGTCCATCGAGTTCGGCGACGGCACCGGCGGCGTCCGCCAGGCGATGACGGAGTTCCACGGCGGCATCCTCTTCATAGTCGAGGCCGGACACGGCGCCCACCTGGCCCTGCTGGCCGTCGAGGACGCCGATGTCGGCCTGATCGGCTTCAACATGAACGAACTGGTCGAGCAGATCGGCGAGTACCTCGCGGCCGCGCCGCGCGCCGAGGGTGGCGGCCGTACGCTCAGCCCGGGGCAGCAGGCATGAAGCGGCTCGGTCCCGACGACGATCCGGACCGGCTCTACACCGTCACCGGGGGCCGCAGCCGGGCCGCCGACGACCTCACCCTCGACCTGGTCACCCTGATCGTCAGCGAATGCGATCCGGCCCCCGGCATGCAGTCGGAGCACGTCCGGATCCTGTCCATGTGCCACCACCCGATGGCCGTCGTGGAGGTCTCGGCGGAGCTGCGGATGCCGGTGAGCGTCGTGCGGATCCTGCTGTCGGACCTGCTCGACTCCGGCAGGGTGACGGCGCGCCACCCCCGGCCCGTCACCGCGGCCCACCTTCCCGACACCGACCTGCTGAAGGAGGTGCTCGATGCACTCCACCGCCTCTGACGGGGGCTCCGGAGCCGCACCGGCGCCCGACGCCCTCGCCGCCCCGTCCCACGCCCCGCTGCGGGCCACCGCGGACAACGGCCTGAAAATCGTCATCGTCGGCGGCTTCGGCGTCGGCAAGACCACCATGGTCCGGTCTGTCAGCGAGATCCGCCCGCTGAGCACCGAGGAGACCATGACCCGGGCGGGCGTCGGCGTCGACGACCCGTCCGGCGTGGAGACCAAGTCCACGACGACGGTCGCCTTCGACTTCGGCCGCATCAGCATCAACGACAACTCCGTGCTGTACCTGTTCGGCGCCCCCGGCCAGGAACGTTTCTGGTTCCTGTGGGACCGGCTGTTCACCGGGACGCTGGGCGCCGTGGTGCTGGTCGACACCCGCCGCCTGGACGACTCCTGGTACGCGATCGACCGGCTGGAGTCGCACGGCATGCCGTTCATCGTGGCGTGCAACGACTTCGGCGGGCCGCAGCACACCCTGGAGCAGGTGCGCGAGGCACTCGACCTGTCGCCCGAGATCCCGCTGGTGGCCTGTGACGCCCGCGACCGGCAGTCCAGCAAGTCGGTGCTGATCGCGCTGGCCCACCACCTCTACTCCCTGTCCGCCCCTCACGAGACCGTGAAGGCCGCCCCGTGACCGAGCAGTTCCCCCCGCCCGGCTGCCC
>NZ_VKJP01000491.1 GCF_007280575.1 Streptomyces benahoarensis
GCGGGCAGGCTGTCGGGGGCGGAGAGGGCGAGGAGCCCGGCGACCTCACCGCCGTCGTCCGCGAGGAGGAGTCCGCCGTGGGCGGCCATCCCCCGCAGCGCGCCCTCGTTCAGGCTCCCTTGGACGAATCCCTGGTCGGCGCGTTGCTCCGCGGTGAGGGCGTCGTGGTGGTTGGCGGCGAAGAGCGCGGCCATGGCGGGCGCGTCGGCCTCGGTGGCATAGCGGTACTGCATACGCCGATGCTGCCACGGATGGGGCACGGCCGTGGCCGGACGGGAGCGGGCACCGGCCGGGTCTCTCCGAGGGGCGGCGCATCGCGCGATCATCTCCGTCGCGCATCGGGCAACCAACGGGACGTCAATGGTGTTGTAGGAGAGAGGAGTTGGCCGGAAGGGGGCTCGGAGGGAGCCTCGGCGAGGACGCAAGAAGGAACAGGGGGTGCGAGAAGGACCCGATCAAGGACAGGTGCGGGCGGGCCCACTACGCTGACACCGTGTCGAGTAACGAATTGGAACGGCTGGCCCGGATCCGGATGCAGGTGACGAAGGAAACCCTGGAAGCCGCGATGGCGGCCCTTCAAGGACATCCGGTGGACCCCGAACCCGATTCCGACGACGAAAGGCCGCGCACCCCCGAGCCCGAAGCGGACGAACGGCCCGACGACGAGATCCCGCCGCCACCGCGGCTGCGACTGCTGCCCTGACAAGGCATTTCACCGCCCGCACGCGCGGCGCCACCCGGAGCCGGCGGAAACCACCGCCGCGCGGCCGGAGGCCACGGGCAGGGCGGAGCCGCCCACCGGAAAAGCATTGGTGAAACATTCACGGATTGTTGGAGGAATGTCAGGAACGGATCGCATTCTGTGGGGAGCCAGATCCATCGAACCCACCGTTCCTCATGAGGTACCACCATCATGCGCACCGCACTTCGCACCCGCTCCGCCCTCGGACTCGCGTCCGTCGCGGTTCTCTCCCTCTCCCTGACCGCCTGTGACGGAGGTGCGGACGGGTCGAAGGCGTCCGAATCCGCGAGCAGCTCCGCCGCGCGGTCCGACGACGGCGCGGGCACGGACAAGGCTTCCGACAGCTCCCCCGCCCGGGCGGCGAAGAAAGGCGACGAGGCCCAGGCCCCGTCCTCGGCCGCGCCGGCCAAGGACCCGAAGAGCGACGGCGGTTCGGCCGGTGACGACTGCGTGCTCGGCACCACGGAGATCGCCCTGAAGGAGGCCGGCGGCATGCCGTCGGCGGTGCTGCTGACGGCCACCAACAACGGTTCCACGCCGTGCTCGGTGTACAACGCGCCGTTCGTCTCGGACCCGGTCGCCGGGCACAACCTCACGGTCGACCAGGACAGCAAGCCGCAGGCCGTGGTCACGGTGGCGCCGGGGAGGACCGCGTACGCGGCGATCACCCTGGCGCAGAAGGAGTCGACGCAGAACCACCGCACCAAGAGCCTGACCGTCACGCTCGCCACCAAGGCCAACTCCGGCACGGACGGCCATTACACGGTCTCCTCCCCCGGCCCGGCCGGTCTGCAGATCAACCCGAGCACCCGGGTCACCTACTGGCAGTCCAGCGAGGAAGACGCCCTGAAGTAAGGGACGGGACGTTGACCCATCACCCTCGGCCCCGGCGGCACTTCGCCGCCCGGGCCCAGGCGCGCCGCGCACCCTGTGCAGCCTCGGCGCCCATGAGCTGACTGCCTGACGACTTCGCCCCCCCGTTCACGTGCCGGTGCCCGGCACCGGCCTTCATCTGCGGCCGATCCGGGAGGCGGACACAGCGATCGACCACCCCGCCGTGCTGGGTTCCCAGGAGCGCCTGTGGGAGATCTTCGGCCCGGCGTGGGGCTGGCCCCGGGCGACCCTGACCTACGAGGAGGACCGCGTCGACCTGCTGTGGCACGAGCGGGAGATCGCCGCGCACCAGTCGTTCACCTACGCGCTCCTGGACGAGGCGGAGACGGCGCTCCTCGGCTGCGTCTCCATCGATCCGCCCGAGCGCACCGGCTCCGACGGCGAGATCGCCTGGCAGGACTGGCTCGCGCTGCCCCGTACCGCCTCCTGACCGGACGTGGCGGCGCCGCCCACCGGATCCCGCGGACGGGTGGGCGGCGCGCCAGGGGCCGGGACGTCAGGTCTCCGCGTGCAAGCGCTGGAGCGACGTGACCAGCTTGTCCACCTCCTCCGTCGTGTTGTAGAGCGCCAGCGAGGCGCGGACCGCGCTCTCCACGCCGTAGTGGGCGAGCGCCGGTTGGGCGCAGTGGTGTCCGGCCCGTACGGCGATGCCGTCGCCGTCGAGCCAGGAGGCGACCTGGGAGGGGGCGTGTCCGGCGAGGGTGAAGGTCAGCACCGCGATCCGGTCCGGCGCCGAGCCCAGCAGTTGCAGTCCCGGCACCTCGGCCAGGGCCTGGCGGGCGTAGGCCAGCAAGGAATTCTCGTAGGCGGCGACGGCGTCCCGGTCGAAGGCGGTCAGCCAGTTCAGCGCGGCCAGCAGGCCGACGACACCGGAGATGTGCCCGGTACCGGCCTCCAGGAGGTGCGGGGCGGGCGCGAAGGTGGTCCGGTCGAAGGAGACCGACTCGATCATGTTGCCGCCGCCCTGCCACGGCGCCATGTCCCGCAGGACGTCCGGCTTCGCGTAGAGCGCGCCGATGCCTGTGGGGGCGAACAGCTTGTGGCCGGAGAACACGTAGAAGTCGGCGTCCAGTTCCTGTACGTCGACGGGGAAGTGCGCCACCGCCTGGGCGCCGTCGACCAGCACCTTGGCGCCGTAGCGGTGGGCGAGCGCGGTCATCGCTCGTACCGGCGGGACGGTGCCGAGGACGTTCGAGGCATGGCTGAGCGCGACGAGCCGGGTCCGCATGGACAGCAGGTCGGCGTAGGCGTCCTGGTCGATCCGCCCGTCCGGCCGCAGCGGTACAGGCACCACACGGGCCCGGGTCTCCTTGGCGATCATCTGCCAGGGGACGATGTTCGAGTGGTGCTCAAGGACCGGTACGAGGATGTCGTCGCCCGGTCCGAGGTGGGCGCGTCCCCAGCTCTGGGCGACGAGGTTGATCGCCTCGGTGGTGCCGCGGGCGAAGACGATGTCGTCGGGTGACGGCGCCCCCAGGAACTGGGCGACGGCTGCCCGGCCCTCCTCGTACGCCTCGGTGGCCTCGCGGGCCATGGTGTGCGCGCCGCGGTGGATGTTGGAGTTGGCGGATCCGTAGAACGCGGCCAGGGCCTCGATCACCTGGCGTGGCTTCTGCGTGGTGGCTCCGTTGTCCAGCCAGACCAGCGGGTGGCCGTTCACCGTGCGGTGCAGGATCGGGACGTCCGCGCGCGCGGCCTCGGGGGAGAACGCGGTCCGTCGGCCGGGGAGGCCGGAAGGGTGCGCGGACGTCCCGATCCTGCACCGCACGGTGAACGGCC
>NZ_VKJP01000492.1 GCF_007280575.1 Streptomyces benahoarensis
CGTCCCCCACCCCGCCCCGCCCGTACCTGACCCGTCCCGTTCCCGGGGGTCCGGCATCCGCGCCGGTAGCCCCCGTCCCCGCACAGAGAGCGACCCATGAGTCTGCAGCCCGGTGATTCCCTCACCTCACACAATTTCGGCCTCCAGATCGACGGCGTGATGGTCGAGTACCTCCAGGAGGTCAGCGGCCTGAGCATCGAGCAGGACGTGATCGAGTACCAGCAGGTCTCCAGCCAGGGCAAGCCCGTCACGAAGAAGCTGCCGGGGGTGAAGAAGGCCGGTACCTGCACCGTCGTGCGCGGTATGACGCAGTCCGCGGCGTTCAACCAGTGGATCACCCAGTCCGTCAACGGCCAGATGTCGACGGCGCGGAAGAACGCCACGATCATGGTGATGGACTACATGAACACCCCGGTGAAGCGCTACAACATGCGCAACGCCTGGTGCAGCAAGGTCGACACCTCCACCGTCAAGGCCGGTGAGGCGTCCGCACTGACCGAGACCGTGACCATCACCTTCGAAGAACTGGTCATCGAATAATGCGCCGTACGGCCTCCCGGCCCGCGGCCGTCCCCGACCCGGTCGCCGCGCCCGCGGCCCCGGGCGGGGCCCCCGCAGCGCCCGCCCGGCCCGCGGCGCCCGCGCCCGCCGCCGAACAGGCGCCGCTGCGCACCGAGTTCGCGTTCGAGCTGCCGCGCGGCTACGTCGACGACGCGGGCGTGGTGCACCGCACCGGCTCGATGCGGCTGGCGACGGCCCGCGATGAGCTGGTGCCGCTGCGGGACATCAGGGTCCAGGAGAACCCGGCGTATCTGTCGGTGGTGCTGCTGGGCCGCGTCATCACCCGGCTCGGCACGCTGCATCAGGTGCACGACGGCATCGTGGAGAACATGTTCGCCTCCGACCTGGCGTTCCTGCAGGACTTCTACCGGCAGGTCAACGCGGAGGGCCACACCCGGGCCGGGGTGACCTGCCCGCACTGCGAGCAGCCGTTCGAGGTGGAGCTGGGCGGGAGCCGCCTGGGGGAATCGTGACGTACGCGGCCGACCGTATCCACGCGGAGATCGCGTACGTCGCCTATCACTTCCACTGGAGCCTGGAGGACATCCTGGACCTCGAACACGGTGACCGCCGCCGGTACGCCGACGAGATCGCCACCCTGGTCAACCGCGCGGCGGCGGAGGGCTGATGGGACTCCTCGACAGACTGCGCGGCCGTCGTCCGGACGCGACGGACGGCGGTGCGGCCGTACCCGCCACCGGGCCCGCCGCGGCGGAAGCCACCCCGGTGGACGCGACCGCGGACGCCGGGCACCGTGCCACGGCCGGCTGGTCGGCGCTGCCGCCGATCCAGCGTGCCTTCGCCGACCGGGCGGACACCGTCGCCGACCGCGGGTTCGGCGCGTCGCTGACGACATGGCAGAACCCGTCCTTCACCGGCACCCTCACCCATGCGGTGCTCGACAGCGGGCCCGGGGGGCGGATCACGCAGTTGTCCGCGGCGCCGGGGCGTGGTGCGGGTGAACCGGATACCGGCATACCGGAGTTGCCCGTTGCGGGGCCGCGTCCGGTGACCGGCGGTGCGCCGTCCCATGGCGCGGAGCCGGACGACGGTCCGGGCGCGCCGGTTGTGGTGGCGCGGGCGACCGGTCCGGAGGTTCGGCCGCTGGCGTCGGCCGCCGCCGCCCGTCCGGCGACGTTGACATCGGCGCCTCGTGGGCAGGCGGGGGGCTCCGGCGGTGCGGTGCGTGCGGCGGTGCAGCGGCGGGAGTTGCCGGTGGCGCGGCCTGGTGCGGCTACTGCCCCGGTGCCGCGGCCCGCGCCCGCCACGCCGGTGACCGGCGCGGGAGCCGGGCCTCGCTCCGGTACGGGTTCCGGCCCGGCCGCCGGTTCCGGCCCTGGGCCCGGCCCGATCGCTGGTTCCCGCCCTGGGCCCGGCCCGGCCGCCGGGTCCGGTGCGGGGCATGGCGGCTCCCCGGCGGGTGGGGCGGACCTCCCGTCGCCGCCTGCCGCCGGTGCCGCTTCCCCGTCCGGTGTCGGCGCCGCATTGCCGTCCGCCGACGGTGCCGCTTCGGTGTCCGATGCCGCGGTGCCGCCGGTGGCCGTGCAGCGGTCGCCGCGGGCCGACGGGACGATGCCTGATGCGGCGACCGGTGCGGTGCCGCCCTTGACTTCCCCTGCCCCTGTCCCTGTCCCTGCCCGGGCCACGAACTCCCCTGCTACGACGGGCAGTTCGCGTACTTCGGATGCCATGTACCGGCGCGGGAACTCCCCGGATACGGCGCGCCCCGGCGGCCATCGGCCGGGTGGCGCCCCGGGTCCCGGGCTCGCCCGTCCGCTTCCCGTGGTGCAGAAGGCCACGGGTGCCCCGGTCACGCCTCCCGGCACCGGGGAGCCGCGTCCTGCCCGTGCCGCCGGGGCCGTCGGCGCGCCCTCGCGACCTGGAACGACCGGCGCGAGCGGTGCGCCCCGTACGAATGGCACGACCGGTACGCCGGACGGTGCGCCGCGTACCGGTGCGTCCGCGCGTACGGGCACGCCGCCGTCCGGCTCGTCGTCGGCGCCCGGCCCTGGCTCGGGCATCGCACCGGGGGCGCCCTCCGCCTCGCGTACGCCCTCTTCGCCGGTTTCCGGCCCGTCGTCGGCTCCGGATGCCGGTGTGCCGAAGGGCCTCGGGGCGCCGAAGAGTTCCGTCGCCCCGCAGGGCACCGGTGCGTCCGGTGCCGTCACCGTGTCGCGTGCCACGGGTGCGCCCGACTCGGCGCGTACGACGGGGACTCCGGCCGCTACGGGAACGCCGCGTCCGGCGGACGGATCCGGTGCGGGCACGGCGTCCCGCGCGCCCGGCAGCCCGGCAGCACCGTCCACCAACCCGTCGGCGTCCTCACCCTCGGCCGCCCCGGCTGCGGCTGCGGGTCCTGGCGCCGCTTCCGGCCGTACGGGTCCCGGCGCGTCCCCGGCCCCCGCCGGACCGGCTTCCTCCGGTCCCGGCGCCCGCCCGGTGCAGCGCAGCGCCGAGGGCGGCACCGCGCACAGGGGGCTGGGCACGCCGCGTGCCGCGCAGTCGCCGTCCGCCTCCGGCGCGCCCGCTCCGGCGACGCCGTCCGGCACACCGGTGCAGAAGGGGCCGACCCGGCTCAACCCGCCTACGGGGGCGGTGCGTTCGGCTGCCTCGGCGTCGTCGGTCGCCCCGGCGCCGTCCACGTCCGCGCCGAGCGCGCCGTCCGCGTCCGCGCCGTCCGCCTCGTCCTCCGTGGCCGCCGCGCCGTCCACGGTTCCGGCGGCCCAGTCGGCCCCGGCCACCCGGGCGGACTCGAACGCGGCGGCGCGTCCTGCCGCGCCGGTGCCCCCGGCCGCCCCGACCCCGTCGGCCTCCTCGGCCCCGTCGGCGAC
>NZ_VKJP01000493.1 GCF_007280575.1 Streptomyces benahoarensis
CCCGCACCTCCGGCCGCGGCGGGCGGCGCGGGCGGTGCCGCCAGGGGCGCGGGGGCCGCGGCCGGAGGTGCGGGTGTCGTCGGTTCCTCGACGCTGACGCCGAAGTCGGTGGCGATACCGGCGAGCCCGTCGGCGTACCCCTGGCCGACGGCGCGGACCTTCCAGGCGCCGTTGCGGCGGTAGATCTCGACGACGACCAGCGCGGTCTCCGGGCCGAGCCCGGGCGGGGTGAAGGAGGCGAGGACGGCGCCGCTGTCCGCGTCGCGCACGGTGCCGGTCGGCTCCGTACCGGCGAAGGTGGCGCCGGGGGCGTCCGGGCTCGCGGTGACGACGATCTTCTCGATGTCCGCGGGGATCGCCGTGGTGTCGACGGTGATGGCGTCGCCGCCACCGGGTGCCCCGGCACCATGGGTCACCCCGGGGCCGCCGCTGGGCTGGTTGTAGAAGACGAAGTCGGCGTCGGAGCGCACCTTGCCTGCGGCGGTGAGCAACAGGCCCGAGACGTCCAGCCGCACGGGGGCGGTGACGTCCACCGCCACCCGCGCGGCGCCGAGCGGGAGATTCGAGCCAGGAGTCATTGCGGTCATGCCAGCAGTAACGAACGGCTCGCTTTTGCGGTTCCATTACCCGCCCCGTCCGGGGGGGGGGCCGGTTCCGTGTGGCCCGCCGGACCGGCTCCGGCGGGGCGGCCGTTCAGCGGCGCTCGCGGGAGTTGCCGAAGAGCAGCCGGTAGAGGATCAGCAGCACGAGGGAGCCGGCGATGGCCGCGACCCAGGTGGACAGGTCGAAGACGTCCTTCGGTATGGGACGGTCCAGGATCTTGACGGACAGCCAGCCGCCGACGAACGACCCGACGATGCCGGTGAGCGTGGTGCCCACCAGCCCGCCCGGGTCCCGGCCCGGCAGCAGGATCTTGGCGATGACGCCCGCGATCAGCCCCAGGACGATCCAGCTGACGATACCCATGGTGTGATTCCTCGTTCCTGCGCGCCGCGGCGCCGTGGCGCCGGTGTGACGTGCGGTTTCCGTATCTGACGTGTCGCCCTCAAGGACGCCGTGAAGGGGGTGCGAGTTCCCTCGTACGGCGGATCGGACGACGGACCGCCCGACCGTACGACGCGCCTGCTCAGTGCGGCCAGCGGGGCGGGTCGGTGCAGAACGCGCCGCCCAGGTGCGCATGCGCCGGATCGTCCGGGTCCAGCTCCCCCTGAGCGGCGATCAGCGCCGCCGCGTACGGCTCGGAGTCGTCCTGCGGCTCGTACCCCAGGGCGCGGGCGGTCGACAGGTCCCACCACAGGCGGGTGTTGGCGGACGAGGCGTAGGCGACGGTGTGGCCGACGTACTCGGCGGTGAGGGCGGCGTGCAGCAGCCGGGCGCAGTCCGCCGGGCTCAGCCAGATCGACAGCATCCGCACGCTGGTCGGCTCGGGGAAGCAGGAGCCGATGCGCAGCGAGACCGTCTCGATGCCGTGCAGGTCGTGGTAGAGGGAGGCGAGGTCCTCGCCGAACCCCTTGGACAGGCCGTAGAAGGTGTCGGGGCGGCGCGGGGTGCCGATCCCGATCGCGGCCGAACCGTCGGCCGGGCGCGGGGTGAAGCCGACGGCGTGGTTGGAGGAGGCGAAGACGACGCGGCGCACGCCCTCCTCGCGGGCCGCCTCGTAGAGCTGGTGGACGCCCTCGATGTTGGCCCGCAGGATCTGGTCGAACGAGGCTTCGAGGGAGATCCCGGCGAGATGGATGATCGCGTCGACCCCGCGCACCGCCGCGCGCAGCGCCTCACGGTCGGCGAGCGGCGCGGTGATCGCGTCGGGCGCGTCCGGCACCGGGCGCTCGTCGAAAAGGCGCAGCCGGTACCCGTACGGGGGCAGCAGTTCGCGCATCAGGGTGCCGAGGCCGCCTGCGGCGCCGGTGAGCAGGACGGTGCGGGGTGCGGGCATGGCGGGCCTCCGGCGGAACGGCGTGGCCCCCGGAACGCCGACGGCATGCGGATGCGGATGACGTTCAGAGGTGTGGACACGGTCGTCAGCACCGTAGGGAGCGTGATCAGCGGTGGTCAATACGCCGACGGTGGCGGGGTGTTCGGTGGGCGTGTGGGCCGGTGGGGCCCCTTGACCGGCGGCTGCGGGCTGCTCTAGCGTGGCGCCGTTCAGAGATATGGACGTCGGTCAGAGACGTGCACGGCGGGTGGTGGGTCGCCGCGCGTCCGCGGCCGGATCCGCAGTCCGCCGGTGCCGCGGGGGCTTCGCGCCGCGGTACGCACCGCACGCCAGGGAGAGCCCGTGACCTCAGCCTCGCCGCTCGCCGACCGCCTCGACGGAGTGCTGTTCTTCCCCGTGACCGCCTACGCGCCCGACGGCGAGGTGGACCTGGATGCCTGCCGCGCCCATGTGCGGCGCGGCGTCGAGGCCGGGGCGGGCGCCGTCTTCGCCTGCTGCGGCACCGGGGAGTTCCACGCCCTGACGCCCGAGGAGTTCGCGGCGTGCGTCGGCGTGGCCGTCGAGGAGACCGCGGGCCGGGTGCCGGTGGTCGCCGGTGCGGGCTACGGCACGGCGCTCGCCGTCCGCTTCGCCCACCTCGCCCGCGAGCGCGGCGCCGACGGACTGCTCGCCATGCCGCCGTACCTCGTCAACGCAGGTCAGGAGGGGCTGCTGCGCCACTACCGGGCCCTGGCCGCCGCCACCGACCTGCCGGTCATCGTCTACCAGCGGGACAACGCCGTCTTCACCCCGGACACCGTCGTCGCGCTCGCCCGCACCCCGGGCGTCATCGGCCTCAAGGACGGGCTGGGCGACCTCGAACTGCTCCAGCGCATCATGAGCGCCGTCCGCACCGAGGCCGCCGGTTCCGGCTTCCTCTACTTCAACGGCCTGCCCACCGCCGAACTCACCGGCCCCGCCTACCTGGGCCTGGGCGTGCGCCTGTACTCCTCCGCCGTCTTCGCCTTCGCACCCGAGATCGCCCTCGCCTTCCACCGGGCGCTCACCACCGGCGACCGGGAGACCGTCGACCGCCTGACGGACGGCTTCTACCGCCCCCTCGTCGACCTGCGCAACCAGGGCCACGGCTACGCGGTGTCCCTCATCAAGGCGGGCGTACGGCTGCGTGGCCTGGACGCGGGCGAGGTCCGGCCGCCGCTCGCCCCGCCGGACCCCCGGCACGTCGACGAGCTGCGCGCCCTGCTCGACCGCGGGCTCTCGCTGCTGCCCGGTGCGGGCGGCCCGGTGGACGGGGGCCGCGCCTGATGCGCGCCGCCGCCTTCCTCTACCCCTGGGATGTGGCCGGCGACCCCGGGGCCGCGCCGCGCCTCGCCGATCTGGGCATCCGTCAGGTCACCCTGGCCGCCGCCTACCACTCCACCCGCGCGCTGACCCCCCGC
>NZ_VKJP01000494.1 GCF_007280575.1 Streptomyces benahoarensis
GGAAGCCGGCGGGCAGGGAGGGCGGCGGGGGGACGGCGCCCGCCATCGGCCGGCCGCACACCTCGCACCAGTCCTCGGCCACCGACTGGTGTCCGTTCGGGCAGGTAGGCATGTCGGTTTCTTCCCCCTCCGTACCGTCTCCGGCGCTTACGGCCGGTGCTCTCGTTGGTCTGTCATGGCGTGGGGCGGACCGTCTCACGGCCGCGGCGGGAGTGCCCCACGCGCGGCGGAGCCGCCGCCCCGTCGCACAGTACCGTTCGCCCTGCCACGGCCGCCGCCCGCCTCGGAAGGGGGAACGCCCGCCGCCGGGGCGTCACCGGGCGTCGCGGCCCTCGCCCGCCCCGGGCTGTGGAGTGCGTCACCCGCCACCCGAAACGGTGCCGATCCGACGAATCCGTACGTCCCACCCAAGAGTGGCCGCGACGTTCCGCCGGACCGGCACCGGGCGCCCGGGTCAGGCCGTCGCGGCGTGTCCCGCGGGTGCGGGGAACGGCACCACCGCGACCGTGATGTTGTCGTGGCCGCCGCCGTCGAGCGCGTGCGTCACCAGCGTCCGGGCGCTCTCCAGCGGGCGGACGTGCGCGTCGGCGGGCAGCACCGAGGCCATCTGCTCGGTGGACTCCGCGTAGTTCCACAGCCCGTCCGTGCAGACCACGACGACGCCCGGACCGTCCGGCTGGAAGTGCCGGGTGTGCGGCTCGACCTCGTACGCGTCCGCGCCCAGCCAGCCGGTGATGGCGTGCGCCCGCTCGTCGGCCATCGCCTCCGCCTCGGACATCAAATTGCCCGCGATCATCTGCGCGGCCCACGAGTCGTCCTCGGTGAGACGGGTCGCCGGGACGCTGCGGTCGTCGGGCACCCAGTAGGCGCGGCTGTCGCCGACCCAGCCGACGGTCAGCAGCCCGCCGCCGACCACCGCGCCGACGAAGGTGCAGGCCGGGGCGTTCTCCCGGCGCGGCTCCTGCGGATCGTCCGGCCCGGCCAGCGCGTTCACCGCTGCTGCCGCCACCACCACCGCGTCGTGCATCGCCCGCTGGGCGTGGACCCCGCGCGGCAGCGATTCCAGCAGCGCCTCGCCCGCCGCCTCGCACGCCGCGGCCGACGCCTCGTCGGGCCGGGTCGCGGAGGACACCCCGTCGCAGACGACGGCGACGACGGCGGGCGAACCGTCCTGGAGGGCCGTCGCCGACACCGTGAAGAAGTCCTCGTTGCGGTGGTGGCGGCGGCCGATGTCGCTGACCGCGCCGACGCCCTCCAACTCCCGCTCCATGTGGTCGCGTTCGCGCGGCTGGGCCTGACCGCAGCGGGGGCAGTAACCGGCCGCGTCCACGCCGCCCGCGCCGCACAGCACGCACCGGCGGGTGCCGCGCACCGGCGTCTGCTCGGCGGCGTCGGCGACCGCCTCGTACCCGGCGACCCGCGGGTCGGTGGCCGGTTGCCGTCCGGCCGCCTCCCCGCCCAGCGCCGCGTCGGGGATCCGGGCCTGCGGGTCGGGCGGCGCCGGGTTTCCGGCGCCGCAGCGTCCGCAGCCCGCGCCCTCCTCCTCCGGCGGCTCGCCGCAGCTCGGACACCTGGACGGCCCAGTCACACCCATGTCACACCCACGTCCCGGGGCGGAAACGGTAGGCCCGCTCCACCAGCTCGATCCTTGTCTCGCCACGCCGCGCCCTGCCGCGCGGTCGGCGCCGCCTCCGGCGGTGCGGCGGCTCCGGCGGCACCGCACGGCCCGGTCCGTCGGCCGGACGGGCACCGTGGCCCCCGGAGAGTACCCAGTCCGCGCCGTGGTTCCGTACTCCGGTGGCCCCGCTGGCCGGATCCTCCCGGTGCCGTCCGCCCCGGCCGAAGTCGGCGGACGGGCCGGTGCGTTCGGCCGGGGGCCCGCTCACGCCTCGCCCCGGTCGGGTACGAGCGCCTCCGCCGCCGCCCGCTGGTAGCGCGCCACCGCCGCCTCGGCGGCCCGCAGATCGCAGGGCGCGCTCCACAGCAGCCGCCGGGCCGCGTCGTACCGCTCGGCCGGCAGCGGATCGCCCGCCAGACCGTGCCGGGCCAGCTTCGCCTTGTACGCGTCGAGGCGGCCGCGCAGCTCGGCGCGGACTGCGAGCGGTGCGGTCACCGCCGTCAGTGACTCGCGGGCGCGCAGCAGTTCGTCCTCGGCGCTCTCCTCCAGCCGGTCCAGCAGTGGCGAGAGGCGGTGCCACTGGGCGCGCCGCCGGAAGTCGGCGGCGGCCGCGAGCTGTTCGTGCAGCGCCGTCGACGGGCCGCTGACGGCCGGGACCTCGCACGCCGCGATCTTCGCCAGCACCTCGCCGCGCGCCTGCCGCGCCTCGGTCAGGGTGCGGTCCGCGCGGGAGAGGACGTCCCGCAGGCGCATCAGCCGGGCCTCGGCGTCCTGCCGTACGTCCAGCACCGCCTCGATCTCCCGGCGGACGTCCTCCAGCGCGCGGGCCGCCCGGTCGTAGCGCGCGGTGTCGGGCCGTCCGCCGCCGGGCGCGGCGCTGCCGCCCGCCGGGGCCACCCAGAACGCCAGCGGGTCGGCGATCACCTCGGCGCGCAGCCGGGTCAGCTCGTCGGTGATGTCCTCCAGGTCGTCGCCGGAGGGGTGGGTGCCGGGGCGGACGCCCACGGAGTGCGCCAGCGAGCGGGTGCGCCGCAGCTCCTCGGCGAGCAGGTCGATACGGGCGGGCAGCGTGGACCAGACCGCGTCCGCGGCGACGATGGTGTCCAGCGCGCGGGCGTAGCGGCCGTTCAGCCGTGCCACCAGCTCGCGCAGCGTGCACGGCGTGGCGTCGGCCCCGCCGGTGGCCCCGGTCGCCGGGATCGGTGCGTCGCGCAGCAGGCCGGTCAGTTCGGCGAGGTCGTCGGGGGAGAGCCAGCGCCGCCGCTCGCGCAGCGTGCGGACGGTGGCCAGCGCCTCGGTGTACGCGTCGAAGTCCGCCCAGAGCGCGGCCAGCGAGCGTTCGGTGGCCGCCCAGCGCTCCTTGGTCACGCCGGTCAGGTCCGCGCCCTCCAGCAGCCGCCGCCCCGCGTGGTCCTGGAGCGCCTGTAGCGAGGAATCGATCGCCTCGTACTCGGCGCTCAGCCGCTCCAGCGCACGGTCGGCCTCCTCGCGGTCCAGAGCCTGGCCGGGCGGCCGCTCCGCGGATCCGGGAAAGGGTCCCAAGACCCCCATCGATCACCTCTCCAAACTGCGTACGGGGCGCGGTGGTTGGTGCGCTTCGGCCGCCTCTCGGGTGCTGCTACCCCCACTTTTCCTCAATACTGACGTCCCGGCGCACCGAGTGGGGGCGATCAGGCGGGGTATTTCGCCGACGGTGGTCCCACGATGCCGGAATCGCCGGAATCACCGGAAATGGGGGTCGGGGGGGCGG
>NZ_VKJP01000495.1 GCF_007280575.1 Streptomyces benahoarensis
AGCAGCTGGGGCCGCGGCTGCTCGTCGCGCCCCCGGTCCGCGCCGTCCGCATCCCGGCGGCCACCTCCCTCGACGGGCTCGCCCATGTACTGCGGCAGGGCGAATGGGCCCACGCCGACCTGCTGACCACCTCACTCCTGCTGGAGGCGGCCGGGCGCCTCGACGACGGCTGGCTGCGCGCCAGGGACGCCCGGCGCCTGCCGCCCGGCGTCCTCACCGGCATCGACGCGCTGTGGTCCACCCACTCCCACGACCGCCAGGGCTTCACCGCACAGGCGCGGACGGCGACGGTACGCGGCACCCGGCACGCGGAGTTCCTGGCCCTGTCGGTCGCCTGCGGCTGGCGTGGCTCGGAGGCGGACGGCGTGCCGCGCTCCTACCGGGAGTTCACCGCGGCGGCAGGGCCCGGCGGCCGCCCGGGCTTCTACCCGACGCTGCGCAATCCGCAGAACGAACGGTTCCCGGACTGGTACGACCAGTGGACGGCGACCGTGCTGGCCACCCATCTGCACCTCCACCACGAGGGGATTGTCCGCTGATGACTCCGATCGTGATCATCGTGGCGTTGCTCGTCCTCGTCGGCCTCGTGAGCCTGGCGTGGTTCGGCCGTGTCGTCGTTCCCCCGGACGAGGTCGGCATCGTCACCCGGCGGTACGGGCGCGCCGACGCGCAGTTCCGGCGGATCACCCCGCGCGCCTCGCGGGGCGTGTGGGCGCGCACCCTCCTCCCGGACCGCTACACCTGGTTGCTGCCCGGCCTGTACGAGGTCACCTTCGTCGCCCGGGTGCGCATCCCGGTGGACAGCATCGGCGTGGTCACCGCCCGCGAAGGGCGGAAGAAACCGCCCGGTCGCACCGTCGGGCGGGCCGTGGAGTGCGACTTCTTCCAGGACGGTGCGGCGTTCCTGCTGAACGGCGGCGAGCAGGGCGTCCAGGCCGTCACGCTGAGCGGCGGTCACGCCTACGACCTCAACGCCGCACTCTTCACCGTCGAGCTGGCCCCGCGCACCTACGTGGGCTCCGGGACGATCGGGCTGGTGAGCGCCAGGGACGGCCGGATCCGGCCGCCGGACCGGTTTTTCGGGCCGCATGTGGAGTGCGACAACTTCCAGGACGGGGAGGCGTTCCTGGCCGGGGGAGGGGAGCAGGGCCGGCAGATGGCGGTGCTGGCCGGCGGCTCGTACTACGACATCAACCCGGCGCTGTTCGAGGTCGTCACCACCGACAACGTCACCACCGAACGGTTCCGCGGCAGCGGGCTGACCACCCACCACCTCCAGGAGATCACCGTCCCGGTCGGCTTCACCGGGGTGGTCGTCACGCTCGACGGTGCGGACCCCGAGGAGGACGCCGACGACGAGCTGGGGCCGCGGGTGCCGGGGCACCGGCGCTTCCAGCTGCCGTGGGTGTTCCTGGAGAACGGCGGGCGCCGCGGCGTGCAGGCGGAGACGCTCGGCGAGGGGCCGGTCTACACCCTCAACCCCTGGTTCGTCCGCGTGATGCTGGTCCCGACCCGGCTGCTGATCCTGGAGTGGATGTACAAGACCGCGTCGGCGTCCCGGAACTACGACGCACAGCTGCGGCAGATCGTCGTCACCGTCCAGGGCCACCGGCTGTCGGTGGAGATGAGCCAGACCCTGGTGATCCCCCGGAAGTCCGCGCCCCAGCTGATCCGTGAGTTCGGCGGCACCCAGATCTCCGGCCTCGGCGGACTGGAGAACGATCCGATCCCGGTGCAGCGGTTCGTCGAGCGGGTGCTCGGCGCGACCGTCGCCTCGTACTTCAACGAGATCGCCGCCGCCTCCACCGTCTCGGAGTTCTTGAGCACCTACGCGGAGACCCGGACCGACCTCGCGGCGCAGGTCCGCACCGCCCTGGAGGCCGCGGGCGTGGAGGCGCGGCTGACCACGCTCGGCGAGTTCCGGGCCGAGGACGAGTCGCTCAACGACGCCCTGAAGCGGACGTTCGAGGCGGAGCAGCGGGGCGAATGGCTCGCCCATGAGCAGAAGAACGCCGATATCGAGTTGGCGATCGAGGAGCGGCGGCTGGTTGTCGAGCGGCACCGTGCCGCCCTGGAACTCGACGGGGAGATTGAGGCGTTGGGCCGGGACAACGTCGCGATGATCCGCATCATCAGGGAGATCTCCGGTATGCAGGTCCCCCGCTACATCGGCGGCGGCGACATCTCCAGCTACATCGACACCCTGCCGATGTCGGCGGTGGCCCGGATGATGGACCGGGTCAAGTCGCTCCGTTCGGAACAGCAGCTGGACGGGGCGGAGGAGGCACCCGTACTGCCCGAGGGGCGGGGACCGGCCGTCGACGCGGAGACGGTGGAGGCGGTGGAGGACGGCGAGATCGAGGAGTGAGGCGGCGTCCGGCGGGTCGCAATGACGTGGGAAGGTGGCCCACCCCGGGCGTCCGTCGGCATCCGCCCGGCTCACGGACCGACCGACCGCCAGATCCGCTCCGGCGTCTCCCGCGCGGCCGCGTCGAGATCGACGTCCCCCAGGGAGAGCCAGCGGCGGGCGAGCCCCGTCACCGGCCCGAGGATCAGCGATTCGAGGACGGGCAGCGGGAGGTCGGCCAGTTCGCCCGCCTCCTGGCGGTCCCGGAGCCAGGCGCCGAGCGGGGCGAGGCGGGCCTCCTGCGAACCGCGGAGCTGGGGGGCGCGCGCCATGACCTCGCGGTCCACGGGGGCCGAGTGCAGGAGCCGGGACGCGTCCGGGTGCGTCTGGACGAAGCGCAGATAGACCCGGACCACCGCGTGGACGCCGGAGCGCGCGTCGTCCGCCTGCCCCAGCGCGGCGGTCAGTTCCTCCAGCAGCCGCGCCAGCCAGCGCTGCGCCAGCGCGGTCCCGTCGCCCTTCGTGGGCAGCTGGACCTTCGGCGAGTCGTACAACACCGGACAGCCGGGCTCCCTCACCATCTCCCGCTCGGGCACGGTCCGCATGTCCGACTTCCCCTACAACAGCTGCCCCTACCAGGCCGAGGTGACCTCCGCGACGAGCCGCCGCATCAACGTCGGCGCCGCGAAGCTCGTCGGCCCCAACCCCGGCTACTGCTCCGCCCAACTCGACCCGTCGTACTTCACCGTCAACGGCAGCGGCATCCAGCACAACGTGGGCGCCGCGAGCGGCAACGGCTACTACTACAAGCGCGCGTGAGACTCCTGCGGCGCCCGCCCCGGTACGCGGCGCCTGCCCCGGTACGCGGTGCCCGCCCCGATGCCGCACCAACCACCACTTCGAGTCCGCCCTGACCCCCTGTCTATTATACACATCTGACGCTGCCGACGACTTAAT
>NZ_VKJP01000496.1 GCF_007280575.1 Streptomyces benahoarensis
AGGCGGGGGCGGGCCGCGCCCCGGACCCGGTCAGCAAAGCGGGCGGCTTTCGGACGTCGGTGGCCGGGCGGGGAGGTGTTCCGGGTATCGGGTGTCGCGGCCTTGACCCCCTGCGACATACTTGCGAAACGTGTGAAGGTTCTGTGACCGGGTCGGTGGTTCCGGCGTCCCGTGCCTGGTCGGCGGCGTCTCGGCGCACCAGGCCGCGAGGCGCGGAACCGTCAGGGAACCGGCGATCGGGAGTGGTGCGTCTTGGGTGCTGCCCCGCGGGGCGTCGTGGGCGGTCAGGGCCCCTGGGGCGGACGGTGCCGGGGGCGGTCGCGGCGGGCCGACGGGTGCCCCGACGCAACTGAGGCCGGTGCGCACATCGGGGCAATTGGGGCACCGAGGAAGAGCTGGGGCGCAATGAGGGCATATCACGCATCACCGGAGACGGCGGCGTGCGCGTACAACCCTGACGGGGAGATGCGTGTCCAACAGGCGTGGCAGAGGTTCTCGCATTCACGATCGCCCCGGTGGGCGCGGCGGGCGCGGCAGTGCGTCCGCCCCACGCCCGTGGCGCCGGGGGCATGCCGGTGATCGCGCCCTGGCCCACCACGCGGCCCGGCAAACTCCCGCCCCAGCGCGGGGACGCCGACCAGCGCGGCGACTCCGATGACGCGGCGGCCACCGGCACCACCGTCGACCACCTCACCGAGACCTACCGCGCCCACTACCGCTCCCTGCTCGGCCTCGCCGCGCTGCTCCTCGACGACACCGCGTCCTGCGAGGACGTCGTCCAGGAGGCGTTCATCCGCGTCCACTCCGCCCGCAACCGCGTCCGCGAACCGGAGAAGACCCTCGCCTACCTGCGGCAGACCGTCGTCAACCTCTCCCGCTCCGCGCTGCGCCGCCGCATCATCGGCCTCAAGCTGCTCTCCAAGCCGATGCCGGACATGGCCAGCGCCGAGGAAGGCGCGTACGACCTGCTGGAACGCGATGAGCTGATCCGGGCGATGCGCGGACTCCAGCGCCGCCAGCGCGAGGTGCTGGTGCTGCGCTACTTCGCCGACATGACCGAGGCGCAGGTCGCCGAGACGCTGGGCATATCGCTCGGCTCGGTCAAGGCGTACGGCTCACGCGGTATCGCGGCGCTCCGCGTCGCGATGGAGGCACCGGCATGAACGGCAACACCGTCGACCCGGCCCGTGCACACTCCGGGGCGGGCGATCCCGGCGGCCCGGACGGTGCCGGAGATTTCGTGAATTCCGGAAGTGCGGGCGGGAGCCACGGGGCGCCCGGCTGGGCCCAGGGGGCCGCCAGGGGTGCCGGGCCCGGGGATGACGTCCCAGGGGCCGGTGGCGCGGGCCGTAACGGCGGAGGCGCGGGTTCCGGGGGAGCCGATGGCCCACGGCAGGACGAGGCGCCCGGCGACGACGGTTTCGACGGCGAGGACGCACTGCGACGGCTGCTGCAGTCCTCCGTCGGCGACCTGGAACCGGCACCGGACGCCCTGAACCAGATCCGGCACGCCGTCCCCACCCGGCGCCGGCGCCGCCGCCACGCCGTCGTCGGCGCGGCCGCCGCGCTGCTGCTCGGCGGCACCTCCATCCCGGCGATGGTGCAGGTCGCCCACCTCGACGACGCCTCCGGCGACCGGCCCGCGAACGCCGCCGGGAACCGGCAGACCGGTGACGCCGACGGCGCCCCGGACGGCGCCCCCGTACACCGCGGACGCCAGCCCTCCGGCGGCGGCGCGGCGGAGGGCGGCCCCGGCCACCCCCACGACGGCCACGGCGAACCCGCCGGCACCCACCACCCCGGACACGGCACCGGCGCGACCAGCCCGGACCCGTACGAAACGATGGACGTCACCTCCCCGGCCTGCGGACGCGACCAGCTCGGCAAGGGCACCGGCAGCGTCACCCCCGCCGACTCCGAGGGCCGCGTCTACGGCGCCTTCCGCGTCGTCAACACCTCCGCCACGGCCTGCTCCGTCGACGGCGGCGGCACCGTGGACGTCGAGGCGCAGGGCTCCGCCGACACCGCCCGCATCCATGTCGTCGACCACACCAGCGGTGATGAGGCCACCGGCCTGCCCGACCCTGCCACCGCCCCTGACCAGCTCGTTCTCAAGCCGGGCCAGGCGTACGAGATCAAATTCGCGTGGATCCCGGCGTCCGGCGGCTGCGGCGGGTCCGGGCCGTCGCCGTCGGCCTCGCCGTCCAGCCCGTCGGCCGCCCCGCCCGCCGCCGACCACGGCGAGGACACGGGCGGCGGCCGGGGCGGCGACACCACCGGCGGGAACGGCGGAGGTTCGGGAGGCGGCGGCGCGGCGCCCGGCGGCATCGTCCTCAGACACACCCCGGAATCCGGCGAACCGACCGCCGCCGACGCCACCCTCACCGATGCCTGCGCCGGGACCGTGTACCGGACCGGCGTGCTGAACGGGAAGTAGGGATCGCCGGCCCCGGTCCCGTACGGAGGCGGCGCCTCGTGAGGGGGCGGTGCGGGGGCGCCGGACGGGCCCCGTACCGTTGACGGCGTGTACCGGTTCCTGCTGACCCCGCGGTGGTGGGGGATCAACGTCTTCGCCGTACTGGCGATCCCCTTCTGCGTCTTCATGGGCAGTTGGCAGCTCAGCCGCTTCGAGGACCGCGTCAACTCGCACCAGCAGCAGGCGGACCGGACCGCGGCAGCCGAGACGGCCGCCGCCCGGCCCCTCGACAGCCTCCTCCCCGTCGACCAGGTCACCTCCGGCCGCCAGGCCCGCGCCCGCGGCACGTACGACACCCGGCACCAACTGCTCGTCCCGGACCGCACCCTCGACCGCAAGGCGAGCAGCCGCCCCGGCTTCTACGTCCTGACGCCGCTGCGCACCGACGGTGGCAAGGCGCTCCCGGTCGTCCGCGGCTGGCTCCCCGGCGACGCGAACAACCCCGCCGACACCGCCAAGGTGCCCGCACCGCCGTCCGGCGAGGTGACCGTCACCGGCGCCCTCCAGGCGTCCGAGAACGTCGGCACCAGCGGCGTGCAGTCCGGCGGCGGCCTCCCCAACGGCCAACTCGGCATGATCAGCGCCGCCTCGCTGGTCAACATCGTGCCGTACCCGGTCTACGACGCCTGGATCACGCTCGGCGACACCTCCGCGCCCCTGAAGGCCGTACCGCCGGCCGCGGCGGAGGGCAGCGGACTGGACCTCAAGGCGTTCCAGAACCTCGGCTACACCGGCGAATGGTTCGTCTTCGCCGGCTTCGTCCTCTTCATGTGGTTCCGGCTCTTCCGGCGAGAGGCGGAGGCGGCCCGGGATGAGGCGTTGGGGATTGGTGTCCCTTATACACATCTCCGAGCCCACGAG
>NZ_VKJP01000497.1 GCF_007280575.1 Streptomyces benahoarensis
GTGGGGTGGGGTGGGGTGGCTTGACGGGCCGCGGTCGTGCCCCTCCCCCGCTACTTCCCGATGACCGACCGGATCCAGGACAGCTGCTGAGAGATCTCGCCCGCTCCGGCGATCTGCTCGCGGTCGGAGGTGTCGAAGACGCCGAGGAGGGTTTCGGTGCCGTGGGGGGCGATGCTCATCACCGGGCCGCCGGAGTCGCCGCCCGCGGGCAGCCCGGTCACCTTCTCCATGCAGAAGTCGGAGCCGCCCGGCGCGCTGAAGCCCTCGCACCGCGGGTCGTCCGGCCGTACGACGCGCAGGTCCGACTGCTTGAGCACCGGGGACTGGCAGGCGTTCTCGTCCCCGGTGCAGGTGGCGCCCCACCCGTACTGGCGGACCAGCTGCCCCTGCCGGACCGGCGAGGTGGCCAGGGGCGCGGTGGGGATCTTCATCGGCGGGACCTTGATCAGCATCATGTCGGCGTCCGCGGCGCCGTGGCGCGCGCCGGGCACCGGACGGACCGTGGTGCCCTTGTTCATGTCGAGGTCGCCGACCCGGAACGAGATCCGCCGGTCGGCGATCGGCTGCGCCTGCTCGAAGAAGCAGTGCGAGGCACTGATGATCCACTCCGGGGCGACCGCCGTCCCCGTGCACTCCGGTTTCCCGTCGACGAGCATCCGCACCGCCCACGGCCCGTACGTACTCTCCGTCCCGCCGATGACGGCGGCGGCCGGGGTGGACGACATCACCGCGCCCGTCACCAGCAACAAGACGGTCAGCAACAGCGCGCGTACGCGACGCACCATCCGGATCAGCTCCTCTCGGCGGGGAATGGGCCGTACGGCTGGGGAGAGGGCCCGGCGGGCCGAAAAGTTCCGGATGATCTCGGCGAAGGAGGGCCCCTACGGAGCGGCTCCTTCCGGGACCTCCCCCACAGCCACCTCGATCGCCTCGAAGATGTCCGCGTCCGTCTCCCGCTGCCACTGCGGCAGTTGGGGCCAGTCGGCGACGTAGCCGGGCTTCGGGTCCTCGAAGTGCCGGTACATCTGCGCCGTCCAGCACGTGGCGACGAACCGGCCCTTCTGCTCCCGCGTGAGCCGGGCCGCGTGCCCGTCGCTCACCTCCAGGAACTGCCGCACCTGCGCGTACACCGCCCCCGCGGCCGCCCGCTCCCACTCGGGCGTCCCGTCCCACGGCGTGACGTAACCGGGCTTCGGCTCCCCGGGGAAGTGCCGCCGCACTCCGTCGATCCACGCTTCCCGGAAGATGCGTGCGCCTTCGGTTGTCATTCTGCGTTCCCCTCTCGTCGGGTCATGGTGTGCGCAAGGCGCCGATCGCAGCGCCCAACTCAGCCACACGAGGTTCACGGCCCAGAGAGCCGATCTCCGCTCGCAGTGCCTGGAGCCTACGGGCCACGTAACCAGATCTGGTCCGCTGAGCCAGTTGAAGCGCCTCGCCTCCGTAGGCCGTCACCTGCTCCGCATCCCGACGCTTGGCACCGATCGACGCGAGGTCGACGAGAACCACGCCACGGCGCCGGAAGGAGGCACCTTTGGCGAGTGCATCGGTGGCCAGCGCGGTCTTCAGCGTGGACTCGGCAAGGTCCAAGCGCCCCACCTGTAGGTATCGGGCGCCACGCTCCTCCAGCAACCGCGAGCCGTCAAAACGCAGCCAACCGCCGTTGTGCACCGTGCCCTTCAGATCCGTGACACGCTGAGCTTCGTCGAGAGCCTTCTCGCAGGCAGCCTCATTCCGTAGGCCGGCGTATGCCTCGGACTGCACGGAAGCCACCCAGTAGCGGGTGGAAAGCGCACTGTCGCCATGCGTAGCCACTTTCCCCGCGACTTCCAGGGTTTCGGCTGCCTGAGAAAACCGCTTCGCATAAAGATCTACGTAGGCGTGCCGTACGAGTGCACAGGCCCAAAGGTCATGGGCACGAGCATTGCTGCTGGCAGAGGCTGCCAAGGTGTACGAAGCTGTGGCATCCGTGTACCGATTCCGATCAAATGCCAGCTCACCCGCGAGTTGAAAGAGGTCCCCAGCAGCCTCGCAAAGAACCTCGGTTCGGCGCGGAGAACCGGACCGGAAAGTCTCGGTCAACGCACTGAGCTGGTCCTGCACGACCGGACTGATCGAGCTCTTGGAGCGTGCGAGCTGGTAGACCTTCCACAGATGGCTGTTCATACGGTGGAATTCGCCTGCCGTCTCGCCTGATTCGCTCAACGCGTTGACTTCATCAGGCGGCAGTGCGGAGAGAGCCCCGGTTACTGCTATGAGGCGAAGAAACTCACGTCGAATCATGTCGTCGATATCCCCGGAATCGTGTCGGACATCAGATGGCGACGTTGCAGGCCCTTCGCATTCCGCTGGGTTCAGCATGACGTCGAGTTCGATGAGATCCAGGTGCAACAACTCGGCGATCTTGGGTCGCATACCAGCTTCAGGCGCTGTCTCGCCCCGCTCCCAGCGGCCTGCTGTGGTGCGGTCAACGCCGATTTCATGGGCGAACTTCTCCTGACTGTAGCCCATGGCTTTGCGTCGTTTCGCCAGGTCCACTTCGGCTCCCTCCCCTGCTCGGACCGCCCCTATCGGAGCAGTGCGTCCGTGCATCACAGGTGCATCAAGAGTGCCGCAACCATGCCGTGGTCTGACGCAACTCCACACGGTTTCCTGAACGTTGTCCGTCCTGCCCGAGCGCCTCGCCCCTGGCCTGACGGGCTCAAGGAGTGCCTCGCGGTCTCTCCCGAGGCCGATGCCACATCACCTGAAGGAAGACTTCCATGGCAAAGACTCGGATCCCCTTGCCGCCGAACGTGGTGGAAAGCGCTGCCCTCGACTGCCACCGCGCCCTGGCGCCCCACCAGCAGATGCCGCCCGCCGAAGAGATCGCCGACCTGGCGGCACGGCTCGCGGAGCACTGCGCGAGGGCCGCGAAGGCGTGGGAAGGACGCTCGCCGGACACTGTCACGTCCCGTACCGCCACCGCCCTGCGTGACTGGCAGTGTCTGCGTACGGGCCCCGGTGAGGGCCCCTTCGCCGCCTGGCTGCACCTGCGGGCCATGGCGCGTACGTGCCGGACGCTGCTCGGCCAGGGCCAGTCGCAGGCCCTCCTCGCCTCTCTCCCCGAGGAGGATGGTCGTGACCGTTGACGCCGGAGCCCTCACCCGCGAACTCACCGACTACCTACGCCAACACCCGGATGAACTGGGCCCGTTGCTCCCGCTCTACGACGCCCTGCGGGATCACGCGCGGCGGGAGCGGTGTCCGCACGGTGGGCGGTGTCCCGAGGTGCGGGCCGGGGCGCTGTTGGTCGATGAGCGGGGGCGGGCGTTGCTGCTGCGGCACAGCGAGGGGCTG
>NZ_VKJP01000498.1 GCF_007280575.1 Streptomyces benahoarensis
GGGGCCGGTACGGGTGGGGGGCCGGGCGCCGGGCCCGCCGCCGCGACCTCGCCCGCCGACCGCCCGGGTGCCTCCGCGGCGCCCCGCACCCCCGAAAGGAGCACGGCATGACCGCCACGCCCACCGGAACCGCCCCCGCCGCGATCATCGGCTCCGGCAACATCGGCACCGACCTGCTGATCAAGATCGACCGGCTCTCCGACGCCCTGCACGTCGCGGCGGTCGCCGGGGTCGACCCGGCGTCCGCCGGGCTCGCCCGCGCCCGGCGGATGGGCATCGCCACCACAGCCGAGGGCATCGACGGGCTGCTGCGCATGCCCGAATTCGCCGACGTCGAAGTGGTCTTCGACGCCACCTCCGCCGCCGCCCACGCCCGGCACGCCGAGGCGGTCCGGGCCACCGGCAAGGCGATGGTCGACCTCACCCCGGCCGCCCTCGGCCCGTACGTCGTGCCGCCCGTCAACCTCGGCGACCATCTCGACGCGCCCGACGTCAACATGGTCACCTGCGGCGGACAGGCCACCGTCCCGGTCGTCGCCGCCGTCTCCCGGGTGGTGCCCGTCCGGTACGCGGAGATCGTCGCGTCGATCGCCTCCCGCTCCGCCGGGCCCGGTACCCGCGCCAACATCGACGAGTTCACCGAGACCACCGCCGCCGCCCTCGAACAGGTCGGCGGGGCCGCCCGCGGCAAGGCGATCATCGTCCTCAACCCGGCCGAACCGCCCCTCGTCATGCGGGACACCGTCCACTGCCTCACCGACCCGCTCGACGCGGCGGCCCAGGAGGAGGTCCGGCGGTCCGTCGCCGCGATGACCGCCGCGGTCCGCGCGTACGTCCCCGGCTACCGCCTCAAGCAGGAGGTGCAGTTCACGCCGGTCGACGAGCCGTTCGTACCGGGCACCGGCGGGCCGTTCAAGGGCACCCAGGTGTCGGTGTTCCTGGAGGTCACCGGCGCCGGACACCATCTGCCCGCGTACGCCGGGAACCTCGACATCATGACCTCCGCCGCCCTGCGCACCGCCGAATCCCTGGTCGCCCGGCGCCGGGAAGGAGCCATCGCCCGATGAACCCGACCCCGGCGGACACCCCGCCCGCCCTCTACATCCAGGACGTCACCCTGCGGGACGGTATGCACGCCGTCGGCCACCGCTACACCACCGCGCAGGTCACCGCCGTCGCCGCCGCCCTCGACGCGGCCGGTGTCGACGCCATCGAGGTGGCGCACGGCGACGGCCTCGCCGGCTCCGGCGTCACTTACGGGCACGGCGCCCACACCGACCTGGAGTGGATCGAGGCCGCCGCCTCCGTCCTCACCCGCGCCCGCCTCACCACCCTGCTGCTGCCCGGCATCGGCACCCTCGCCGACCTGCGCCGGGCGCACGCGGCCGGGGTCCGCAGCGTCCGGATCGCCACCCACTGCACCGAGGCGGACGTCGCCGCCCAGCACATCGCCTGGGCCCGCGAACACGGCATGGATGTCGCAGGGTTCCTGATGATGAGCCACCTCAACGACCCGGCGGGCCTGGCGCGACAGGCCGCCCTGATGGAGAGCTACGGCGCCCACTGCGTCTACGTCACCGACTCCGGCGGCCGCCTCACCATGGACGGCGTCGCCGCCCGCGTCCGCGCCTACCGTGACGTCCTCGACCCGGCCACCGAGATCGGCATCCACGCCCACGAGAACCTTTCGCTCTCCGTCGCCAACAGCGTCGTCGCCGTGGAGAACGGTGTCCGCCGTGTCGACGCCTCCCTCGCCGGGCAGGGCGCGGGCGCCGGGAACTGCCCGATCGAGGCGTTCGTCGCCGTCGCCACCCTCCAGGGCTGGCGTCACGGCTGCGACCTCTTCGCCCTCCAGGACGCCGCCGAGGACCTGATCCGCCCCCTCCAGAAGCGCCCGGTCCGCGTCGACCGGGAGACCCTCACCCTCGGCTACGCGGGCGTCTACTCCAGCTTCCTGCTGCACGCCGAACGCGCCGCCGCCCGCCACGGCCTCGACGTACGGGAGTTGCTGCTGGAGGTCGGGCGCCGCGGGATGGTCGGCGGACAGGAAGACATGATCGTCGACGTGGCGCTGGACCTGGCCGCCGCGCGGAAGGAAGCCGCCGTATGAACCCCGTTGCCACCGAAGCCGGTGGGGACCTCGCCGAGGCCGCCGCGGTGCTGGACGCCGCGGCCACCGGCGCCGCCCCGGTCGCCCAGCTCACCGCCGCCGCACCGCTCACCCTCGATGCGGCGTACGACGTCCAGCGGCTGCTGATCGAGCGCCGCACCGCCCGCGGCGAGCGCCCCAGTGGCGTCAAGCTCGGCTTCACCAGCCGCACCAAGGCCGCGCAGATGGGCGTCTTCGACGTCATCTTCGGCCGTCTCACCGACGCCATGCGCCTGCCCGACGGCGCCCGCGTCCCCCTTGACCGCTACGTCCACCCGCGCGTCGAACCCGAGGTCGCCTTCCGGCTCGCGGTCGACGTCCGGCCCGAGGACACGATCGACCCCGAGACGGCCGTCGACGCCGTCGCCCCCGCCCTGGAGATCATCGACAGCCGGTACCGCGACTTCCGCTTCACCCTTGAGGACGTCGTCGCCGACAACACCTCCGCCGCCGGATACGTCCTCGGCCCCTGGACCGCGCTCGCCGACGCCGGGGACCTCGCCAACCGCGGCGTCCGCCTGGAGATCGACGGCCGCACCGCCGAGACCGGCTCCACCGCCGCGATCCTCGGCCACCCGCTGCGCGCCGTCCACGCCGCACTGCGCCGCGCCCGCGCCCTGGGCCACCCGCTGCGCGCCGGGGACGTCCTGCTGGCGGGCGCCGCCACGCCCGCCGTCGCCCTCACCCCGGGCAGCCACGTCGAGGCGACCGTCACGGGACTCGGCCGCGCCGCCTTCACCGTCGAGGACGCTCCCACGGAAGGGACACCCCATGAGTGACGGCATCGTCGTCCCCGGCAAGGCCACCCCGCGCGGCCGGTTCCCGCATGTGAAAACCGCCGGTGACCTGGTGTTCTTCTCCGGTACCAGCAGCCGCAGGCCGGACAACACCATCGCCGGTGCCACCGCCGACGAGATGGGCGCCACCACTCTCGACATCCGGGAACAGACCCGCGCCGTCCTGGCGAACGTCCGCGAGGTGCTGGCCGCCGCCGGGGCCACCCTTGACGACCTCGTGCAGGTCACCGCGTATCTGGTGAACATGAACGACTTCGCGGGCTACAACGCCGTCTGGGCCGAGCACTTCGACGAACGCGGGCCCACCCGCACCACCGTCGCCGTGCACCAACTGCCCCACCCGCACCTGCTCATCGAGATCCAGGGCATCGCCCACCGCCCCGCCCC
>NZ_VKJP01000499.1 GCF_007280575.1 Streptomyces benahoarensis
ACCCCTATTAAGTCGTCGGCAGCGTCAGATGTGTATAAGAGCCAGCCCCGGGCGGAGCCCCCGCCACGGCGCCCTCCCGCATGTCCACCCGCCCAGGCCTCTCCCCGCACCCCCGTACGGCGCAGCCGACGGACCCCGGACCGCCGCCCCCGCAGCGCACAGAATGAGCCGAGGCGGGCTGGGGCCGCCGGGCCGGTCGGTGTAGATTCGTGACCAGTGCCAGACGTCGCTGCTGATGGCGGTCGGGCGGCCCGCACCGCGGACCGGCCGAGGGAGAGAGGGCCTCCGACGGACTGCGCTGCGGCCAGGGGAGAGGTGCGTCCGCTTCCGCGTGCGCTCCCGCCTGCCCGCGCCGCAGACTGCCCAGCCCGACATCCACCTCGCCGCACGAGGAGCAGCCCGTATGACCACCGCAGCCACCGGCCAGGACTTCAAGGTCGCCGACCTCTCCCTCGCCACCTTCGGCCGCAAGGAGATCACCCTCGCCGAGCACGAGATGCCCGGCCTGATGGCGATCCGCAAGGAGTACGCCGAGGCCCAGCCCCTGGCGGGCGCCCGCGTCACCGGCTCCCTGCACATGACTGTGCAGACCGCCGTCCTCATCGAGACCCTGGTCGCCCTCGGCGCCGAGGTCCGCTGGGCGTCCTGCAACATCTTCTCCACCCAGGACCACGCCGCCGCGGCCATCGCCGTCGGCCCCAACGGCACCCCGGACAACCCCCAGGGCGTCCCGGTCTTCGCCTGGAAGGGCGAGTCCCTGGAGGAGTACTGGTGGTGCACGGAGCAGGCCCTGACCTGGCCGAACTCGCCCACCGGCGGACCGAACATGATCCTCGACGACGGTGGCGACGCCACCCTCCTCGTCCACAAGGGCGTCGAGTACGAGAAGGCCGGCAAGGTCCCCTCCGTCGACACCGCCGAGAGCGATGAGCACCGCGCCATCCTGGAGCTGCTCAACCGCACCGTCGCCGAGACCCCGCAGAAGTGGACCCGCCTCGCCTCGGAGATCCGCGGCGTGACGGAGGAGACCACCACCGGCGTCCACCGCCTCTACGAGATGCACCGCGACGGCGTGCTTCTCTTCCCGGCGATCAACGTCAACGACGCCGTCACCAAGTCGAAGTTCGACAACAAGTACGGCTGCCGCCACTCCCTCGTGGACGGCATCAACCGCGCCACCGACGTCCTCATCGGCGGCAAGACCGCCGTGGTCTGCGGCTACGGCGACGTCGGCAAGGGCTGCGCGGAGTCGCTCCGTGGCCAGGGCGCCCGCGTGATCATCACCGAGATCGACCCGATCTGCGCGCTCCAGGCGGCGATGGACGGCTACCAGGTCACCACCCTGGACGACGTCGTCGAGACCGCCGACATCTTCGTCACGACGACCGGCAACAAGGACATCATCATGGCCACCGACATGGCCCGGATGAAGCACCAGGCCATCGTCGGCAACATCGGCCACTTCGACAACGAGATCGACATGGCCGGCCTCGCCAAGATCGACGGCATCGTCAAGGACGAGGTCAAGCCGCAGGTCCACACCTGGACCCACCCCGACGGCAAGGTCCTGATCGTCCTCTCCGAGGGCCGCCTGCTGAACCTCGGTAACGCGACCGGTCACCCCTCCTTCGTGATGTCCAACTCCTTCGCGGACCAGACCCTGGCCCAGATCGAGCTGTTCACCAAGCCGGAGACGTACCCGACCGACGTCTACGTCCTGCCCAAGCACCTGGACGAGAGGGTCGCCCGCCTCCACCTGGACGCGCTGGGCGTCAAGCTCACCACGCTGCGCCCGGAGCAGGCCGCCTACATCGGCGTCGAGGTCGAGGGCCCGTACAAGCCCGACCACTACCGCTACTGAGCAGACGGGTAACACCCGCAGCAGCCGGTGAAGCCAGGCCCTCGCCCCACCGGGCGAGGGCCTGGCCCGTACCGCCCCGCTGGCCCGCACACGCCCGCTCCAAGGACCTCCATGCCCCGCGGCCACTACTCCCTGCACGATCCGCACGACCACACCCCCCTCGGCGAAGAGCACTTCCACTGCGCCACCGGCCCCTCCGGCTGGCGCTACGTCTCCCAGATCACCTCCCCCTCCGGCGACCACGTCGGCTCCGTCGACCTGACCCTCGATGAACGGGGCCGCCCCCTCCGGCTCGAACTCCACGCCGGTGCCTGGCAGGTACGCGGCGCCGCACTCGATGGCGTCACCTGGGTCCGCACCGACCCGACCGGTGAACACGCCACGGAGGGCAACGTCTCCGCGCACGCCTTCACCGGCGCGTCCCCGGCTTTCCTCATCGCCACCGCCCGGCTGCTGCGCCCCGCACCGGGCGCCGGAGCCGTCCGCACCCGGCTCGTGGCCTTCACACCCCCCGTCCTCGCCCCCCGCACGCTCGATCAGTCCTGGGCGCTGGTCTCCAGCACAGCACACGCCACTGACAACGCCCCGCTGATCGACGACGCGTACCAGGTCAACGACCTGGAGACCGGCGAACAGCACACCGTCCACCTCGCCGGCGACGTCGTCCTCTCCGCTCCCGGCATCGAGCTCGAATCTCTCGACTCCCCACCGTCGACCTTCCCGTAGCGACACCCACCGCCCCTGATGTGCATCTCGCCCTGCTGACCTGCTAGTCTCCATACCTCCCCAGGAAACCCGTTGACACGGGGCTCTCGGGGAGGTAGATTCGAACGGTTGCCGGGAGAGCTGGACAGGCTCCACCACAACGGTTAGTCTCATATCTCGCTCCGGCCGGAATTTGATTCGGTGGGGCCACTCGAATCAATTAGCAGAACTTCCACCGATTCTTTCGGTCAGAATACTTCTGATAATGTTCGGGTCAGCCGAAAGGCAAACCCCTCCGACGGGTAATCGGAAACGAATTCGGACCGGAAACGGCAACGAATCGGATCTGATAGAGTCGGAAAGGCCGGAAAGCGAAAGCAAGAAGGCCAACCCCGCTCCAACGGGGGGCCGGAAACGCCCAGCGGATCTGGTAACGTTGGAACCGCGGGAAAGCCGAAAGGCCGGACCGTACCGGCGAAAATCAGGGCCGAAAGGATCTGATAGAGTCGGAAACGCAAGATCGAAGGGAAGCGCCCGGAGAGCCTGGTGAAACAGGCACAAAGGAAGCGTCCGTTCCTTGAGAACTCAACAGCGTGCCAAAAGTCAACGCCAGATATGTTGATACCCCGTCTCCAACATCACGCTGGGACGAGGTTCCTTTGAAAGCCCACCGCACCCACTGGGTGACGGTGGCACACACAGCGAGGACGCTGTGAACGAGCGACCTATTCCGTTGCTCGTTCCGCTCCCGTGTGTGTAACCC
>NZ_VKJP01000049.1 GCF_007280575.1 Streptomyces benahoarensis
GCGTGGTGGGGGGGGAGTTGGTTGAGAGGTGTGGTTAGTTGCTGGATGTTTGCTTGTGCAGGTGGTGGAGTTGTTCCAGGTTTGCTGAGCTGGGGCTGTCCTTGCGCGTGGGGGCGGCCGGGGTGGGTGCGGTGAGCCGTGCCGTGTCGGGCGCGGTGGGTACCTGGAGGTTTGGTCTGTCGGCCTTGCTGCCAATAACGGGCTGTGTCTTCCGGATGAGTTCGTCGGGATCTGTGCTTGACGACGTGGCCCGGCTCTTCGGACCGGTGCGTTTGCGCGGGTTTCTTGCTCGTTGTCGGGAGCTGGTCACGGACTTGGCGAGGGGGCTGAGCGCGGGCCTTGGACGGGCGGTTTCGGTGCGGTGCGGGCACGTGCGGGTGGCGTCGTCAGACGTACTGGTCTCGTTGATGACGTCGATTCGTCTGGTGCCCATGTCGTAGGGGCTCTTTGCGGGCGGTTTCGTACGGCTCACTTCCTGCAGTGCGATGTCGGGCAGAAGGATCCCAGAATGACCTGCTGCCGTTCCCGCTGCTCCAGCCGTTGCCCGGCCGGACCGGCCACCACGACGGCGTACTGCACACCGTCACCTTCGGCGAAAACGCGGTCAAGAATGCGTCGTGGTCCGTACTCCGTGCTGTGATAGGTGTACTCGAGCTCCGCAGCGGCATTGTCACCGGAACTGATCTTCTCCAGCCGGATTCGCTTGTACCCCGGGTTCCCCGAGAGCTGTTTATCTGCTTGTTTCAAGGTGTCGTAGGGCGTCTCTTGTGGAGCGGTGATGCGGATGATCTGGAGGAGGTTCTTTCCTCCGGGGGACTGGTAGAAGATCCCGTCGGTCCTCTGTGTGCGCCTCCAGCCCTGTGGAACGTCCAGGGTGAAGCCTGCCGGATCGTGAACCCTCCGGTACCCGTGTGGTGTGTCCGGGACGGTAGGGCTTGAAGGGGCGACCGTCCCGGCTGGGGGAGAGGGTGTCGAGGAGGTGTACGGCAGCGTCATCACAGCGGCTACCGCTGCCGCGCACAGAGCGGCGGCCGCAACCAGCGTGCGCGCTCTGGTGCTCCGAGGGCGCCGTGCGGCAGCGCTCGGAATGAGGAGGGAGGGCCGCGTCACCACGGGCGCCAACTCGGTGTCCTGCCTGCGCGCCTTCGCCGGCCAGCGAGGGCCGGCCCTGAATGCATCGCTGGGGCTGTCCGATGGTGTGGTCCGCGCCGTGCCCGGGAGAGGGACATCCAGGAGCGAGGCGACATAGCGCCGCCACAATGGGTGGGTGTTTCGGCTGGCCCTCTCTTCCGTAGGCCAGGGGCTGGCGAGGTCCGTCGCCAGGAGAGAATCGCGGTACCGGTGCAGCAGAGGAGCTTTCATCCGCTGCTCTCCCCCCACTGCCCGCCCGCGCTTCCCAGATCGAGAGCTGCCTCGGGCGGGGGTGCCGGCCCGTCACCGGGCGCACCCCCAAGTGATTGCTGTCGTGCGGCCGGTTCGCTCGACGAGGGTCCTTCGACAAGTCCCCGGACGCTCTTGGCAGTGCCGACCTGCCTCAGCAACGCCGGGGCGGAAGCACCTACTGCGACGGCCGCGTACACACCGGTGATCTGGGAGTGGAACAGCCACCCAGCCGCCGCACCGAGGAGAAGGCGGGTTGCCGCAGCCAGAAGATCCGAGGGCAGGTCGATATAGCGCCGCAGCGGGGGCAGACGTCCCTTCCCTTTGGCGAGTACACGATGCCGCTTGGCCTGCCAGGCAGAGACCCGCCCGTAGAAGACAACGACTTCCACGATGGCACCCCCCACGGCCCCGTAGACCACGTATGCCGACCAGTCCAAGGCCGCCCCTTCTGCAGAACGTTCCCACTGAACCGAACCAGGCTCCCAGATATGCGAGTTCTCCAACAAGGCGCTCGTCAGCGAACCCGGTGACTATGACCCAGTCCTATGTGGGTTCGGCTCGTTGGGCCGGTCATGGGGTGGGGTATGTGGAGTGGGATTGTTCCGGACGGCTTGTGGGAGATCGCCAAGCCGCTGATTCCGCCGTCGAAGGTGCGGCCGCAGGGCGGTGGGACGCAGGACACGCCTGATGAGACGCTGTTCGCGGCCATCAACTACGTTCTGGTCAGTGGGTGTGCCTGGCGGGCTCTGCTGCCGTGCTTCGGGATATCGAAGTCGACGGCCACCGCAGGTTCGTGACCTGGTCGAGAGCCGGTGTCTGGGGCCGGCTCCACGAGAAGATCCTGCACCGCTTGGACGACGCCGACCTGCTCGACCTCTCCCGTGCCGTCCTTGACTCCGCCCACGTCAGGGCTAAAAAAAGGGGGGCGGACTCACAGGTCCGAGCCCCGTTGACCGGGGCAAGCCGGGTTCCAAGATGCACGTCCTGTCGGACGCGAACGGACTGCCCCTCCTCGTCGGCCTCTCGGCCGCGCACACCCACGGCAGTCAAGCGCGCATTGCCCGTAAGGGCGTCGAATCCAGTGAACGGTCAGGGCGCCGCAGATGGGGCATCGAGCGAACAATGTCCTGGCTGACCGGCTACCGCAGGCCCAACCACCGATACGAGCGTCACCCCCGCAACTACCTGGCCTTCCTCGGCCTCGCCGCCTCCCTCTGCTGCTACAAACGACTCCGCAATCTCACCCCATAGGACACGGCCTAAGCGACGCCAGGTCCATCCGGCACGGCACGCGCGCGCACCTCTGGATCGGCCGTCACTGGTTCCATCCTCACCACACACATCACCTGGCGGCCGTCCTCGAACACGAACTCGCCCACATCAGACGCCGAGACACCCTTACCCAGCGCGTCGCAGAGACGTCCGCCCTGGTGGCGTGCGCCCTTGCCGCTGGGCTCCTGTCCATACCGGCGTTCGCCCTGACCGCCCTGTGCGCGTGGATGACCACCATGGTCTTCAACTGGTGGAGCGAACTCTCTTGTGACGTCGCCGCAGTTCAGGCCTGCGGGCGCACCCCCCGTCGCCGACATGTGGAGCGCCGACATCGCCAACGAACGCGCGCCAGACCCCTCACCTCACGTGCCAGGAAACTCCTCTACAGCCTTCCCTACCCCCCCGCACCTGCGCCGCTGGTTCGCCGGCCGCGCCAGTGCGCCTCTCCGCCGATCCGCACCCTCTACTTGCCACGCCCCCGTTCGCTGCGGACCAAGTGCGCTGAGCACACCTGGCCTGGGCACGTGAGGCCTCCCCACGCGGACGGTGCCTTGCACACGGAGGCAGTCGTCCGACGCGGCGCCGTGAATGCCCGCGGCGTCCAGCTCCACCTTCTCGAACTCCTTGGCATCGATATCGGACGCACCCGCTGGACACAGACCTGAGCCGTGACCTGTCCAGCACGACCTACACTCGCCGTTGTGACAGCCATGGAGTCAGTGATCCGCCCGGCGGTCCCGGCTGACCTGGACGCCGTGGCGGAGATCTTCACGCACTACGTTCGCTACACCGTGATCACCTTCGAGGAGATCCCTCCACCGGTGGCCGCCTGGCACCAGCGGCTCGACGACCTCGCCGCCCAGGAACTGCCCTTTCTGGTCGCCGAGCTGTCCGGCGAAGTCGTGGGCTATGCCTATGCGGCCCCTTGGCGCCCCAAGCCCGCTTATCGGCACACCGTCGAGAACTCGATCTACCTTGCCCCCGGCCGGGCGGGCCAGGGTCTTGGCGGCACCCTGCTGGAAGCCCTGTTGACCGCCTGCGCCCAGACTCACGTACGACAGATGATCGCCGTCATCGCCGACGCCGGCACCGATGCCTCGGTCGCACTGCACCGCCGCTTCGGCTTTAACGACGTGGGCCGGCTGGCCTCCGTCGGCTACAAGCATGACCGCTGGATCGACACCGTGCTGATGCAACGAACGCTTGGCCCACACACCGACGATGTCAGTGGGTGTCCTGCGAGTGCTCGGCGGAGTCGTAGTACTTGAGGGCAGGTTGTCCGGTTCCTGGGCTTCACGTCAGGCCGTGGATGCGGTGCCCTCATGGGCGTGGACGGGCGTGAGCCGTACCGAGTGACCTGTCGATTGAAGCCTGGGAGCTGATCCGGCCGGTCATCGCCGCGTGGAAAGCGAAGCATCCCTCGGTCAGTGGGCACGAGGGCCAGTACGAGATGCGGGAGATCGTCAACGCGCTGCTGTACCAGGCCCGGGCCGGCTGCCAGTGGCGCTACCTGCCCCACGACCTGCCGCCGAAGAGCGCGGTGTACTACTACTTCGCCAAGTGGCGCGACGACGGCACCGTCGAGACCGTCCACGAACTGCTGCGCTGCCAGGCCCGCGAGATGCACCGGCGGCGCGAGGACCCCACCGCGATTCGTGATGGACTCCCAGACGGTGCGGGCCGCCACGAACGCGCCGAAGGAGACGACCGGGCTGGATCCGGGCAAGAGGAGCCCGGGCCGGAAGAGAGGGATTGCCACTGAGGTGATCGGCCTGGTCATCGCCGTGATCGTGGTGGCGGCGAGCGTGCACGACAACGCGATTGGCATCGCCCTGCTCGACAAGACCGCCGCGAGCGCGCCCACCGTGACGAAGGCGTGGGTGGACGCCGGGTTCAAAGAGGCCGTCGTCGAGCACGGCGCCTGCCTCGGCATCGACGTCGAGATCGTCCACCGCGAGCCCGGGGCCCGCGGGTTCACCCCGCAGCCCAAGCGGTGGGTGGTAGAGCAGACGCTCGGCACCCTCATGCTGCACAGACGCCTCGTGCGTGACTATGAGGCCAGGCCAGGCCAGCCAGCTCGGTCGCGTGGGTCCACTGGTCCATGACCGACGTCATGCTCCGCCGTCTCACCCGCACCGCCACCTTGACCTGGCGTGACCCGCCCGCCTGGCACCCATCCCCACCGAGCAGGAGCACCGTGAAGCACCTCCTGGACAAGATCGAGACCCGGCAGAAACTGGTCCGCGAGACCGCCGACCAGCTGCGTGAGCAGATCACCGGGCTCAGCGTGCAACTCGCCACTGCCGAACGGACCCTGGAACGGCTGGAGATCACCCGCGAGACCCTGCTGGAACTGGCCGCCGAGGACAACGCCGAGCCGCCCGAGCCGCTGCCGCCCGGCTATCCCGAGATCCGTGGCCGCCTTCGAGGCGGCCACGGAAGGACTCCGCGCCAAGGACCTCTGCAAAGCCCTGGGCACCGGTACCGAGCCGCGCCACGTCGAGACCACGCGGGCCAAGCTGAAACGCCTGGTCAACCGCGGCACCCTCGCCGAACCGAACCTGGCCTGTTCACCCCCGCCCAGCCCGCACCGGCCGCCTCGGACCCCAACCCGGCCTGAAACCCGGCGAACCGCTCCAGAAAACCCGCTCAGGAGTAAAAGCCCTGGCCGTACTCTTCACGGCTGAGCTGGAAATCGGCCGGCCGGTCACGGCGAAGCTCCTCGTACCGCTGGGCGAAGAGGTCGAGCGCCTCGTGAAGCGTGCAGCCCGTCGCCTCCTGGATCGTCTTGATGGGGCATCGCCTGCGCGGGGCCGCCGCGCGCAGTGCGATCACCACACGGGCCTGAACGAAACTTCCTGGTCCGCGTGAACCGCCGCGATGTAAGTCCGCAGGTCCTGGTCGAGGGCGGCCAGACGTTCGGCGCCGATGACGTCGGCGAGCTGTCCCTCGACCGTCGCCCAGAGCTCGTCGGCCAGTTCCAGGTACTCACGTCCTCGGGTGGTCAAAGCGAGCGCCTGGGCCCGCTTGTCGGTGCTGTGCGGGCGCCGTTCGACGTAGCCCCAGTCCGCCAGCTCCGCGACCGCCTTCGAAGTCGCCTGCTTCGTCACCCCGAGATGGGCCGCGAGGTCCACGGTCGTCGCCTGCGGATGTGATGCCAGATACCGGAAGGTGTACCCGTGCGCCGGACGCAGCGGCTCCCGGCCCAGCTCGGCCAGCAGGGCGTGGAACCGGTCGGTCATCGCGCGGTAGGCCACGGCCAGCAGCAACGGCACCTGGCCCGGGCGCGCTTCGGTGAAGTCGGAACTGGGCGGCATGGCGACTCCCCAACAAAGTAGTCAATCCAGTTGACCGATTCCGAAATCGGCCGTACCTTCACATGGTCAAGTTGGTTGACTATATCTCTCTGGGAGTGACCGTGACCCTGATCCCCCTCGCCGACGCGCCCACATTCGAGCGCGACGGTTTCACCTTCCGCCCGCTCGCCGTCCCCTCCCGAGGCAGTGTCGAGCTGGCCGTCTGGGCGCTGGAGCTGGCGCCCGGCGCCCACAGCGAGACCCACAGCATGGACCGCGAAGAAGTCTTCGTGGTCATCGAAGGCAAGGTCTCGGCGACCGTCGCGGGCGAGGACGTACTCGCCGAGGCGGGCGACGCGATCATCGTGCCCGCCCACGCGACCCTGCAACTCCGCAACGGCTGCCCGCACAACCCTGCCCAGCTCACGGCCGTAACCAGCGCCGGTATGAAGGCGACCACCGACGGGGCCACCTTCGCGCCGCCGTGGACCCAGTGAACCGGCAGCGACCATGAACGACATCACGGCCGTGGCCCAGCTGGTGCTCCACGAACGCCGGGCCCGCGACCGCGGCTGGTGGGACCTCATGCAAGGGTGCCTGGCCCCGGACGCCGCAATACGCCTCAGCTGGTTCCGCGGACAGGGAGCGGCGTTCATCGCCGCGTCCCAGGAGATGGCCGCACGCGGCGACGCCGCCACCCACATCCTCTCCCCGCCGACGGTCGACGTCGTCGGCGACCGCGCAGCCGTCGAGATCGGCGCGGCCATCCACCTACGCGGCGATCTGCACGGCGTCGAAGTGGACCTCACCTCCCACGCGCGCCTGCTGTACCGCGCCGAACGCCGCGCCGGGCGCTGGCAGATCACCTTGCTCGATCCCGTGTACGAGTACGACAGCCTGGCGCCCAGCATCCCCGGCACGCCCGTGCGATTGGAAGCCGATGTTCTGGCACGAGCCCGACCCTCGTACCGCATGTTGACATGCCTGCTCGGCGCTAAGGACTACGCCATTGGCCACGACCTTTACGGCGACGATCGACCCGAACCGGTCCGGCAGCTGTACGGGACGCTGTTCGACTGGCTCCGTGCCGACAACGAGAAATAGAAAACATCCCGGAAGCCTTGGCGCATGTCAGGGCCCCTGCCGCCTTTCGCAGTCAAAGCCATCGCAACGTCCCCTGATCCGCGAGCACATCAGCTGCTCGGCGCTGCCGACCCGGGCCAGGCCCTGGTGCAGACGCCTGCAGCAGCTGGTAGGCGACTGCCTACACGGGCAGGCCGTATGCGGGGTTGGGACCGGTGACGCGGGGGCGTGCGCCTCGATCCCGTCCGGGCCGCGGCGGACACACCCCCGGCAGATGACCGGGGGAAGGCGCAGCGGCGAAGCGACTGTCCTGACCGGCCAGATCCCGATCAGGTCCGCTTGCCGCCGTCGACATCATCCTCACCAACGCTCCTACCAGTGCGATCACTTACGGGAGGATCCCTTGGTCGTCGAGCACGGCGGGGTGCTGCCGGGCTTGCGATCGAGGCACGGCCATGGTGGCCGTTGGGGAGCGCGGGGAGCGGCCAGTGTGATGAGGGGGTTCTGCAGCCAGGGTCACACCTCCTTGTTGCGGAGAGTCTGGGCGCGGGCGAGGAAAGGCCGCTCCGTATGGCAATCGAGCGTGAGCGCCTGGGCGCTGAAGTCAGTGAGTCGGGCCCGGTCCCGTCGCCGCATCCGTCCTCGTTCGGACGTAAGTGGTCGGGGAAGCTCCTCGAAGGGGATAGGCACTTCGTGTGGATGGCCTGCTGACGCGACGAGTTGGGTGGTCGTGTTGCCGTCGGTTTCCGTGCGCAGCACGAAGGGGATGATCCACGGGTCCGAGTAGGCGATATGCACGGTGGCCAGCTCGAAACTCCCGGTGACACCGTGGGGTGCGGGCAGGCGAGGCAGGCGTCCGAGCGAGTCGTCGCAGCGGATGCCGCTGTCCTCGAAGGGCTTCAACCCTGCGTTCTTCGCGTTGGGCTTCGGAGAGGCCGTGACCCGGGTGCAGGCATTGCACGTGCCGGTTCAGCTGCGGCCGGGTGCCTTTGCCGAACCGCATGGGATCGTCTTCTCCGGCCATGGCGAAGTTGACGCACGCTGAGTGACGGCTGATGCTCCGGCGAGCCATTGGGTAGTTGCCCAAAATGACCAGTGAGGTTCCCGGTGTAGCCGACAGTCAGCGCCGTGGAAGAGACGGTCCTTCGGCTGGAGGAGTTGCTATTCGCATCGATCGCGGACGTGGCCGTGCAGCCGGTGGACGTGAACGACGAGGCGATATCCATCGAGGTCCGTAGTAGTGCCGGGGCCGAGTGTGATCTTCGTGCGGCACGGTGGAGGGGTCGGTGATATCGCGCCTCGGGGTGAGGATGGCTCGGCGGCAGCCGTGGGAAGTCAGTGACGAACTGTGGGCGGAGTCCGGGCCGTTGCTGCCTCGGGATGAGCGTCGCTACCGGCACCGGTCCGCCGGATCGACGGCTGCAAGACACTGCAAGGCGTGTTGTTCGTGCTCCGCGGGGCCCAGTGCGTTCTCCTGCCGCAAGAGTTGGGCTTCGGACATGAGTGCTCCGCAGCCGCTCGGCGCGGTCGGCCAGCACCACCCCGCCACGCCATCACCCACACCAGCACATCCGCCGCGAGTAGCTCCTACCTGCGGCGGACCCTCCTCCGGAGAGTAGGAGGCCACCGCCGCGTGGCACCCGGAACCGGCCACACGGCAGACGATCGCCCCTTAAGGATCACGCCGTCGACCGGCCCGAGCACCCCGCCCCCAGCCCAAGCCAACGAAGTGGCAACTCCAGGTGGGAAACGGCTCATTGGGATTCACCATCAGGTGTAGGTGAAGCGCACGGGGTTGCTGGTGCCGGCGGGGGTGGTGACGGTGACGGGCACCGTTCCGGTTCCGGAGGGGACGACAGCGAGGATGACGTTGTCGGACAGGACGGTGAAGTTTTCCGCCGGGTGCCCACCGAAGGCGACGCTCTTAGCGCGGTTGACCTTGCAGCCGAAGATGACGACGGTGCGGCCGGGACGGCCACTCCTCGGAGTCACTGCCACGAGCTTGGGTGGCAGTGAGGCGCTGTAGGTGAACGCCTCACCATTGCTGGTACCACCGGGCGTGGTGACCCTCACCGGCACCGTCCCGGTCCCGGGCGGAGTGGTGATCCCGATGATGGTGTCGGAGGCAACCGTGAAGTCGGCCGCCGCGGTACCACCGAAGTCAACCGCCGTCGCGCCGGTGAAACCGGAGCCCACAGCGATGATGTCGCTGCCACCGGCCGGATCGCCCGCCTGCGGCGCAATCGCCTTGAGGACCGGTGCCGAGACGTAGGTGAAGCGCACGGGGTTGCTGGTGCCGGCGGGGGTGGTGACGGTGACGGGCACCGTTCCGGTTCCGGAGGGGACGACAGCGAGGATGACGTTGTCGGACAGGACGGTGAAGTTTTCCGCCGGGTGCCCACCGAAGGCGACGCTCTTAGCGCGGTTGACCTTGCAGCCGAAGATGACGACGGTGCGGCCGGGACGGCCACTCCTCGGAGTCACTGCCACGAGCTTGGGTGGCAGTGAGGCGCTGTAGGTGAACGCCTCACCATTGCTGGTACCACCGGGCGTGGTGACCCTCACCGGCACCGTCCCGGTCCCGGGCGGAGTGGTGATCCCGATGATGGTGTCGGAGGCAACCGTGAAGTCGGCCGCCGCGGTACCACCGAAGTCAACCGCCGTCGCGCCGGTGAAACCGGAGCCCACAGCGATGATGTCGCTGCCACCGGCCGGATCGCCCGCCTGCGGCGCAATCGCCTTGAGGACCGGTGATTCCGCTGATCCGGCGTAGGAGTACGTGAGGCTGTTGCTGGCGCCGGCGGCGGTGAAAACGGTCACCGGAACGCTTCCGCTTCCAGGCGGCGCAACCGCCGTGATCGTGGTGTCGGAGGTGACGGTGAAGCTTGGGGCCGAAGTGGTGCCGAAGGTGACATCGCTGGTATCGGCGAGCCCGCAGCCGCTGATGGCGACGGTATTGCCGCCCTCGGCTGGGCCCGTGCTCGGGTGGAGAGCGGTGATGTGGGCGGACATGCCACAGCCTTCTTTCCCTCGTAGACGATCAGTTCGCGCGCAGGTCAGCTGACCTGTGCAAAGAAGCCAGCCGCATCCGTACCGCGAGGCAACAGCCCGTCAGATGGAGGCGGAATGCGATCGATTGCGAAGCGGCCTCAACCGATTGAACTGGACCTGTCCATACGAGGGGAAGGAGTGAGTTCACACTCGATGAAGCATACGTGGTGAATATGATTACCTTATTGAGCCTGAACCCAAAGCATTTCGGATCAATACAAACAGAGCGCCTCGTGGCGCACATGGTGCGTTCGATGACCCATCTCCGGCGGCCGAGCCGTTCGCTGGATTCGACGCCCTTGCGTGCGATGCGGACGCCGATGCGCTTGCCGCGCAACCATCTGCGCAGGTGAGGAACGTCGTACGCCTTGTCGGCGTGCAGGCGCTGGGGCTTGAAGTACCGGCCGCGGTGAGGGGCGTGGCTGAAGCCCATGGTCACCGGTCACCAAACGAGACACGACCCTCACAACAGCCGCTACTTCAAGCCGCAGCGCCTCCACGCGGACAAAGCCTACGACCGCGCCGACCTGCGCAGACGTCTGCGATGGAAACGCATCGGAGTGCGCATCGCGCGCAAAGGCATCGAGTCCAGCGAACGGTTGGGGCGGCGCCGCTGGGTCATCGAGCGGACCATGTCGTGGCTGTCCGGCTACCGTCGACTCAGCCCCCGCTACGAGCGAAATCTCCGCAATTACCTGGCGTTTCTTGGACTCGCCGCAGCGTTGTGCTGCTGCAAGCGACTCCTCCGCCTCACCACATAGGACACGGTCTTACTGCTCCCCGCGCCCGCGAGGATGGCCCCAAGTCGGCGGGCAGCACGGTTGTCAGCGCCCTGCGCGTCCTGGCGCCAGGCACGGTGCTGGTGCCCGAGCTGGCCGATCCCGACCCGGGGCCCGCCGGACCGCCGCGCGCCCGGGAGACCGCCTCCGACGGCCACCGCCGCGCGCTCGCCGCGCACCAGGAGGCGGCACGAGTTCGGCGTCTACCGCCATCTCAGTAAAGTCCCCAGCCAGCCCCAAGAGCCCGCGTAACCGAACATCGCTGAGGTGTGTCAGTACCGGTCAGCGATATCCGTTGGTCTCGCGGCGATTGCTACGGGGACCCCTTGAGGCCCGCGGGTTCATGGAAACTGAAGGTACTTCAACGTGAACCCGCGGGTGCGACCCCCTGATTCTGGGCGATGAGCCCGCGGGTTCGTACTCAACTCGCTGGACTGATGGAGCTGTTTGTACCGCCCTGTGCTCGGAGAAGAGCCAGACCTCCTCACCGAGTTCCCAGCCGGAGCATCGGCGACAGGTGCTCCGGCTCACGGGGCAATGGCGTCGTGCCGGTGCGGTGAAGTCGGTGTCTTCGCGTCTCCGCTTCGGCCGATCAGGACGGCGAAGGCGTCGAGGATGCGTTGCAGGCCGAAGGAGTAGGCGTGGGCGGAATCGTAGGCACTGCTGTGTGCGGCGCCTGCGGCTGCGCCGACCCGGACGGCAGTGGGGTAGGCGTTCTCGTCGAGGACCCGGGCGAGGAGCGGGGCGTTCAGCTCCCACCATTGTTGGTCGTTCAGGGCGCTGGCGTGCTGTGCGGCGCGGGCGTCGGCGACGGCACGGGCGCATGCCTGCACGAAGGTGAGTAGGTGGGTCAGGCAGTCATCCATCTCGACATCGCTGAGGCCGAGGCCGACGAGCCCAGACAGTTCGTGCTCGTACTTTGCCATCTGCCCCGGCCCCAGCGGAGGCCTGACGGTGGTGACGGCCGCAGCCCATGGGTGGCGTTCGAAGAGGGCTTTGTTCTCTTCGGCGATGGCGGTGACGCGTTGGCGCCAGGGCTGTCCGGTGGTGTCGGTGCGGGGCATGCGGGCGTAGGCGGCGTCGAGCATGAGGTCGAGGAGTTCGGCCTTGCCGGGGACGTAGGTGTACAGCGTCATCGGCACCACGCCGAGTTCCTTGGCCACCCGGCGCATGGTCACCGTGTCCAGGCCTTCAGCGTCGGCGATGGCGGTGGCGGCCTCGACAACCGCGTCGATACTCAGCCCCCGTCGCGGTCCTCGGCGACGGTCAGAGGAGGATCCGCGCCACAGCAGTTGCAGGGTGCGGGCCGGGTCGCCCGAGCTGGTTCGTTCCGTTGGCACGGGGTCATCCTCTCGCAGTCGAACTCTGTACTATGTACATTATACTGCGTATATAGAATATGCTTCAGTGCGATCTCGGAGGAGCTTTCATGAAGATCACTTCTAGTGCCGTGTCGCTCAACGTCGACGATGTCCCCGCATCCAGCGCCTTCCTCGTCGAGCACTTCGGGTTCCGCGAGGAGATGGCCGCCGACGGTTTCGCGTCCCTGACGCGCGACGACGTCGGCATGAACGTCATCTTCTTGCGGCGGGGGCTGGAGACCCTCCCGGCAGACCAGCGCGACGAGCACACCGCAGGTCTGATCCTCGCCTTCATCGTCGAGGACCTCGAAGGCGAGCTGGCGCGCCTGCGCTCCGAAGGTGTCGCGATCACCATGCCGCTGACTGACGAGGAGTGGGGCGAGCGTGCCTTTCAGGTCCGCGACCCCAATGGCGTCATCGTCCAACTGGTCGACTGGAACGCACCCACCAGTCGCTGAGACGACCTGCGGCGCCGCCCCAAAGCGATGACGCCCAGTCAGGGTCACAGGGGCGCCGCGAGGAGAGGCCCCGACCTGTTGTTGAGCCCCTCAATCAAGTAGAGAACGCGAGCGGCCCTGGAGATTTTCGAATTTTCGGGGAGCCCCGACAGGGCCGACCTCGGCGGCCTGCTCCAGCAGGGCCCGTGCGGAATCCGCGTAGCGGATCGCGGTCTTTTCGTCCAGGTCGAAGACCTCGGCGAGGTGGAGCGGGTCGGGACCGTGGACGAGGGCTTCTTCGAGCTGGCGGTCGATGCGGAGCCGTTCCAGGGTGGCGTCCTGACCATGGAGTTCGTGCTTAATCCACCAGCCGCTGACCGGACCGGTCTTCAACGCGGTCATCTGGTTGATGAGCAGGTGGGGGTTGGCGGTGTTCGGCCAGCGTCGACGCCGGTAGTCCAGCCAGGCCAGCAGCATCTGGTGGGTGAGGTCGTCCATGGGGCGGGTGCGTCCGGCGATGGTGAGCCGGCGGTTACCGAGGTCCACGTCGTCCAGTTGGAGCGCGCGGATGGCTCCGGCCCTGGCGGCGTGGGAGGCCGCGAGTGCGAGGGCGAGGCGGGCGGCCGGGCTGCGGACCGCCTCGACGGAGAGGTTCACCTGCTGAGGCAGCAGGGGCTGCAGGGCGGAGTACTCGACCGTACCGACTTTGATGCGGGCGGTGGGGTTGCGGAAGACAATGCCGTCCTTCTTCGCCCAGCCGAACAGGGACCGCAAGGCGACGACGGTCTGATGGCGCTCGTGCCCATGGAGGGTCTTGACGTGGGCGAGGACGTCGTCGCAGGTGACCTCGCGCAGATGGTCGTAGCGTGTGGACCAGTCCAGCAGCGCGGAGCGTACGGCGTTGAGGTAGGCCCAGACGGTGGACTGGTCACGTGGGCGGGTGCAGGGTCCGCCGTCGCGCAGGGTGCGGTTCCAGCGCTCGGTCTCCCGGCGGATCCCGGCAGCGAGGCCGTCGAGCCTCTTCTCCAGCCAGTCCTCGTAGGATGGCCGCCGGTCATCGACCAGGACGCCCATCGTCTCCAGGACCTCGACGGTCCGCTCGATGCTGCTGTCCAGGGCCCGCAGCGGCGCGATGATCTCCGAGTAACGGATGATGTCGCCCTCGGTGTGCGGGAACAGCAGCACGATCAGGGCCCGGTCCACGTCGAGACGGACACCGCGGCTCCAGCCGCGGGCCTCGGCCAGGCCATGCGCGAGGTAGCGGCCCCAGGCCAGCCAGGGGTTCCCGGGATTCGCGCGCACATCGTGGTCGAAGCGACGGTAGTCGCGGGGGACGCCGTCGAACAGCACCGGCTGGCACCAGCGGCTGACCGGCCGGAAGGCAGCAGGAGGTGGCGGTTTGCGCGGGCGCCCCGTCGGCCCACGCCGCGGGGCCGCGGTGTGGTGGAGGCGCCGCGGTGGTGGTGCATGCCGACGAAGAACAGCTGAAGGGCACCGACCTGCCACAGCCAGGGTGCCATCACACGCCCGGCCGAGGTCGGCTTGCCGGTCGCCAGGCGGATGTTCCGGCGGGCGCCTGGCAGCACCAGCACAGCCGGCAGCAGCCGGACTTCAGCGGCTGCCGTCGGAGGCAGGCGCCGCACTCCCCGCCGGCGTGCTGACGAGCGAACTGCCAGCACGCCGGGCGGAGCCTGCCGGTGAACACGCCCCAGGCCAGGCAGCCGTCACAGCTGGTCGCGGGTTTGCGGTAGCCCTTGCGCGGACTCACCGCGTCACATCGGCGGCAGGGACCGGCCGTCCCGCCGGGGCGGGACCGGACGCTGCTGCGGCCAGTTGGCCGGTCTTCTCGCCGGGACGGCGGACCTTCTCCGGCTCGGGGATCAACAGGTCACCGATCTCGCAGCCAAGGACCACGCAGATGACGTCCAGGTCCTCCAGCTTGGGGGAGACCGGCTGGCCGGACCACAGCCCGGACATCTTCCCCGCCGAGATCACCAACCCGTGCTCGGCCAGGCTTCGTTGGAGCTCGGACGCCTTCCAGATACCCTTGTTCGCGGCCGTCAGCCGCAGGTTCCACCTCATCGGATCAGCCCTTCCAGCCGCTTCGCGGCCCGCTCGGTCCCGGCGGCCCAGGCGTCCTCGACCCGGGTCTGCTGGACGTGGACGTATCGCATCGTCGTGGCGATCCAGGAATGTCCCAAAACCTCCTGGATTGCGAGCAAGTCCAGGCCGTTCTCATAGAGTTGGGACGCGCAGAAATGCCGCAGGACATGCGGCGTCAGCTTCTCGCCCCAGCCTGGCAGGTGTGCCTTGGCCGCGTCCTTGAGTCCGCCGCGCAGGGCGTCATCGCCCACCCGACGAGAGGAGCCGTCGGCGTTCTTGCGTTCGGAGGGGAACAGCGGGGCGCCGGGGCGGGTGTGGTCGTCGTCGAACTGGCCTCAGACGTCCTGGATGAACCACCGCAGCGTGCGGTCGGCGCCGTTGATCAGGGGCGCCATCCGCTCGCGCGGCCCGGAGCCGCGGGCGCCCTTGCCGTGGCGGACGTGGAGTTTCCCGAAGCGGCCCAGGTTCCACTTGATGTCGTCCAGGTCGAGCTTGCATGCCTCGCTGACCCGCAGGCCGACCTGGGACATCAGCTTCGCCGCGGTGTAGTTCCGGGCGGTCGGGGCGAACTTGCGGCAGGTGGCCAGCTCGCCGCCCCAGCCGGTGAACAGCGTCCCGATCTCCGGCTCGGTCGGCGGGATCCGCAGCTGGGCGTCCTTGGCACCGCGCGGCCGGTTCATCTCGTCGATCGGGCACTCGACCACCCGGCCGGTCATCCGGTGGAGTTCGACCTTGTGCCGCAGCTCCAGGAACATGAAGTACGTGGTTAGCGCCTGCGACCGGGCCAGCCGGGTACCGCTGGGCGAGTTCCGCAGCACCTTCCCGAAGTACGCGTCGGCGTCGGCGGGCTCCATGTCCCACAGTGGCCGGCCGAACCAGGTCCTGATCTGCTCCAGGTGCCCGACGTCGCCGCGGATGGTGCCGTCCGTCAGGCCCGCCGAGGCCCGCACGAGGACGAACCCGGAGAGCACGTCGGTCTCGAACCGCTCCAGTTCCTCCGCCGACGCGGGCGCCCAGTGCTCACGCAGGTCCCGTACGACTGCCAGCGCCGCCAACCCGAGCCTCCTCACCTTCGGCCCGACTGCGGATCGGTCGGACGAAGCGAGAACGCTTCAAGAATCCCGAAGTTACGTCACGGAACCGCAGAGCACACGAAAGAGGAAGAACCCCCTGGCCACGGGGGCGGGGACCCAGCTGGGCTCAGGGGAACTCGCGGGATGTCGCACAAAAGGCCGTGGGTTCGAGTTTTCCGAAGGGGGCTCCGAGCGGAACCGACGGGTGGTGCAGCTGTGACCGTACTCCGCCGGGCCCGGGTTCGTCCGGGTCCGGCGAACCCGGGCCCGGCCGCCGAGAGAGGCTGCATTGCCTGAGTCGGGAACCGACGAAGCGCGGTTTGTGGGGTGACGAAAGACAGGCCATGGCCGGTGGACCCGGCTGCGCCTTCTACTCGGTTGTCTTGTCGCAGGGAAGGTTGAGTGGCTGCGTGCGAGGGGCCGGGCCAGGGCAAGGACGGTGGCGTCGTCACGGTAGCCGTCCTCGCTGATGGCTGTGCCGATGCCCCACGGCCGATGCGAACCTCAGTGTCGTTACGTTGAGTAGCGCAACGGCCGCATAGTGTGTCGGGTAGGTGTCTGTGCTGTTTCCGCCGTCACGATGTGCTGGGCTCACCCCCGAACAGCACCCGGGAAAGCCACGGTCCGCAGAACCTGGCGGCTGCCCGGAGGTCGGCCACTGTGCTGGCCCCGGGCAGCCGCGTCATCCGTTAGCGGTGAGGGAGTGCAGTGAGCAATACGGAACCGAAGCTGATCTACGGCCAGGGGGCCGAGGCGTGCCCCGAGGGGAATTTCTGTCTCTACCGGGCCACTGGCTTCAACGTGGGTCAGACCCCGGGGCGTGGTGACAAGATCCTGGCCATTCCGATGGGCGCGTATGTCAATGACTTCTCCGAGTACGGGTTCGACCACAGCGGTGACGGGGTAAGCGGGGTCGTCAACAACACCATCGAGGACAACGCGCTCTTCTCGGCCGCCAACCAGCAGGGGCACTCACTACCGGTGGACCGAGGGACCTCGATCGCGAACCTGGCCACCATCCCCATGGCCGGGAGTCCGAACGGCTCCTGGAACGACCAGGCCCAGTCCGCGCTGGCATCCCGCTTCGTGGGGAACCTACGCGTCGACCAGGAGCTGCGGGGCCACTGGGCGGAAGGCCCGGGGCACCTCTACTCCTACCGGCTCACGATGTACGCCGAGGACACCCGCGTCATGAAGTGGGCCGTGGGCTTCGGTGCCCTGCCGGAGGGAACCTCACTGTCCAAGAGCTTCAACGACACCTTCTGGGGCGAGATCCTCCGCAGCGGCACCGACGGTGCCGTGCTGCTCAGCTCCCCCGATGGCGGCGGACACAGCGTCGATCCCGGGACGGCCCTCCCCATCGACATCCAGGTCGTCTACCCCGACGAAAACCCCGCCTACGAGCGACTCACCGGCCTGAACGCCCAACAACTGGGCTGACCCGGCACCTGCCCACACCGAACCGGAATACGGCCAGCGCACGGCGTGCACCCTGCTTACCGCCGTCCGCTGGCCGCTGTTCCCCGACGCCGGGGGACAGCTGGGCAGGCGTGGGCATAGGTCTCCTCCTGGAGATCGGAGTGGGTGTCGGACGGCCCGGCTGGACCCCTGCGAGCATTCCGTGCTGTGAACGCTTGCTTCTGCCCCTCCAGACGTGTGTGAACCCGGCGCCGGCGCAGGAGCGCAGTGTGCCGGGCTGTCCCTCGACGCGCGGCCACCTGGCCTGAACGCGTGTTTCTGATTCTCAAGTCAGCTCGCAGAGCGGACTCCGCTCTCAAGATCTCTAACGGCGTCATGTGTAGCCACTGAGTGGGGGTGTGTCCAAGGCGACGAGAGGCGCAATAGGTCAGTCCGTGTGCCTCCTGCGCCCCCAGCGAGAGTGGTTTGGCTCAACTGTCCATTGTCGTCTGCCGATGGAACGAACAGCTCGACCGTTACGACGCAGCGACGGTTGTAAGAGCGGGAGTATCCAGCCAACGAGAAGCGAGGTTCGCGTGATCGGCAATGTGCTCAGGACTCTGAGGCGGCCAGCGGTGACCGCAGTCACAGCGGCAGCCGCCCTGGCCACCATGATGGGGGTGCCTCAAGCTGCTGCCGCAGCCGGGCCTTCCAGCGCGAAGGAGGCAAGCGCCACGTACCAGATGGGCCGCGAGATCAGGACGTTCGCGGACAAGTGCTTGACCGTCCGGGGCGAGTCGGGCGGCGACAGCGTTCCGATCGACCAGTACCGGTGCGTTGGCCTGTTCTCCCAGCGCTTCACCCTCCGCGAAGTCGGGAACGGGCAGTACGAGATCAGGACGTTCGCGGACAAGTGCTTGACCGTCCGGGGCGAGTCGGGCGGCGACAGCGTTCCGATCGACCAGTACCGGTGCGTTGGCCTGTACTCCCAGCGCTTCACCCTCAACCCGCCGCTCTGAGCGCCTGCTTCTGCCCCTCCAGACGTGTGTGAGCCCGGCACCGGTGCAGGAGCGCAGTGTGCCGGGCTCACACACGCTCGGTCGCGGACTTCTTGTAGGGCTCAGTCGACGGGCTGGGTCTTCTTCTTCCAGGGATTCGGGGCGCCAGGAGTGGCTCAGCCGTTGGCAGGCGCCGGTTTCCGCGGCCAGCTGGGGGTGGCGCCTTTCCGGGCCAGGCGCCTGGTCATGAGGGTGATGGCGGCCCAGGTGTCAGGGTCTCGAAGTGCTGGATGAGCCGTTCGTAGTCCCTCGCGTGGCGGCGGGCGTGCATCATCCACGCGGCCGACCCAACTGGCTGGCTGATGCACCACCGCCGTCTGGCTCGCGACTACGAGGCCCATCCGCACCGCTCCGAAGCCATAATCCACATCGCGATGATCGACCTCATAAGCCGACGACTCACCCGCGAATCCACCCCGAACTGGAAGTACTCGTAGCTGCCGGTTGACGCAGGCGGAACGCGGGCACTCCTATCCGGTGGCCGGTCGCCGAGCCACACTCACCCGCGCGTCATCGCTCCTCATGGTCCGCGGCCAGCGCTCATCGATGACCATCGCCGCTTCACGGCAGGCGCCGCAGGCGTTCTCCCGCTCCAGCAGCCACCCGTAGTCAGACGGCGACATGCCGACTTCCTGGATTCCGCACACGGTCCTGTCGAAGATTCCGAAGGCGTGGGCGACGTCAGCAGGAAGGCCGTTCGCAACGGCCCTCTCCCAGCGCACCTCCATCGGCAGGTGCGGCGGCCGCGCGATCTCGAACCACTCACCACCTACATGCGTGGCGGCGTAGCACCAGGAGCAGGACCAGATCTCCTCGTGCCACTCGGTCGGCGGCACGGGCCATTGCCACATCGCCCTTCCACACACATCACACCCCACGAGCGGATCCTGACATGCTCACGCGCACGGCCACTAACCCCCTGGCCTGCCGGGACTTACCCAACACCCCTGCCAGGACAAAACGCTCTTTGAGAGCGGTACGGACGAATCCCTCCTGCGCTACGTCCCCGACCGGCGGACAGTCCGGGCTGAACCGACGGTGTCAGCCGATGTCGTCGGCGCGTGGGGACGGGCGTGGCCCGGAGTTGCGTAGGCGGTACTCGACGATGCCGGGCTGGTCGACTGTGGAGGTGTAGCGGAGCGCCGCCCCGACGGAGAGACCAAACAGGTCGCAGATGCGGCGGGGGTCGCCGCCGGTGGCTTCGGCTTCGTTAAGGAGACGGTCCTCGCGAAGTCTACGGGTGGGCATGCCGAGAGTGTCGTTGATCCACACGTGGCTGACCCTGCCGGTGCCGCAGGCGGTGGTTTTTTGGGAGATGAACAGGTGCGGATTGGCGGTGCGTGGCCACCGGTTGGTTCGGTATCCCCGGTACTTCTCCAGGCGGGTGCGTACTTCGTTGGCGAGCAGGACGGTGCGGTCTTGCAGGAACAGGCGGCCGTCACGCAGGTCAGTGGTCAGCATCGTCTGCAGCTCTTTGGAGGTGAGCGCGTGGAAGACGATCAATGAAGCCAGAGCCGCTTTCGGCGCGGCCTCGTCCTTCAGAGTCTCGCGGAGGTCGTCCACCTGGACCGGTAGTGGCACGGTTGGGAAGGTGCTGCCACCGGAGATCCGGGTGGTGGGATCGGTGAAGATGAGCCCTCGGCGCTTCAGGAGACGTCGGTTGCCCGGAACGGCGCGCCGGGGGTGTCCTGCAAGGCGAGCAGGATGCGCAGTCCACGACCGAGGCCGAAGGCGGTTCTCTTTTTCAGCCCATGACGCCGTGCGTAGTCATCAGCTGCCGCCTCCAAGGCTGCTGCGATCCCCGGTGCGTCGACCTTTGGGAGTCCGCGTCGCAGATCGCGCTCGTGCGGGGGGAACAGTACGAGCTGCCGGTACTGGACTGGGGCCAACGGTGGTGGCGGATCGGTGGAAGGAGGAGGCTGCCGGTCTTCCTGGGGGTCCTGCCTCAGTTGCAGGCGTCGCTCCATGTCGACGAGGAACAACTGCTGCCCGTTCCGGTTCGCGCCCTCCAGCTCCAAGGCGCGCTTGGGGTGACGCGGCATCCGGGCTTGCCGCCAACACAACCGACACGCGCGGTCGCGCAGACAGAACTCTCGTCCGCAGACCCGGCACGGCCGCGGTCCGGGGTAGGTCCTACGCCAGCCTCGGCACCCCAGGCACAGCCCGCCATGACTGCGCAGCATCCCCCACGCAAAGCAGTCCGGGCAGGATGCTGGGAGCTCAGGAGAACCTCGATAGCAGCTACGGCATTTGTAGGCTGTCCAGTAGTCCTCTGTCGATCCGCACTGTCGGCACGGTGGCGGATCGCACGGCTGCGGCCGACAGCGGTGGCAGTACTTCGAGTGGTGATTGGCCACCGGCCGCTCGCGGCACTCCGGGCAGTTCCTCGGCGCCGTCATCAGATCGGCGGGAGGGTTCGTCCGCGCTCGAGCCGCGGGACAACTGTCGGAGATCCGGTCGCGGCCTGCGGTTCGGCCTTCGGCCGGCGGGCCGCCGCCACCTCCGGTTCATGTACCAGCAGGTCTGCGGTCGTGCAGTTCAGCACCACGCAGATGATCTCCAGGTCATCGAGTCGGACCGTGGTGGGCGTTCCCGTCCACAGCGCAGACATTTTCCCCGTACTGATCTCCAATCCGGCCTCCGCCAGGCGGCGACGCATCTCGGTGGATTTCCAGATCCCCTGCTCGGCGGCTTTCATCCGCAAGTTCCAGCGCATACCCTCCTCCTCATCCCAGGCCCAGCCGGGACGCGACCCGCTGGTTCGCCGCGACCCACGTCTGCTCGATGTGGTTGTCGTGCACGTGGATGTACCTGGTCGTCGTGGACAGCCATTCGTGGCCCAACAGCTCCTGCACCGCCTTCAGATAGGCCCGCAGCGGCCGTCATAACCTCAAGCGCATTGCGGAGACAGCCGATGGCTTGACGGTAGTAGCCATGTACAGCGTTGAAGACCACAGCGTCGAACTCTTCGCCAGCGAGCAGGGCGGGTTCTTCCATGCCCGGTGCGTGGCCAGGATCAGGCCAAGAGAAGACCCACCCAGAGTGGAGCCGCGCGAGGGCAGCGAAAGTGCTCCCTTGGTGGCCACTCGTCCGCAGCACTACATCAGTGGGGAGATTCATGACGCGCATCCGGAGCTGGCGACGTGGTCCGCCGGGTCCGAACGGACGGGCGCGGAGCCGCTCTGCTCGTCGCTGCTGTCGGTGAGAATGGCCTCGAAGTCCCGTGCCACCTGGCCGGCCCGCAGGTCACTCGAATCAGCGATCGCGCAACAGCTGCGGCAGTAGGCAGTGTTGAAATCGACCTGCTGTGGGCCGCGCATCTCGCCACAGGGCCCGCCGCGCACACCACGCCCGTAGACGCTGCGCCCAGGCGGACCCACCGCTCGGGATCGATGCGCGGGCGGCCTGCGAAGCCTCCCTTCGGCAGGCCCTCGCACGCCGCGAGCGGCAACACCGGCCCGAGCGTCTCGCGCTGGCCCTCGTATCGCGCGACCCGGGCGTGGACTGGGCGCTGACCGCCATCGGTGCGGACCGTCGGACTCTCCTGGCCGAACTCGCCGCCGCCGACTTCGTGGATCGCAAGTGCGCCGGGTCTCCGACGCCAACCATCGAACTGTGACGGCTACTTCGCAATCGGTTGTGTTGACGTCGCTCAATTGCTTTCGTCATGCGATCAGTTCGGGGCGTGATGATCTCCTGACTGACATAGGCGTCAGGAACGCAAGTATTCTGGCGGCGTTGGTCGATCTCCTTGGCAAGCCGATCGCCGAGGCCAGCGCCCTCCGCATCCCCACCGCAGGATACGGGGGCCATACGGGGATCCGGGCGGGCCATGGCATTTCATCGGCGGACAATCCCCGAGTCCCATGGACGAGTTGGGGTGGAAGTCGGTGGGCGTGCTGGAACTCACCGCACTGCCCGTCATCGACGAGAAATGCTGGGTCTCCTGGGTGCGAAAGGCAGACGCCCTGCCGGTGAACGGTGGCGATGCGGCTCAGACCGCCATCAAGGTGATCGACGGCGGCGTCGAGGTCTCTCCGATGGTCACTGGAAGTTACTCAACCCGGCATCATGAACGTCGCTCCGTCCTCGTCGAGCCGGCTGCCCGTCAGGTTCGCCCTCCTTCAGGTCGGCTACTCCATCTCTCGCTTCGTCCACGTACTCAGCTCCACGTTCCGGGCACATTGCATGACAGCTCGTCATCTCGTATGTGGAATGGTCGTTTCGGGTGAAATTCAGTCAAGGGCGTAGTGTCGTATTGCTTATTTCGGGTTAATGGTAGTGACCGTTTTCCGGTGGGCTACCTCTCTTCCCGGGGAGAGAACCAACCCCTATGGTGCGCCCGTGCGTGGTACGTGTCGGTGCGTCCTCTCTCTGTCCCGGTGTCCAAGCGGTGATCCGGTTCGCGTATATCGGCGCCGTGCGACGCGGGCCCCGGTGGGAATTCCTGGGTGGCCCTCTCAGCTGAGAGAGGTTTGTCATGGAATCGAGTGCGATTTGGTTGGCAACTCCGTTGGTAGCTCGCGGGGTTCGGCCGGTTGGCCCGGCGGGTGGATCTGAGGCGCCCGCTGTACGGGGGCTTGCGGTGCTGCCCTTCAGTGCGGAGTTCTCCACGGTGACGATCCCGGCGGGCACGAGCCCGATCCCCGTGGCGGTGGCGCCGAACGGCAACGTGTACGTCGGCAACAGCAACTCGGACAACGTGACGGTGATCAGCAGCACCACCAACACCGTCCTGGCCACCGTCCCCGTCGGCTCGAACCCGGCCCTGATCGTGGCGGCGTCGAACGGCAACGTCTACGTCACCAACCAGAGCTCGAACAACGTGACGGTGATCGACAGCGCCACGAACACCGTCCTGACCACCGTCGCCGTCGGCGGGGGCCCGTTCGCGCTGGCGGTGGCGCCGAACGGCAGCGTCTACGTCGGCAACAGCACGTCGAACAACGTGACGGTGATCGACAGTGCCACGAACGCCGTCCTGGCCACCGTCCCCTGCGGCGCGGTCCCGGACGCGGTGGCGGTGGCGTCGAACGGCAACGTCTACGTCGCCAACCGGAACGACAACACCGTGACGGTGATCGACAGTGCCACGAACACCGTCCTGACCACCCTCCCCAGCGGCAGTTTCCCGGGCGCGGCGGCGGTGGCGCCGAACGGCAACGTCTATATCGCCAACCAGCTCTCGAGCAACGTGACGGTGATCGACAGTGCCACGAACACCGTTCTGGCCACCGTCCCCGCCGGCAGCGTCCCGGGGGTTTTCGCGGTGGCGCCGAACGGCAACGTCTACGTCACCAACACCATCTCGAACAACGTGACGGTGATCGACAGCGCCACGAACACCGTCCTGGCCACCGTCCCCACCGGCGCGGGCCCGTTCGGGATCGCGGTGGCGCCGACCGGCAACGTCTACGTCGGCAACTCCAACTCGAACAACGTGACGGTGATCAGCAGCGTCACGAACACCGTCGTGGCCACCGTCCCCGCCGGCGCGTTCCCGTTCTATGTGGCGGCGGCGCAGAACAGCAACGTCTACGTCACCAACGCCAACTCGGCGAACGTGACAGAGATTTCGCCGTTGACGGTGATGACCTCGCCGGCGGCGCCGGTGTGCGGGCAGACGGTGACGTTCAGCATCTCCGGCGGGACTCCGAACGGGACGGCGGTGGTGAACTTCGGGGACGGCAGCCCCACGGTCACCGTCGCCCTGGACGCCACCGGGAGCGGGCAGACCACCCACGCCTACACCGTCGGTACGTTCACCGCGACCGTGAACGGCAACCCCACCCCCGTCACCGTGAGCCAGGACTCCACAACGCCGACGCTGTCGGTGACGCCGAACCCCTCCCTCTGCGGGCAGAGCGTGACCATATGCGCCACCATCACCCCAGGAACAGCCACCACCTCGGTGCCGACCGGCACGGTCACCTTCACCCTCCCCAACGGCCAGACGCAGGTGGTCCCCGTCAACGCTTCGGGGCAGGCCTGCTTCACCACCACCGCCCTGACCACCGGCACCCTCACCGCCGCCTACGGCGGTGACAGCTGCTTCACCGGCTCCAGCGCCAGCACCTCCGTCACCGTGAACCCCAGCCCCACAGTGCTGACCGCACAGACGGGCACCATCCGGCTCCGGTTCGCCCCGCTGCCGGAGTTCTACATCCCCACCCTCAGCGCCACCCTGACGACCACCTCGGGCACGCCGGTGGTCGGTCAGCCGGTGACCTTCACCGCCACCACGCTCTTCGGCCCGATCACCCTCGGCACCGCCGACACCGATGTCACCGGCACCGCCACCATCACCAACGCCGTCGTCCCCGTCTACGCCGTAGCCACCCCCTTCTACACCGCTACCTTCGCCGGCACTTCCTGCTACGAGGCCGCCTCCGCCCGCGGTTTCCTGGTGTTCATTCCCCTCCCGGGCTGACCTCGTAGGGTCTGAAATCCCCGGGTCACATGGTCTGCTGCGGCTGGAGAGCGTGTCAGAAAGCCGTGCAAGTCGATGATCTGGGAGGCTGGCCGGGGCCCGGTCGAGGGCTCTGGCCAGCCTGCACGGCCAGGGGATGGGCGAGAAGGAAGGACCGGTCGACGAGCGGCCGGTGGACGAGGTCAGAACCCCCTCAATTCTGCCGGCAGGGCGTCAGGTCGCCGACCACTCCGTTCCGGATGCCCAGCCACGGATAGGTGTGGTTGAAGAACACGTTGTCCTGCGGCTGCAGCCCGACTGCCGAAGGCCACATCTGGTAGGCCGACGCGTTGGAGATTCCGCCGTGCAGCCGCCGCCAGACCCGCACGGAGTTCCGTCCCGACGGAGGCGGGGTGATCGTGTCCGTCCATTCGACCGCGTTGCCGCCCTGGTCCAGGGTGCCCCACGGCGACGTGCTCCTCGCCTGGCCGACCGTGCTGAGGCTGCCCTGGTAGAGGTCGGCGTAGGTGCGCGGGTCGAGCCCGATCGGGTTGACGGTGGAGCACTCCTGCGGCTGCACCTGCACCTGCGCCGGGCACCAACTCGGCGCGGGCTGGCCCGTTGCGTGGTAGGAGGCCAGCGGTTGGGTCGCCGCGTTGGTGACATCACCGGTGGTGGGGTTGTACTGCTCTCGCCCGGGTCTCGATGAACGCAGTGCTGGCCCTGGTCGCGGCGGCTTCCACCTATTGATCCGAAACGCTTTGGGTTCAGGATCGTTGACGGTGTGTGAGTGATCTGGTGGGGGATGCACGGACCTGGTCGCCGGACGCGCAGGAGGCTGTGCGGTTGCTTGCGGTGTCCGCGCTGGTGGAGGGCCGGGACCGTGTAGAGGTCGCCGCTCTGTTCAAGGTGTCGGCCAGGGCAGTGGACAACTGGTGGGCCAAGTGGCAGGCCGGTGGACGGGACGCACTGCTGTCTGGCACCCGAGGTCGTCGCGCGGGGGAACACCAGGTCCTGTCCGAGGCCGAGCAGGCCGCCGTCCGGCAGGCCGTGCTCGATCACACCCCTTGCTACCTGGGGCTTTCCGGTCAGCTGTGGACACGCGGGCAGATAGGCGAGCTGATCTTCAAGCTGTACCGAGTCCGCTTCACCGAGCCCGGCGTGGGCAAGTACCTCACACGCTGGGGCCTGACCTTCCAACGTCCAGATGAACGGGCCGTCGAGCAGGATCCGGAAGCGGTCCGCCTCTGGCACGAGGAGACCTGGCCGGCCATCCGGGCCAGGGCGAAGGCAGAGAACGGTGAAGTCCTCTTCGCCGACCAGGTCGGCATCCGCTCGGACCAGGTCACCGGCCGCACCTGGGGTGCGCAGGGGCGGACGCCGGTCGTCCGCCGCACCGGGAACCGGTTCTCCGTAAACGCGATGTCCGCGATCAGCACCCGCGGCCGTATGCACTTCATGGTCTTCACCGAGTCGTTCGACGCGAAGGTCATGTGCCACTTCCTCGCCCGGCTCGTCGGACACTTTGACCACAAGGTCCACCTGATTGTCGACCGACACTCGGCCCACCACTCGAAAACCGTCCGGGCCTGGCTCGCCGACCACCAGGACGAGATCGAGCTGCACTTCCTGCCCTCGTACTCACCCGAGCGGAACCCGGACGAGCTGGTCAACGCCGACCTCAAACGCAGCCTGCCCCACACTCAGCGGGCCAGGAATCGGGCCGAACTCGCTACTGAAACCCGCAGATTCTTCCACCGCCGACAGCGCCAGCCCCACATCGTCACCGGCTACTTCAAAACCCCGCACGTCCGATACGTCCTCGACGAGTGAACCCAACGAGTTTCTGATCAATACTGTCCCCATCACCTTTCGGATCCGGGTGAGCCATCGGACTCAGGAACATTCCTCCTAGTTTCCTCCCGGCTGAGCCGGGGATACAACAAAGCGCCGCACGGCGCACCGCCTTCGATGAACCAGGTCGTACCCGTCCAGGTATTGCCCACCTCTGTCAAGGCGGTGTGACAGCCCCGTTTGGGTCGGAACCCGTGGGAGCGGTCGGAGAACTGCGGCTCGAAGTACGCCTCCAGAAGGAGACGCATCACCTCGCCGACGAGCTTATCCGACCAGGTTGGCAGTCCAAGCGGCCGGGTCTTCCCATTCTTCTTGGGAATGTTGACTCGCTTGACTGGGATGAACCGGTAGCGCTCGTGACGCATCGCATCAATGATGCGCCCGATCTTGCCCAGAGACATGCCATCCACGGTTTCTTGCGTGACTCCCGACGTCATCGCTCCTTTGTTGGAGTAGATGCGGCCGTAAGCCACCAGGTACAGCTGCGGATTGAACATTTGCCGATACAGCTCACTGCATGGCAGACCGCGCCTGCCGCGCTCACGAAGGATGCCTAACACCGTGTCGGCACTCTGCATTTCGCATACCTCTCGGTCTCGTTCGCATCCAGTCACCTGTGCCCCTTCGCCCTGCGAGCGGCTTTCCCGCTCTCCTCGGCAGGTCGTTACTCCCGCGACTACTACGAGCACTCCGTCGCCCTAAGGGTTGTCCCGTAACTGCTGGTCACAGGTGAGATGATCTTGGTGTGGCTGGTGTGATCACGGCGTCGGAGCCGTCCTGGATAGCCCCGTTCACCGGGTTGAGCCCGCGCGCCTTCGGGAAGCT
>NZ_VKJP01000004.1 GCF_007280575.1 Streptomyces benahoarensis
CCCCGGCCCCCCTCACCCTGCCCGCAGCGCCGCCGTCATCGCCTCGACCGCCAGAAGCGGCGCGACGTTGCGGTCCAGGGCCTCCCGGCACGCGATGATCGCCTCTATCCGGCGCAGGGTGCGGACCGGCGTCGAGGCGCGAGCGACGCGGTCGAGGCTGTCGCGGACCTCGTCGTTGGCGAGCGGGACGGGGGCGCCCAGCTGGAGGGTGAGGACGTCGCGGTAGAAGCCGGTGAGGTCGACCAGGGCGAGGTCGAGGCTGTCGCGCTGGGTGCGGGTGGCACGGCGCTTCTGGCGGTCCTGGAGTTCCTTCATCGCGCCCGCGGTGCCGCGGGGCAACCGGCCTCCGGTGCCCGCGGCCGCGCCCAGGGCGGCCCGCAGCTCCTCGGTCTCCTTGGTGTCGACCTCCTCCGCGACCTGCTTGGCGTCCTCCCCGGCCGCGTCGATCAGCTCCTGGGCGGCCTTGAGGCAGCCGCCGATGTCGTCGATGCGCAGCGGGAGCTTGAGGACCGCGGCCCGGCGGGCGCGGGCCCGCTCGTCGGTGGCGAGGCGGCGGGCCCGGCCGATGTGTCCCTGGGTGACGCGGGCGGCGGCCGCCGCGGCCTCCGGCGCGATGCCGTCCCGCCGGACCAGGACGTCGGCGACCGCGTCGACCGGCGGCGTACGGAGCGAGAGGTGACGGCACCGGGAGCGGATGGTCGGCAGGACGTCCTCGATGGAGGGCGCGCACAGCAGCCACACGGTGCGGGGCGCGGGCTCCTCGACGGCCTTGAGCAGGACGTTTCCGGCGCCTTCGGTGAGGCGGTCGGCGTCCTCCAGGACGATCACCTGCCAGCGGCCGCCCGCCGGGGAGAGCGACGCCCGGCGCACCAGGTCGCGGGTCTCCTTCACGCCGATGGAGAGCAGGTCCGTACGGACGATCTCGACGTCGGCGTGGGTGCCGACGAGGGTGGTGTGGCAGCCGTCGCAGAAGCCGCAGCCGGGGGCGCCACCCAGGGCGCGGTCCGGGGAGACGCACTGCAGGGCGGCGGCGAACGCGCGGGCGACGGTGGAGCGGCCCGATCCGGGTGGGCCGGTGAACAGCCAGGCATGCGTCATCCGGGAGGCGCCCCCGGACTCCCCAGCCCCCGGCTCACCGGGCGCGGCGGTGTGGAGGGCCCGGTCGGCGGAGACGAGGGCGTCCGCGTCCCGTGCGGCCGCGGCGAGCTCCTGCGTCACCCGCTCCTGGCCGACCACGTCGTCCCATACCGCCATCGCTGACCGCCGTCCCTCTTCCCGCTCCGCACCCGGGGCCGCTGGTCGCGGCCTCCGTTTCTGCTGGTCCAGGGGCTGTCGTCACGCTCCCGCCCGCCGGGCGGACGACGGGAGCGTGACGACAGGCCCTGGCGCCGTCACGCCGGGGTGCGGGTGCCGCCGCACGCGCCGTCGTGTCTCGCGCTCGTTCCATTGTGGTGCACCCCACCGACAATCCGGTCCGGGCCGCCGCCCGGCCGGTACGCGAAATGCCCGTGGCCGCAGCGGAGAGGCTGCGGCCACGGGCATTTCGCGGACGGCGGGGCCGTCCGGGGAGGGTCAGCCGCGGCGGCCCCGGTGATCGTTGCCGTCCTCGGGGCGGCCGAAGAGCTCGTCGGAGAGCGTCGGCAGATCGTCCAGCGGGGTCTCCTCCGCCCACTCCGGACGGCGCCGGGCGCGCTGCGGGGGCTCGGCCGGACGGCCCGTCTCCGGGTCCAGCTGCGGCAGCTCGCGGGTGCGCTCGGCGCCGGACTCGGCGGGCGCCGGGTGCTCGCGCGGGGTGCCGTGCGCACCGCCGCGCTCCTCGTCGCGGAAGAGCCACGACGGCACCCGGTCCTCGGGGGCCGCGTCGCGCGCCTCGGGGCGGACCGCCGGGAGCACGCTGGTCTGCTCGGAGTCCGGGTCGTACGTGGCGCGCGGCAGCACCGCGGTCTCGTCCGCCGCGCCGGACACGGAGGTCGTCCCGGGCAGCGGCAGGGCCGCGGTCCGCTCGTTGTCGGAGCCGGACACGGAATCCGTGGCCGAGTGGGAGCCGTGGTCGGCGTCGGGGCGCGCCCGGTCCGAGCCGGAACCCGACGCACCGCCGGACGGCTCCGCCGACGTACCGCCCTCGCGCGCCGTCCGCTTCCGCAGATCGGCGACCGGCGTCTCCGTCGTCGGTGCCTCGGCGGCCGCGGCCGTGGCCCGCGCTTCCGCCGCCGCCCTCGCCTCCGCCGCGGCAGCCGCCTCGGCCGCCGCGATCCGGGCCTGTTCGGCGCGGAGCAGCGCCTCCTCGGCCTTGCGCTGCTTCTCCTTGCGGCGCTCCTCCGCCTCGGCGCGCAGCCGCGCCTCCTCCTCGGCGCGCAGCCGCAGCCGCTCCTGCTCCTCGGCGCGCGTCCGCTCCTCGGCCTCGCGGCGCTTGCGCTCCGCCTCCGCCGCGAGCCGGGCCTCCTCGGCACGCTGCCGGGCCTCCTCGGCCTGACGGGCCGCCTCGCGGGCCTTGGCCTCCTCCAGCTCGCGGCGCTTGCGCTCCTCCTCCTCGGCGCGCAGCTTCGCCATCTGCTCCTCGCGCTCGCGCGCCAGGCGCTCCTCCTCGGCCTTGCGCGCGGCCTCCTCCTCGGCCTTGCGGCGGGCCTCCTCCTCGGCCGCCTTACGGGCCTCCTCCTGCGCCTTGACCTCGGCCGCCGACAGCGGCAGCACCTGGTCGAGGCGGTGCCGTACGACGGTGGTGACGTCCTCCGGCTCCTGGCCCGCGTCGACGACGAGGTAACGGGCCGGGTCGGCGGCGGCCAGGGTCAGGAACCCGGCGCGCACCCGCTCGTGGAACTCCGCGGGCTCCGACTCCATCCGGTCCGGCGCCTCGGTGAACCGTTCCCGCGCGGTCTGCGGGGTGACGTCCAGCAGCACCGTCAGATGCGGTACCAGGCCGTCCGTGGCCCAGCGGGAGATCCGGGCGATCTCCGTGGGCGCGAGGTTGCGTCCGGCGCCCTGGTAGGCGACCGACGAGTCGATGTACCGGTCGGTGATGACGACGGCGCCGCGCTCCAGGGCGGGCCGGATGACGCTGTTGACGTGCTCGGCGCGGTCGGCGGCGAACATCAGCGCCTCGGCACGGTCCGAGAGTCCGGAGGTGGAGACGTCCAGGATGATCGAGCGCAGTCGCTTGCCGATGGCGGTCGCGCCCGGCTCGCGGGTCACCACGACCTCGTGGCCCTTGGCGCGGATCCACTCCGCGAGCGCCTCGACCTGCGTGGACTTGCCCGCACCGTCGCCGCCCTCCAGGGCGATGAAGAAGCCGGTGGGCGCGGGCGCCTGCTCCGGGTCGCCGCCGCGCAGCGCCTCCCGCAGATCGCGCCGCAGCGGCACCCCGTTCCGGTCGTCGACCTTGCCGAGCACCCAGGCGGCGACCGGCAGCAGCAGCGCGCCGACCAGCATCAGTGCGAACGCGGCGCCGCCGTGGTCGAAGGCGAACGCGCCGCTCCCGACCCGGTGCGGGCCGATGACCGCGGCCAGCAGCGGCGCGACGATCGCGGCCACCGCGACCGCGAGACGGACGACGGCGTGCAGCTGCCCGGTCGTCCGGGCGTGGTCGGCCTCCTCGGCCTCCTGCTCCAGCAGGACGTGGCCGGTGTTCGCGGCGATCCCGGCGCTCACCCCGGCGAGCAGCGCCAGCAGCACCGCCGTCGTCGCGTCCGTCACCAGGCCCATGACCAGCAGCGACAGGCCCGTCGCGGCGACCGCGAGAGCCAGCAGACGGCGGCGGGACAGCGCCGGGAGCACCCGGCGGGCGCCGCGGATCCCGGCGACCGGGCTGCCGGTCAGCACCAGCACCAGCAGCGCGAAGAGGACCGGGCCGCCGCCCAGATCGGCGGAGTGCAGCACGGCGAGGGAGACCGCGGCGGCGACGGCCGCGGCGACCGCGGCGCAGGCGAGCACCAGCAGCGGGGCGGTGCCGGTACGGCCCTTGTCCACGCCACCGGCGCTCTTGGGACGGCGCAGCCCCTCCAGCGGGGAGCGCGGCCGCGGCGTGGCGCCACCGGGCAGCTCGATGAAGTAGAGGACCGACACGGAGGCGGCGAACAGGCCCGCCGCCACATAGGAGCCCAGGGCCGCCTGATGGCTGTCGAACCACGCGACGCCGGTGCCCAGCAGCTTCCCGATGAGCGTGACGACGACGAGCGCGGTGGCCGCGAGCGGCAGCGAGACGAAGGTGGTGCGCAGCGACAGCCGCCGCAGCGCGGCGAGATTGTCGGGCAGCGGCCGGACGGTGGCGCCCTCGGGCGGCGGCGCGGGCAGCAGCCCCGGCGCCGCGCTCTCCCGCGCGACGGTCCAGAAGCGCTCGGCGACGCCGGTCAGGAACACCGTGACCAGCAGCCAGGCGAGCGCGTTCGCCCGTGTCCAGTCCAGCCACAGCGGCGCGACGACCAGCAGCGCGACCCGTACGACATCGGCGACGATCATCGTCCAGCGGCGGTCGAGCGGCCCGGAGGGCGCCGTCAGCGCCGACAGCGGGCCCAGCAGGACCGCCCCGAAGAGCAGGGTCGCCAGCATCCTGGCCGCGAAGACCACGGTGACCGCGAGGGCGGCGCCCCGGTAGCCGCCGCCGAACACGGCCTGGCCTCCCAGGGGGACGTACAGCGCCGCCTGGAGGGCGAGGAGTACGAGGACCAGCATGGACAGGGCATCGCCGATGGCCCCGACGAACTGGGCGCTCCACAGTCGCTTCAGTGGGGGGAAGCGCAACAGGGCTCGTACGGCGCGCTCGCGGGAATCCGCGGCAAGGGCGCCTGAGGTGGGGGTCTGGGCCGTTGGCTGCTCGGCACGCGTCATCCGCCCAGCCTATCGGCAGGCCGTGCACGCGCGGGCCCCGCCCGAACAAAGGGGCGGGCCCGACGGGTCACCGCCCGCCTTGCCCGCCCTTGTCCCCGTACGACGTGGTGGCCGCCCCGGGCGCGCGAGGTGCGGCCGCGCGCCGGGGCACCGAACGAGCAGCGGACCGTGCCCGCTGCCCGCCCGCTCACTCCTCGCCGGGCGCCGCCTTCGCCGCGGTGGTCTTCTTCGCCGCGGTGGTCTTCTTCGCCGCGGTCGTCTTCTTGGCGGCCGTCGTCTTCTTCGCGGCGGTGGTCTTCTTCGCCGCCGTGGCCTTGGCCGCGGTCTTCTTCGCCGCCGTCTTCTTCGCGGGCGCCTTCTTGGCCGCCTTCTTCGCCGGGGCCTTCTTGGCGGTCTTCTTCGCCGGGGCCTTGGCGCGCTTCTCCGCCAGCAGCTCGTAGCCGCGCTCCGCCGTGACCGTCTCGACGTCGTCGTCGCGGCGCAGCGTCGCGTTGGTCTCACCGTCGGTGACGTACGCGCCGAACCGGCCGTCCTTGACCACCACCGGCTTACCGCTGACCGGGTCGGTGCCCAGCTCCTTCAGCGGCGGCTTGGCGGCGGCCCGGCCACGCTGCTTGGGCTGGGCGTAGATCGCCAGCGCCTCCTCCAGCGTGATCGTGAACAGCTGCTCCTCTCTCTCCAGGGAGCGCGAGTCGGTGCCCTTCTTCAGGTACGGGCCGTAGCGGCCGTTCTGCGCGGTGATCTCCACGCCCTCGGCGTCCGTGCCGACGACCCGCGGCAGCGACATCAGCTTGAGCGCGTCCGCGAGGGTCACCGTGTCCAGCGACATCGACTTGAAGAGCGACGCGGTCCGCGGCTTCACAGCGTTCTTGCCGGTCTTCGGGGTGCCCTCGGGCAGCACCTCGGTGACGTACGGGCCGTACCGGCCGTCCTTGGCGACGATCTCGTGGCCGCTCTCCGGGTCGGTGCCCAGCTCGAAGTCGCCGCTGGGCTTGGCCAGCAGCTCCTCGGCCAGCTCCACGGTCAGCTCGTCGGGCGCCAGGTCGTCCGGCACGTCGGCGCGCTGGTGGCCCTCGGCGTCCTTCTCGCCCCGCTCGACGTACGGGCCGTAGCGGCCGACCCGCAGCTTGATGTCGTCGCCGACGGGGAACGACGAGATCTCCCGGGCGTCGATCGCGCCGAGGTCGGTGACCAGCTCCTTCAGGCCACCGAGGTGGTCGCCGTCGCCGTTCCCGGCGTCCGAGGCGGCACCGGAGGCGCTGTCCTCGCCGCCCTCGCCGAAGTAGAAGCGCCGCAGCCACGGCACGGACTGCGCCTCACCACGCGCGATGCGGTCGAGGTCGTCCTCCATCCGGGCGGTGAAGTCGTAGTCGACGAGCCGCCCGAAGTGCTTCTCCAGGAGGTTGACGACGGCGAAGGAGAGGAAGGACGGGACGAGCGCGGTGCCCTTCTTGAAGACGTAGCCGCGGTCCAGGATCGTGCCGATGATCGACGCGTACGTCGACGGGCGGCCGATCTCCCGCTCCTCCAGCTCCTTGACCAGCGTCGCCTCGGTGTAGCGGGCCGGAGGCTTGGTGGCGTGGCCGTCGGCGGTGATCTCCCGGGCGCCCAGCGCGTCGCCCTCGGCGACCTGCGGCAGCCGGCGCTCGCGGTCGTCCAGCTCGGCGTTGGGGTCGTCGGCGCCCTCGACGTACGCCTTGAGGAAGCCGTGGAAGGTGATGGTCTTGCCGGACGCGGTGAACTCGGCGTCCCGCCCGTCGGCGGCGCGGCCACCGATCTTGACGGTGACGGAGTTGCCGGTCGCGTCCTTCATCTGGGAGGCGACGGTCCGCTTCCAGATCAGCTCGTACAGCCGGAACTGGTCGCCGGTCAGGCGCGTCTCGGCCGGGGTGCGGAAGCGGTCGCCGGAGGGGCGGATCGCCTCGTGCGCCTCCTGCGCGTTCTTGACCTTCCCGGCGTAGCTGCGCGGCTTCTCCGGCAGGTAGTCGGCGCCGTAGAGCTGCGTGACCTGCGCGCGGGCGGCGGAGATCGCGGTGTCGGAGAGCGTCGTGGAGTCCGTACGCATATAGGTGATGAAGCCGTTCTCGTACAGCTTCTGCGCCACCTGCATCGTCGCCTTGGCGCCGAATCCGAGCTTGCGGCTCGCCTCCTGCTGGAGGGTGGTCGTCCGGAACGGCGCGTACGGGGAGCGGCGGTACGGCTTGGACTCGACGGAGCGCACCGCGAAGGCGGTCTCCGCGAGGGCGGCGGCCAGCGCGCGGGCGTTCGCCTCGTCGAGGTGGAGCACCGCGTCGTTCTTGAGGCGGCCGTCGGCGCCGAAGTCGCGGCCCTGGGCGACGCGGCGGCCGTCGACGGTGGCGAGGCGGGCGGTCAGCGTCGACGGGTCGGAGCTGTCCCCGGCCCGGCCGGCGGCGAAGCTGCCGGTCAGGTCCCAGTACTCGGCGGAGCGGAAGGCGATGCGCTCGCGCTCCCGCTCGACGACGAGGCGGGTCGCGACGGACTGCACCCGGCCCGCCGACAGCCGCGGCATGACCTTCTTCCACAGGACCGGCGAGACCTCGTAGCCGTAGAGGCGGTCGAGGATGCGGCGGGTCTCCTGGGCGTCGACGAGCTTCTTGTTCAGCTCGCGGGGGTGGGCCACGGCATCGCGGATGGCGTCCTTGGTGATCTCGTGGAAGACCATGCGGTGGACGGGGACCTTGGGCTTGAGGATCTCCTGGAGATGCCAGGCGATGGCCTCGCCCTCGCGGTCCTCATCGGTGGCGAGGAAGAGTTCGTCGGACTCGGCCAGCAGCTGCTTGAGCTTCTTGACCTGGTCCTTCTTGTCGCTGTTGACGACGTAGATGGGCTGGAAGTCTGCGTCGACGTTCACCCCGAGGCGGGCCCACGGCTCGCCCTTGTACTTCGCCGGGACCTCCGCCGCACCGTTGGGGAGGTCACGGATGTGCCCGACGCTGGCCTCGACCACGTATCCGGGGCCGAGATAGCCCTTGATCGTCTTCGCCTTGGCAGGCGACTCGACGATGACGAGTCGGCGGCCGCCGCCCTCTGCGGTCTCGCTGGTCGGGGACAACTTCGCTCTTCTCTCCGGTCGACGCCTGGATACCTCCAGTCGATAGCGCTGGAGGCGGACACTGCGGTGTCGCTTGACGCTGCGGAGTGTGACGGTACCTCCCGCCCCCGTGTCAAACGGAAAATCCCCGCAACGCCACTCGAACGGTAACCCGACTACATGCCTTCCTGCCGCCCGGACCGCATCCCCCGGTGGCGGGGCGGCGCGAGGGCGTGCATGCCCCTGACGCTCCGGAGTCGCGCGGTACCGGTGGCGGTACGGCCGGGACGGGGCCGCCGCCCGGGTCCGGGCGCGATGTCCGCTCACCCGGGCTCCGTACGGCGGCCTACTGGCAGGATGGCCGGGTACGGCTCCTCTTACGGACCGCACACCGCCGTCATCACGCACTCTCGGGGGACAGATCACCCATGGCGAACCAGCATCCCGGCCCTCCCCAGGACGAACCCAACCCGTACGCCGCACCGAGCCCGCCCGCGGGGGCCGATCCGCTGGCCAAGCCGGATCCGTTGGCGAAGCCGGGCGATGCGGCGGGTGCGGCTGGTGTTCCGGGTGCGGCCGGTGTGTCCGGTGCGCCGGGTGCGGCCGGTGTGTCCGGTGCGCCGGGTGCGGCCGGTGTGGCCGGTGCGGCGCCCCAGCCGGGTGCGGCGCCCGGTGCTCCGCCGCAGCCCGGTATGCCGCCGCAGCCCGGTGGCGTGCCCGCCGCACCGGCCGGTACCCCGTACGGGTACCCGCAGGGTGGCAGCACCGGGGAGCCCGGTTACGGGTACCCGCAGGCCGCGCCACAGTCCGGGTACGGCTACCCGGGCGGCGCCACGCCCCCGGCACCGCCTGCCGCACCGCCGACCGCGCCGCCGCAGCCGCAGGGCGCGCCGGGCTTTCCCTCGCCCGGCGGCGGTTTCGCGCCGGGGCAGCCGCAGGGCGCCGGGGTCGCCTTCTCGATCGGCGACATCGCGATCAGCGGCGACACGATCATGACGCCGTCCGGGCCGATGCCGCTGAAGGGCGCCATCTGGACCGCCACGGACATGTCGCGCACCGAGGAGAAGATCCCCACGCACGCGATCGTGCTGGGCATCGTCTTCTTCTTTTTCTGCCTGCTCGGCCTGCTCTTCCTGCTCATGAAGGAGCGGGTCACCACCGGCTTCGTGCAGGTCACGGTGGCCAGCGGCGGGCGTCACCACGCCACGATGGTCCCCGTGCAGTCCCGGGATCAGGTCATGTACGTGCTCAACCAGGTCAACCACGCCAGGTCGCTGAGCCTGTGACATGACCGCCACCGGACCCGCACCCCACCCCACCGCCCCGGCCGGACCGCCGACCGGGGCCGCACTCCGCGCCGCCACGCTCCGCCGGGCGACCCTGGGCCTCGGCATCGGCACGGTGGGGGCCGCCTACCTCTGGCACACCAATCCGCACGAGCCGGGCCATCTGCTCCCCGGCTGCCCGCTCCGGTGGGCGACCGGCCTGCTCTGCCCGCTGTGCGGCGGCACCCGCCTCGCGTACGACCTGCTGCACGGCGATGTCGTGGCGGCGTTCCACGACAACGCCGCCCTGCTCGTCCTGGGCGTACCGGCCGCCGCCTACGCCCTCGGACGCTGGCTGACGGCCGGACTGCGCGGCCGCTACTACCGCCTCCGCCTGTCGAGCCGCGCGGGCGCCGCGGTCCTGGGCGTCGCCGCGGTGTGGATGCTCGTCCGCAATCTCGTGGGCTGAGCCGACGGGGCCGGATGCGCCGGCCGTCCCGCGAAGGGCTTCACCCGATGGGCGGCCCTCCGCGGCGACGGTGCCGTACGGCAGACGTCAGCGCACCGTGACCGTGACCTCGGGCGAGACGGTCTTGTCCACGGCCATCCGCAGGTGGTTCACGCCCTTGATGCCGAGCTTCACGCGCACCGAGTAGGCGCCGGTGGCGCTCACCGGGGTCTGCGCGGGGAGCGAGACCCAGCGGGTGCCCTGCTTCTGCTGGACGGTGACCTTGGTGCCCGCCGCGATGTCGTGGGAGGTGCCCGCGATGCGGAACTCCTCCCACGCCCGCACGGCGGAGACGTTCGCCTTGGCGGTGAGCGACGCCGTGGCCGGTGCCGTCGCCGAGACGGGGGCGGGCGAGTGCAGCTGGGCGGGCGCGGCGAACGCGGCGGCCCCTCCCCCGACGAGCAGGGAGGCGGTGATCACGCTGACGGCGGTCAAACGGAGTGCTCGGTTCATGACAGTCCTCACTGGCTGGGCTGATGGATCTGACGACCGGACGCACAGCGGAGGCCCGTCGCCTGCCCGGCGCCCCCGCCCGTCCTCATCCCGAGTGAGGGTCGGGAACGGCCCCCGGGTTCCGCCGCCACCTCCCGAATTCGGCGTCTCTTCCGATATGGCCGGATCCGGCCCCTGAGCCGGGCGCCGGGCCACGGAGCGGCGACGCCGGGCCACGGAGCGGCGACGCCGGGCGCGCCCACGGCGGAGCCGCCTCCGGCACCGGGCGGGCCTCGCCTCCGCCGTCCGCGCCCGAGCCCCCCGTACGCGCACCACGCCGTACGCTCACCGAGCGGCCCCCTCCGCGCCCCGAGGCCGGTCAGCCCCGGCCCGCGCTCAGCCCTCCGTCCCCACCGGCTCCAGGAACCCCTGCTCCACCAGCATCCGGATCGCCTCCGGCGTCCGGTCCCGCAGCAACACCGGGTCCTCGCCGACGAGTTGGGCGATGGCGTCCAGGATCCGGCCCGCCGGGAGCGAGCCGTCACAGACCCCGGCGAACCCGGCGCCGACCGTGTCCACCTTGGTGGCGCGGCGCATCCCGCGGTTCTGCCGCAGCACCACATGCTCCGGGTCCTCCGCGCCCGGCAGCCCGACCTGCTCCTGGACCACCTCTCCGGCGAGCCGGAAGTGCCCGGCCAGCAGCGCCGCGTCGTCCGTCCGGCGCAGATAGTCCTGGCGCGCGAAATGCCCGACGACGGCCTCGCCCAGCGGCTGCTCCACCGGGTGCGGCCACTCCTCGACGGTGATTGACGGGTCGTCCGCGCCGGACTTGCGCAGCGTGATCCAGCCGAAGCCGACGGACCGGGTGCCGCGCGCCTCGAACTCGTCCAGCCAGGCGTCGTACCGCGCGGCGTACTCCTCGGGGGACGTCCGGTGATCGCCGCCGTCCCGCAGCCACAGCTCGGCGTACTGGGTGATGTCCTGCACCTCGCGCTGGACCACCCAGGCGTCGCAGCCCCGCGGCACCCACGAGCGCAGCCGGTCCGTCCACTCCTCACCCTCGACGTGCTGCCAGTTGGCCAGCAGCTGGCAGTACCCGCCGTCGTTCAGATGCGCGGCGGCCTGCTGCACCAGGGTGCGGCACAGGTCGTCGCCGCCCATCCCGCCGTCGCGGTACGTCAGCCGGGCGCCCGGCGAGATCACGAACGGCGGGTTGGACACGATGAGGTCGTACCTCTCCTCGCCCACCGGCTCGAAGAGCGAGCCCTCGCGCAGCTCTGCGGGGGACGCCCCGGAGAGCGCCAGCGTCAGGGAGGCGATCCGCAGCGCCCGGGGGTTGAGGTCCGTCGCCGTGACGTGGGTGGCGTGCCGGGAGGCGTGCAGCGCCTGGATGCCGGAGCCCGTGCCGAGGTCGAGCGCCCGGCCCACGGGCGTGGGGACGGTGATCCCGGCGAGCGTCGTGGACGCGCCGCCGACGCCCAGCACCAGCTCGGAGCGGTCCACCTGCCCGGCGCCGCGGATGCCGCCCGCGCCGCCGACCGCGCAGCCCAGATCGGAGACGACCCACCAGTCCTGCCCCTCGGGACCGCCGTACGGCCGCACGTCCACCTGGGCGCGCAGCTCATCGCCGTCCTGGACGAGCCAGCCGTCGGCGAGGCAGTCCCCCACCGGCAGCGCGGCCTCGGCGCGGGCGCGCTCCACCGGGCGCTGGAGGAGGAAGAGCCACACCAGCGTCTCCAGCGGGGAGTCGCCCCGGGTGGCGCGCAGCGCGGGCACCGTCTCGCTGCGGGCCAGCGCAGCGTAGGCGGGCGCACCGAGCAGCTCCAGCAGGCCGTCGGCGGTGAAGTCGGCGGCGAGCAGGGCGTCGCGCATCCGGTCGGTACGGGCGCGGCTGGCGGGGTCGCGGACATCTGTGGTGGGAAGGTGCGTACTCACGCCGTCCATTGTCGACCCCGCCACTGACAATCGGCGACGGCCCGGCACCGCGCGCCTCACGGGCGCGGCACCGAGCCGTGGACCGGTTCCGGGATACGGGATACGGGCCGGACGGCACCGCCCCCGTACGGGGCGCGCCCCCCGGGGAGGCGGCGCGGCCCGCCGCTACGACTTCTTGGACGCCCCACCCGAGGGCGACGCGGGCGCGCTCTGGCTCTGGCAGCCCTTCTGACCGGCCATCGCCTTGCCGACGTCGCCGGACTCCAGCTTCTTGAAGGCGGCCTCGCTCTGCTTGTTGAGCTTGTTGATGCCGTTGGAGAGGTCCCGCAGACCGTCGGCGAACTTCAGCTTGTCGCCGGTGTTGAGGCCGTCGACCTGCTTCTTGAGGTCGGCGTACCCCTTGGAGAGGGCGTTCAGCTCCTTGACCGCGTCCTTCTGGGCCGCCTCGCCGTTCTCGCTCGGCGGGGGGCCCGCCTTGCTCAGGGAGGAGGCGAGGGACGCGTAGGCGTCGGAGATCTTCTGGAAGGCAGCCGAGTCGGTCTGCTGGACCTTTTTGGAGTCCGTGGTGCCGTCATCGGCCGTCTGCATCGCGGCGTTGGCGTCCTGGATCTTCTTGAACTGTGCCTGTGCGGGGTCGCAGAACGTCTTGGCCCAGTCGTCGAGCTTCTTGCTGCTGTCGTCGCTGCACCCGGTCAGCGCGAGCATCAGTGCCGCACCGCCGGACAGCGCGGCCACAAGCTTCTTGTTCACCGGATCGGTCCCTTCCATGGCTCTCGGCCCCGGAACATACACGGCCAAAGGGCCTGGCCCACGAGTGGGCCATCCGCTACGTACCGCAATGAAGCCATTTGCACCAAGGAAGGTGAGGTCTTCCGCACTCGCACGACGACGGGTGGCGGCCGCCCACCCGGGGCACCCGCCACCCGTCTGTCACGCCGTCAAAGACGCTTTCCCCTCAGGACGCGGCGACCGCCTTCGCGGTCTCGGCGGTCTTCGCGGTCTGCTGGGAGTTGTCTTCGTCACCCACGGCGATACCGCGGCGCTTGGAGAGGTACACCGCGCCGACGATGATCAGCAGGGCGAGCACGGCGGCGCCGATGCGCACCCCGGTGTTCTTGTCGGCGCCGAAGCTGAACTTCACGATCGCCGGGGCGATCAGCAGCGACACCAGGTTCATCACCTTCAGCAGCGGGTTGATCGCCGGTCCCGCGGTGTCCTTGAAGGGGTCGCCCACGGTGTCGCCGATGATCGTCGCCTCGTGCGCCTCGCTGCCCTTGCCGCCGAAGTGCCCGTCCTCGACGAGCTTCTTGGCGTTGTCCCAGGCGCCGCCGGAGTTCGACAGGAACACCGCCATCAGCGTGCCCGTACCGATCGCACCGGCGAGGAACGAGCCGAGCGCGCCGACGCCGAGGGCGAAGCCGACCGCGATCGGGGTGAGGACGGCGAGCAGCCCCGGGGTGGCCAGTTCGCGCAGCGCGTCCTTGGTGCAGATGTCGACGACCCGTCCGTACTCGGGCTGTTCGGTGTAGTCCATGATCCCCGGGTGCTCGCGGAACTGCCGCCGCACCTCGAAGACGACCGCACCGGCCGACCGGGACACCGCGTTGATGGCCAGTCCGGAGAAGAGGAAGACCACGGAGGCGCCGAGGATCAGCCCGACCAGGTTGTTCGGCTGCGAGATGTCCAGACTCAGCCCCATCCCGCTCGCCGCCTTGCCGACGGCCTGCTTCGCCGTCGCGAGGGCGTCGCGGTACGAACCGAACAGCGCGGCCGCGGCCAGCACCGCCGTCGCGATGGCGATGCCCTTGGTGATCGCCTTGGTGGTGTTGCCGACGGCGTCGAGGTCGGTGAGGACCTGCGCACCGTCGCCGGTGACATCGCCGGACATCTCGGCGATGCCCTGCGCGTTGTCCGAGACCGGCCCGAACGTGTCCATGGCGACGATGACGCCGACGGTGGTGAGCAGCCCCGTACCGGCCAGCGCCACGGCGAACAGCGCCAGCATGATGGAGGCGCCGCCGAGCAGGAACGCCCCGTAGACGGCAAGGCCGATCAGCACCGCCGAGTAGACCGCCGACTCCAGGCCGATGGAGATACCGGACAGCACGACGGTCGCGGGACCGGTCAGCGAGGTCTTGCCGATGTCCTGGACGGGCCGCCGTCCGGTCTCGGTGAAGTAGCCGGTGAGCTGCTGGATCAGCGCGGCGAGCACGATGCCGATGGCGACGGCGATCAGCGCGAGGATCCGCGGATCACCGCCCCGGCCCAGGATTTCCGGGTCGGTGACGCCCGCCAGCCCCTGGTACGTCGACGGCAGGTAGGTGAACGCCGCGGCCGCCACCAGGACCAGCGAGATCGTCGCGGAGATGAAGAAGCCGCGGTTGATGGCGGTCATCCCGCTGCGGTCGGCGCGGCGCGGCGCCACGACGAAGATCCCGATCATCGCGGTGACGACGCCGATCGCGGGCACCAGCAGCGGGAAGGCGAGCCCGGCGTCGCCGAAGGCCGCCATGCCGAGAATGAGCGCGGCGACCAGCGTCACGGCGTACGACTCGAAGAGGTCGGCGGCCATTCCGGCGCAGTCACCGACGTTGTCACCCACGTTGTCGGCGATGGTCGCGGCGTTGCGCGGGTCGTCCTCCGGGATGCCCTGTTCGACCTTGCCGACGAGGTCCGCGCCGACGTCGGCGGCCTTGGTGAAGATGCCGCCGCCGACCCGCATGAACATCGCGATCAGCGCGGCGCCCAGGCCGAAGCCCTCCAGCACCTTGGGCGCGTCGACCGCGTAGACCAGCACCACGCAGGACGCGCCGAGCAGGCCGAGGCCGACGGTGAACATGCCGACGACGCCGCCCGTGCGGAAAGCGATCTTCATGGCCTTGTGCGAGACCGCCGTAAGATCCTTTTTCCCGATCCCGTCGTTCCCGCCCTCGGCCGGAGTGGCTTCCCGGGCCGCGGCCGCCACCCGCACATTGCTGCGTACGGCGAGCCACATGCCGATATAGCCGGTGGCCGCCGAGAATCCGGCGCCGATCAAGAAAAACGCACTGCGGCCCGCCCGCTGCGTCCAATTGTCCGCGGGCAACAGCATGAGCAGGAAGAAGACCACCACGGCGAATACGCCGAGGGTGCGCAACTGCCGTGCCAGGTACGCTTTCGCGCCTTCCTGCACCGCGGCGGCGATCTTCTTCATACTGTCGGTTCCCTCGCCGGCGGCGAGCACCTGACGTACCAGCACCGCGGCGACGGCCAGCGCCGCCAGCGCGATGACGGCGACCACCAGCACGATCCCGCGGTTGCCCGCCGTCAGCGACGGCCCGGCGAGAAGGGAGGGGGAGTTCAGCGACTGAGGGGTGTATGGCCCCGCCATTCGTCCTCCTTGACGTTTGGCACATGGGCGCGCGCGAGCACGCTCAGGCGAACTGAGCAAGATGTGGACGGATTGTAGGGAGCCACACGTCATCAAAACAGGGCGCCGGAAACGGAATTCGGCCGCAGCCGGGAAGATCAAAAGGGCAGCACCCGGCAAATTTAGCCCGGACGATGGAAAGCGACTATTCAGCTGACCGTTGAACGATGATCCCAGTTTCCTACTGATCGCCGCTGCTCAAAGACGCCACTCCTGCCTCCGACGCCCATTACGCACCCGCCGTCGCAGCCGTAAGGAACGTTTCTCCGGTCGCCGATACGGCGTGATCGCTTACGGAAAAGCCGGGTTGACGTTACGTCAGATTGCGGCTGGATCGGGATGGCGGCGCGTCCGGGAGCGTGACAGGGGGCCGCGCCGGGGCCTGGAGACGCGGGAGGGGCGTGCGCCGGAGCGGCGCGGCAGCGCGGCGGCGCGGAAAGCACGACAGGGCGCGGGAGGGAGCGGGCGCCAGGGCGGCGCGGGAGGTACGACAGGACGCGAGCCGGTTCGCCACGACAAGCCCTGGGCGGGCCGGAATCCGAGGAGTCCGACAAGGAGGGCCGGAAGCCCCCCTGAGGAGCCCGGCCGGGAAACGCTACGGAGCGGCCGTGGCCGCAGCAGTCGGCCAGCTCATGCGGATGAGCCCGCCGTTCGCCCCCGAGGTGACCTCGACGTCGTCGACCAGTCCGCTGATGACCGCGAGGCCCATCTCGTCCTCACCGTCCGCCTCGGAGCCGTCGTCGGACGCGTGCTCCCCGGGGCCGCTCGGCACGTCGTCGCCGACCTCGATCGCGAACTTCTTCTCGTCCTCGATCAGGGCGACGTGGACGGGCGCGTCGATGCCGTGCGCCAGATGCAGGCCGACGGCCCGACTGCATGCCTCTCCGACGGCGAGCCGCACCTCGTCCAGCACGGCCTCGTCCACCCCGGCGCGCCTCGCCACCGCGGCCGCGACCAGACGCGCGGTCCGGACGTGCTCGGGCAGGGCACTGAAACGGAGTTCGACGGTGGCCATGCCATCCCCCTCGATTTGCGGACGGGCAACGCAGGGGGCCGGACGGCTTCGCCCGGTACCCCCCACACTTCTTCCTCACCCGCGCCTGCGCGCGGGCACCGCGGAGCCGTCAGTCGGTCGCTGCGACGGCTTCGTCGACCGAGGTGTGAATCGGGAACACCTTGGTCAGTCCGGTGATACGGAAGATCTTGAGAATGCGCTCCTGGTTGCAGACCAGGCGCAGCGAGCCCTCGTGGGCACGCACACGCTTGAGCCCACCCACCAGCACACCGAGCCCGGTGGAGTCCAGGAAGTCGACACGCTCCATGTCCACCACAAGGTGGTAGCTGCCGTCGTTCACAAGCTCGACCAGCTGCTCGCGCAGCTTGGGCGCGGTGTATACATCAATCTCGCCACCGACCTCGACGACCGTACGGTCGCCAACGGTCCGGGTCGACAGGGACAGGTCCACGGATCCTCCAGCACCTTGCTATCGAGCGGTCGCCCCACCTGGGGCCTCCCCACCGAAGGTAGGGGACGGATCGGCAGCCGCGATGGCATTCAATCACTTACCAGCAGGCGTGCACGACGCCCTTTCAGCATTGTCCGTCACACCGGTGACAGACTCGGTGCCGATGGCCTCCAATCGACTCCCGACGGATGCGGGCGCAAACCCTTCCCCCGGCATCATTCTCGACCGTCTCGCCAAGGGTGCGACCCGCGCTGCACGCATCACTCATACGGAGCACCTGCCCCCGCGTCCGGGCAGCCATGCCGACTGGCCGGCACGGATCAGGCCGGAAGTGATCGCCGCCCTCCGGGACGCCGGAATCGAACGCCCGTGGACCCACCAGGCCATCACCGCCGAGCAGGCACTGAACGGCACCTCCGTCGTCATCGCGACCGGCACCGCCTCGGGCAAGTCGCTCGCGTATCTGACTCCCGTGCTGTCCACCCTCCTGGACGGCGCCCGACCCACCGCTACCGGACGGCTGCCACGCGAACGCGGGGCGCCGCCGGTGGGCGGGCGCGGCGCCACGGCGCTCTATCTCGCCCCCACGAAGGCGCTCGCGGCCGATCAGCGGCGCGCCGTGCGGGAGCTGGCCGCCCCGCTCGGCGACACGATCCGCCCGGCGGTCTACGACGGCGACACCCCGGTGGAGGAGCGCGAGTGGGTGCGCCAGTACGCGAACTATGTGCTCACCAACCCGGACATGCTGCACCGCGGCATCCTCCCCGGGCACCCGCGCTGGGCCTCCTTCCTACGCGCGCTGCGCTATGTCGTCATCGACGAGTGCCACACCTACCGCGGGGTGTTCGGCTCGCACGTCGCCCAGGTCATCCGGCGGCTGCGGCGGCTGTGCGCCCGCTACGGCTCCGAGCCGGTCTTCCTGCTCGCGTCCGCGACCGCCGCCGAGCCCGCCGAAGCCGCGGGTCGGCTCACCGGCCTGCCCGTGGTGGAGATCACGGACGATTCCTCGCCGCGCGGCGAGGTGGTCTTCGCGCTGTGGGAGCCGCCGCTGACCGAACTCCACGGCGAGCAGGGCGCGCCCGTCCGCCGCACCGCCACCGCCGAGACAGCCGACCTCCTCACCGACCTCGCGGTCCAGGGCGTCCGCACCGTCGCCTTCGTACGGTCCCGGCGGGGCGCCGAGCTGATCGCGCTGATCGCGCAGGAGCGGCTCGCCGAGGTGGACCGCGCGCTGCCCGCCCGGATCGCGGCGTACCGCGGTGGATATCTGCCCGAGGAGCGGCGCGCCCTGGAGCGGGCGCTGCACGGCGGCGAACTGCTCGGGCTCGCCGCCACCACCGCGCTGGAGCTGGGCGTGGACGTCTCCGGTCTGGACGCCGTGCTGATCGCGGGCTATCCCGGCACCCGCGCGTCCCTGTGGCAGCAGGCGGGCCGGGCCGGGCGTTCGGGGCAGGGGGCGCTGGCGGTGCTGGTGGCCCGTGACGATCCGCTGGACACCTATCTCGTCCACCATCCCGAGGCGCTGTTCGACCAGCCGGTCGAGTCGACGGTGCTGGACCCCGACAACCCGTACGTCCTCACCCCGCATCTGTGCGCCGCCGCGGCGGAAATCCCGCTCACCGAGGCGGATTTCGCGCTCTTCGGGCCCACGGCGGCCACTCTGATGCCGCAGCTGGAGGCGGCGAACCTGTTGCGGCGGCGCGCCCGGGCCTGGCACTGGACGCGCCGCGAGCGGGCCTGCGATCTGACCGACATCCGCGGGCAGGGCGGTGCGCCGGTGCAGATCGTCGAGACCGGTACGGGGCGGCTGCTCGGCACGGTGGACGCGGCCGCGGCCCATACGACGGTCCACGACGGCGCCGTCCACCTCCATCAGGGCCGTACGTACGTCGTCGAGCACTTCGACCTGGCGGACGACGTCGCGCTCGTCTCGGAGGCCAATCCGCCGTACTCCACGACCGCCCGGGACACCACCGCCATCTCCGTCCTCGAAACGGAGACGGAAGTGCCCTGGGGCGCGGGCAGGTTGTGCTTCGGTTCGGTCGAGGTCACCAATCAGGTGGTCTCCTTCCTGCGGCGCAAGCTCGTCACCGGCGAGGTCCTGGGCGAAAGCAAGCTGAACCTGCCGCCGCGGACGCTGCGAACCCGCGCAGTGTGGTGGACGGTGACCGAGGACCAGCTCGACGCCGCCCGCGTCAACCCCGAACAGCTCGGGGGCGCGCTGCACGCCGCCGAGCACGCCTCGATCGGTCTGCTGCCGCTCTTCGCGACCTGCGACCGCTGGGACATCGGCGGCGTCTCCGTACCGCTGCATCCCGACACCCTCCTTCCCACGGTCTTCGTCCACGACGGCCACCCCGGCGGCGCCGGCTTCGCCGAACGCGCCTTCCACACGGCCACCGACTGGCTCACGGCCACCCGCGACGCCATCGCCGCCTGCGAATGCGAGGCCGGCTGCCCGTCCTGCATCCAGTCCCCCAAATGCGGCAACGGCAACGAGCCACTGCACAAACGCGGGGCGATCCGGCTGCTGACGGAGCTGCTGCGCGGGGCCCCGGAGGGGGCCGGGTAGGGCCCGCATTCCGTCCTTGCGGGGGCCGACGCGTGTCCTGGTGAGGCCGCTGCCGCCCGCGGTGGACGGCCCGGCCTCGGGCGGGCCGGCCTCGGGCGGCCCGGCCTCAGGCGGCCCCGCCCGGGAGCGGACCCGGGCCGTGAAGGGGGCCTCCCCCGCCTCGGCCGACACATCGGCGATGGCGGCGTTCAGCGCGCAGCGCACCAGGCGCGCGTGTTGTGCCGTCGCCACCCGCCGGGCCTCGGCGCAGGCCACCGCCGGTCCCCGCGCGGCCCGGTCGGCCGCGGCCAGGGCCGCCAGGTCCGCGGCGCCGCCCGCCCGGTGCCGGGCCACGACGGCCTGGCCCAGAGCGAGCAGGGCGACGAACACCGCGCACAGCGCGGCCGCGGCGAAGACCGTCCACACCGTGGCCGAGCCCCGGTCATCACACCGTGTCCTCCGCAAGGGCCACCGCCTCTCCGTCGACGCGTACCGTCAGGCGCCCGATCCCCGGCAGCTCCGCCGCGACCCGTACCCGCACCAGATCGCCTTCGCGGGAGACCACGACGCGCGCACCCGACGGCGCCGCGCCGCGGGCCGCCCGGAGCACCGCACCGTGCGGCTCCGACCGGGCCACGGCCCGAGCTCCGGCCCGCGCGGCGTCCACACACTCGATACGGGCACAGGCCGCCATCAGCCCCCAGATGAGCGCCGCCACGACGGCCACCAGCACCGGCATGACCAATGCGGCCTCCGCCGTGACGAAACCTGCGTCGCCGCCCGGAGGGCGCCTGGGGCGGAACGCCCGGTGCGGCGCTTCCTGGGCCCTACCGGAGCGGGCCGCCTGCCCGGAGGAGACCCCTGCCGTACTGTCCGCGTCCCCCTCGCTGACCTCACCCCGCGCACCACCCGCCGACCGGCACCCAGCCCTCCCAACGCTCGCGCCCCCGGGGGCCGTACGGCCACGGGCAGCCGCGCCGGTGCCGGGGAGGCCGTCCCGCCCCGGCTCCTGCGCCCGCCGGGCGACGCCCTTTGGCGTGCCGGCCGCGGGGGCGGAGGCGTGACCATCCGGCCCGGACGCGTCCGCGCCCTTCCTTCGCGGCGGCCGTGTGCCGTGCCCCGACCGCCCGATGCCGTTCGCTCGCCGTGTCCATCCCCGTCCCCGTTCTCCCCAGGCCGCCCGGTGGCGGCCGTTCGTACGTCGTCCGTTCGCCGCTGCTCGGGACCCGTTCGCCGGGCGTCGCGTTCCTCTCGGCGCGCGTCGCCGTGTGTCCCGGCGTGCCTCAGAACTGCACATCGAGCGCCCTCTCGATCAGCGACCGAAGCGCCGTCTGTACCGCCGCGCTGGTCACCACCTTGTAGAGCACCGCGGCCAGCGCGCACGCGGCCAAGGTCCCCACCGCGTACTCGGCCGTGGTCATCCCCCGATCGCGTCCCCTGCGCACCGCCGCACGCCACCGTCGCAACATCTCCGCTCTCCTTACGTCCGTACCTTGATGAAGAAGTCAGTTGATGAAGACATCAGTTGTTGAAGAAGTCAGTTGTTGATGGGGCACATTGATGGATTGCCGACGGGAATTGGTGAAGGGGGAATCCGCGCATCTGCGCATCGGTCCGAGGAACGCGCCCCCACCCCGCCGGACACACGTCCCTCCCCGGAACATCACCGGTGCCCCAACAGCCCCCCGGCGAGCCCGATCAGCACCGGCACCACCCCAAGCGTCAGGAACGCCGGGAGGAAGCACGCGGCCAGCGGCAGCGTCACCAGGACGCCCGCCCGACGGGCCCGTGCGGCCGTGGCCCGGGCCGCTTCCGATCGCAGTTCGGCGGCGAGCCGGGAGACCGTGTCCACGGCGGGCGCCCCGGATATCCCGGCGCGCGCCATGCACCGCGCCAGCCCCTCGGCGCCGGGGAGTTCCGCCAACCGCCGCCATACGACCGCCGGTTCGCCGCCCAGGCGCAGCTCGGCCGCGACGCTGCGCAGCCGCTCCCCGACCGCGCCGTCCAGCGAGCGGCCGACCGCCTCCGCCGCCTCGCGCGGTCCCGCGCCCGCCGCGAGGCACGCGGCCAGCAGGTCGCCCGCCGGGGCCAGCTCGGCCCGCACCGCGTCCCGCGTCAACCGATCGGCGTCCGTGGCGCGTTGCCGCAGCCGCCAGCGGTGGGCGGCGTACCCGGCGACGACGCCCGCCACGGCGCCGGGCACCCCGTCGACGATCAGAAGCGCGAAGCACGCCACGCCCAACGGCCCCAGCCACTCCCTGAGCCACCCGGCCCCCGGCGCCCACCGGCGACCGCGCCCCTCGGGACCCCGCCCTTCGGAGAGCCGGTGCCCCAGAGCGCCCGCCCGTCTGCGTACGATCCGCCTCCGGCGCGTGTGCCGGAACCGGTCCCACAACCACTCCCCGGCAAGGACCGTAAGTGTCACCGCCGCAACCATCCACACCCTGTGGACAACTTCTACGCTCACGCCGGGACCCCTTCCGTACGCTGCGCCGACATCGCCGCACCTTCCGGCGGCAGGCCATACCGGGCACCGGGCCTTCGCCCGCCGGACCGCCCGGCAGCCCGCTCGGCAGCCCGACCGCCCGACTCCACGCCCCGCCGTCCGCTCCCCCGCCGCGCCACGGTGGGCGGCAGCGCCCCGGCGACGATCCGGGCCGTCCAGGCGACCCCGGCCCACTCCAGAAGGCCGCCGACCACCAGGCAGCCCCAACCGAACGGGGTGTGCAGCAGGACCCGTAGGGGATCGGCGCCGAGGGCCATGCCCATCAGCAGTCCGCAGGCGGGGAGCAGCGCGAGCATCAGTGCCGTGGCGCGCGGGCCCGCCAACTGGGCGTTCAACTCTTCCCGTTGATCCCGCGCGGCCCGGAGCGCCGCGGCGATGCGTTCCAATCCGGCGGCCAGTCCGGCGCCGCCCTCGACCGCGACCCGCCAGCACGCTGCGACGCCGTTCAGCCCGTCGGCGCCCGGGAGGGCCGCGGCAGCCCGGAATGCCCGGGGCACATCGCCTCCGTACCGCGCGGCGGCCAGGATCGCCGAGCCCGCGTCACCCAGCTCCGGTGCGCCGACGGAGAGCAGCGCACGGTTCGGCTGGCGTCCGGCGCGCAGCTCGTTCGCGACGGTCGCGCAAAGCGTGATCACCGCTGCCGCGCGCCGGTCCCCCGCCCGCGCCGCCCGCCGCGCCGCCAGGATCCGGCGGACCACCACCAGCGCCCCCAGGGAGGCGAGCACCGGCAACACCGAACCGCCCATCACTCCGAGCAGCAGTCCGGCGGGCAGGCACCAGATCTCCTGCCCGGCGCCCGGCCACGACGGGCCCCGCCCCGCCTCGCTCCACCATGTGGCGCCGGTCCCCCGCACGCGCCCCGGTGGCGGCCACGCACCCCCAAGGCGCTTACGGGTAGCCCCTGCCGAAGCGTCCGTTCCAGCTGCCACGGCCAGCCACCGGGCCCGCCGCCGCCACTCCCACCGCCGGGCAACCGTCGGCCACCCGATGGTGCAGGCCCACCACACCACCGCTCCCGCCGCCATGGAAGCGAGCGCCGCGTCCCCCACGTCCCCCGTCACCGCGCCGCCTCCGTCACCGGCGCACCGGCCGCCGTACGCGCCCCCGTCGGGTCACCGCCCGCCGGGTCACCGCCCGCCGGCCGGGCACCGTGCCCGCCCCGCTCGCAGAGCCGCATCAACCGCCCCCAGCCGTCCGCCGCCATGAACCCGTCCGGGCTCCACACGGCGGCCGGTCTGGTCACCACGAAGCCGTCGCGGTCCCGCTCCAGGACGTGGATCTCGGCGATCCGCCGCCCTTCCCGGCCCCGCACGAGGTGCAGCACCACCGACAGCGCGGCCGCCAACTGGCTGTGGAGGGCGGCGCGGTCCAGTCCGGCCGTGGAGCCGAGCGCCTCCAGCCGGGCGGGGACGTCGCAGGCGGCGTTGGCGTGGATCGTGCACGAGCCGCCCTCGTGGCCCGTGTTGAGGGCCGCCAGCAGGTCGGTCACCTCGGCGCCGCGCACCTCCCCGACGACCAGCCGGTCCGGCCGCATCCGCAGCGCCTGCCGGACGAGGTCCCGCAGCGTCACCCGGCCGACGCCCTCCTGGTTGGCCGGGCGGGTCTCCAGCCGCACCACATGAGGGTGGACCGGCCGCAGCTCCGCGGAGTCCTCGGCCAGCACGATCCGCTCGGCCGGGCCGACCAGCCCGAGCAACGCGCACAGCAACGTCGTCTTACCGCTGCCCGTTCCGCCGCTGACCAGGAACGACACCCGGGCCGCCAGCAGCGCCCGCAGCAGCGCGTCGCCATCCGGCGGCACCGTCCCGGCCGCCACCAGCTCCGCCAGGCCGAAGACGCGCGGCCGCAGGACCCGCAGCGACAGGCAGGTGCCCGCCACCGCCACGGGCGGCAGCACCGCGTGCAGCCGGGTACCGTCCGGCAGCCGGGCGTCCACCCAGGGCCGGGCGTCGTCGAGGCGCCGCCCGGCCACCGCGGCCAGCCGCTGCGCGAGCCGCCGCACCTCGGACGCGTCCCGGAAGCGCACCGGCGTCCGCTCCAGCCCGCCGCCGCGATCCACCCACACCTCGTCCGGGCCGGTGACCAGGACATCCGTCACCTCGGGCTCCGCCAGCAGCGGCTCCAGGGGACCGCTGCCGACCATCTCGGACCGCAGGGCCGCCACCACGCCCAGCACCTCGGCGTCCCCCAGGACGCGGCCCTCCTCCCGGAGGGCGAGCGCCACCCGCGCCGCCGTGGGCTCCGCCCCGGCCTCCGCGAGCCTCCGCCGCACCGCGTCCAGCAGTACGTCACTCATCGCCATCCCTCCCCCACGTCCCGCACCGGACCCGGCCCCTCCGGCAGGCCGCCCGCCTCCGGCAACGCCCGCTCCCAGAACGCGGCGCAGAACCGGGCGAGCGGCCCCCGGGCGCGGGCCCCGGGCGGGACGCCGCGCGCCGTGCCGTCAACGGGCTCGGGATCCCACGGCAGTTCGCCCAGCAGCGGCAGGTTCACAAGGGCGGCGATCTCCTCGTCGCCCAGCCCCGGCGCCGTACCGGGCACGCCCCGGACGACGGCCCGCAGATCGCGCGGCGTACCGGCCGTGCCCGCCACCACTCGCCGGGCCGCGGCGACGGCGCGCAGTTCCGCGGGCACCACCAGCAGCCCCAGGTCCACCTGGTCCAGCGCCTCTGCCACCGCCTCGTCGGCCCGGCGCGGCAGGTCCACCACCACGACCCCGCCGCGCCTGCGGGCCGCCGCCAGCACCGCCCGCATCGCCGCGGGCGGGATCGTCACCTCGGCGCCGCGGTCCCAGCTGAGCACCCGTAAGGAGTGCGCCCGGGGCAGCGCGCCGGCCAGCGCCCCGGACGCGACCCGGCCGCGCGATTCGCGGAACGCCGGCCAGCGCAGCCCCTCCTCCCGCTCGCATCCGAGGAGTACGTCCAGCCCGCCGCCCAGCGGGTCCGCGTCCACCAGCATCGTGCGCAGGCCCTTACGCGCCGCCGTCACCGCGAGGGCGCAGGCCAGGGTGGACGCCCCGGCGCCGCCGCGACCGCCGAGGACGCCGACGGTGAGCGCGGCGGGCCCGGTGCCCTCGACCGCGTCGGCGATCCGGTCGGCGAGCCACCGCTCGCCCTCGGGCAGCGTGATCACCCGCTCCGCCCCTAAGGCCACGGCCAGCCGCCAGACCTCTGCCCGGTCCGCGTGCCGCGCGATGAGGACGACGCCGTCGCGGCGCCCCGCCCCGCGCAGCCGCGCCGCGCCGTCCTCCCCGATGACCACCAGCGGCGCCTGCGGCCACCGTGCTCCGCGCGGCGGCAGATCCGGCCGCACCTGCGGCACCACACCCGCCGCGGCGCAGAGCCGCACGAGGTCGTCGAGCAGCTGCTCGTCCTCGGTGACGAGGAGCGGTCCCGGACGCTCCTCGTCCGTTACGCCCGCCTCACCGGCCACCATGGATCCAGGCATGTTCCATCCCCCTTGTCGCGTCGCGTACCGCTCTTCCGCGCTGTCGCGGACTTTTAGCGTGCGGCGATCGGGAAATCCGCGTGGATCTTGGTCAAAACCTGTGGACAACTCCGTCTTGTGAATATTCCTGTCACCTATTCCGGCGACCACGCGCGTGCGTCCCGGCGGATTGGCGAGCATCCACAGAGCGGCATGCTGGATACGAAGAGTGACCGGCGAGGCGCCTCGCTCACGACAGCCCGGCAGCGTGGAGGGGAGTCGGAAAGAGGAGAGGCGTCCCGGCCGGACGCCGCGAAATGCGTCCGGACATGCGACGACCCCCGCCGGGGGGGAGAGCGGGGGTCGTCTTCCTCGGCCGGCTCGGGGGGGGAGGAGCCGGACCGGGTTAGCACGGTCGCGAACGATCCGTGACTTCCATGGTGTACCCGAGAGCCTTCTCAAGCAAACCCACGCGCGGTCCTTACCCCCGAATGGAGGGAGCCTATGCTCGGCCTGTGGAAAACCCCTCCGTGCGCCACTCGATGCCCCGTACCGCCGCCTTCTTCGACCTCGACAAGACGGTCATTGCAAAGTCCAGCACGTTGACGTTCAGCAAGTCCTTCTACCGCGGTGGCCTGATCAATCGCCGGGCCGCGCTGCGTACCGCATATGCGCAGTTCCTCTTCCTCGCGGGCGGCGCGGACCACGACCAGATGGAGCGGTTGCGCGCCTATCTCTCGTCGCTGTGCCGCGGCTGGGATGTCGCCCAGGTCCGCGAGATCGTCGCCGAGACGCTGCACGATCTGATCGACCCGATCATCTACGACGAGGCCGTCTCCTTGATCGAGGAGCACCACGCGGCCGGTCGCGACGTCGTGATCGTGTCCACCTCGGGCGCGGAGGTCGTCGAGCCGATCGGTGAACTCCTGGGCGCCGACCGCGTGGTGGCGACGCGCATGGCCGTCGGCGCCGACGGCCGGTTCACCGGTGAGATCGACTACTACGCCTACGGGCCCACCAAGGCGGAGGCGGTGCGGGAGCTGGCCGCGACCGAGGGGTACGACCTCGCACGGTCGTTCGCGTACAGCGATTCGGCGACGGACGTCCCCATGCTGGAGGCCGTCGGCCGGCCCTTCGCCGTGAACCCGGACCGGGCGCTGCGCCGGGAGGCGGCCGCCCGGGACTGGCCGGTGCTGTCGTTCAGCCGCCCGGTGCCGCTCACCCGGCCGCTGCCCGCGCTGCCCTCCCGGCCGGTGCTCGCTCTCGTCGCGGCGGTGGGCGCGGCGGCCGTCGGCGCGAGCCTGGTGCGGTACGCGTCGCGGCGGCGCCGGGGCTACGCGGCCTGAGGTGACGGGCGGGGCGGGCCGGAAACCCCGACGCGCCCTGATCCGGACCGGAAAAACCCCTGACGCGCCCTGGGCCGAGCCCCGGAGATCTCCCGGAAAGGCGGCGGCGGGCCGGTGGAATCCCCGGCGGCGGGGCAGCGTATATCCGATGGATCGCCATCCGCTTTACCCTCGTTGCCCGTTATTGAAGACAAAAGTAAAGATATGAGGTGAAGGGTTCCACTTGTCCGGGGGGTGGGGTACAAAGGAATCACGGCCCGCGAGACCAAGGACGTCCGAGAGGATCACCTGTAACGCAGCAAGGCCCACGGACCGATGCATGAATGCCGCGCACCCACGCGACGCCGACCCGTCGATTACGGGTCAGCCGCACCAGGCAACGGACAGAGTTCTCCGGCCTGATGGGCAAACAGAGTGCACGCATGGTCACGCGGCGGACGTGCCAGCGGCGGTACGTATCAGCAACACGTACCGCCGCAACACCTGTCCGGGCCCGGTCCACGGCGCCGGAAATCCCGATATCGGCAGCCCGGGCTCGTGACTCAGGCGGCGCCGCGCTGCAGCGCCTCGCAGACCGCCGTCGACTCCCGGACGCCCAGTTCCACGGCGCGCCCGCAGTGCGCGATCCAGGCGGCCATCCCGTCGGGCGTGCCGGAGACGTACCCCTCCAGCGCGGCCGCGTAGGCGGCCCGGCCCTGCTCCGCGTGGCCGACCTCGGCCGGGCAGATGGACTTCGGGTCGAGGCCGCTGCCGATCAGCACGATCCGCTCCGCGGCGCGCGCGACCAGGCCGTTGTGCGACCCGAAGGGGCGCAGCGCCAGCAGTTCGCCGTGGACCACGGCGGCGGTCACCAAGGCGGGCGCCTCGCTGCCCGCGAGCAGCAGCCGCGCCAGACCGTCCAGCCGTCCCGCCACCTCCTCCGCGCCGGGCAGCGGCAGTTCGATCAGCGGCTCGTCGACGGTCTCCGCCGCCAGTCGCGGCCGCCCGACGGTGTCGTCCGTGCCGCCGCCACCGGCCGCCACCAGGTGCAACCGCGCCAGCACGCGCAGCGGCGACTGTCGCCACACGCTGAGCAGTTGGCCCGCCTCGGCGGTCAGCCGCAGCGCCGCGCCGACCGTCGCCGGTTCGCCGACCGCGCTGAAGTCGGTGCGCCGACGGACCTCCTCCAGCGCCCAGTCCGCCCCGGCGAGCGCGGCGGAACCACGCGCTCCGCGCAGCGCCGCCTCGGAGGTGACCTCCACGCTGCGGCGGCGCATGATCCGGTGCCCATAGAGCCGGTCCGCGCCCTTGCGTACGGATTCCACCGCGTCGACGACGCCCGGGAGCGATGCCAGAGCCGCCAGCGGATCGCCGCCCGCCCGCGGGGTTTTCGGGGCCGCGCCCCGGGTGTCTGCAGCCATGGGTACGACCCTACGCACCCGGTGGCCGCACCCCCCGATGGAGTGGTCTTCTTCACGTGGAGTTCTCACTGAGCGCGATAAGCAGATTACTCTTGGTGAACATGAAGATCGCCTTCGTAGGAAAGGGCGGCAGCGGCAAGACCACCCTGTCCTCCCTGTTCATCCGCCATCTCGCGGCCGCCCGCGTCCCCGTGATCGCGGTGGACGCCGACATCAACCAGCACCTGGGAGCTGCCCTGGGCCTGGACGACGCGACGGCCGCCGCGCTGCCCGCAATGGGCGCCCATCTGCCGCTGATCAAGGAGTACCTGCGCGGCAACAACCCACGTATCGGGTCCGCCGAGACGATGATCAAGACGACGCCGCCCGGGGACGGTTCGCAGCTGCTGCGCGTCGGGGGCGACAACCCCGTCTACCACGCCTGCGCCCGCACGGTGCGCCTCGACGGCACCTCGGTGCGGATGATGGCCACCGGCCCGTTCACCGAGTCCGATCTGGGCGTCGCCTGCTACCACTCCAAGGTCGGCGCGGTCGAGCTGTGCCTGAACCACCTCGTGGACGGCCGGGAGGAGTACGTCGTCGTCGACATGACCGCCGGTTCGGACTCCTTCGCCTCCGGAATGTTCACCCGCTTCGACATGACGTTCCTGGTCGCCGAGCCGACCCGTAAGGGCATCGCCGTCTACCGCCAGTACAAGGAGTACGCGCGGGACTTCGACGTCAGCCTGAAGGTGGTGGGCAACAAGGTGCAGAGCGCCGACGACCTCGCGTTCCTGCGCGCGGAGGTGGGCGACGACCTGCTGGTGACGGTCGGCCACTCGGACTGGGTGCGGGCCATGGAGAAGGGCCGACCCGCACCCTTCGCCGAGCTGGAGGACGCCAACCGTCGCGCCCTGGAGGCCCTGTACGGCGCCGCCGACGCGACCTACGCACAGCGCGACTGGCAGCGCTACACCCGCCAGATGGTGCACTTCCACCTGAGGAACGCGGAGAGCTGGGGCAACGCGAAGACCGGCGCGGATCTCGCCGCGCAGGTCGACCCGGCATTCATCCTTTCCGAGAGCGCGGCGACCCCGCAGCCGGCCTGACCCGCCCGCCGGCGGTGGCGACCGCGCCACCGCCGGCCGCACCCCTTCCCGCCTCCCCGCGGGCTCCGGTCGCCCAGGCGGGCCTGGTGGCCGCGACCGTCGGCGGCAGCGTCGCCGGGCTGCCGGGCGGCGCGGCGCGCTCGCGATCAGGCCGGCCATCGTCCACGGCAGCATGTCCACGTCGGCGAGGCCCAGGCGTACGTCCTGGACGACGTCGGCGGCCACTTCTCCGCCGTACGCGCCGAAGCCTCGCCGATACCGGCCTGACCTGCGGGCCCTACAGGTCTACACCAATTTTTCCCGGCAACCCTTGTCAGGGCGTACCGCGGGCTGATGAGCTATGGCCGGGGACACACCGGACGCCCTGGGAATGGGAGATGTCGTGAGCAACGAGAGCAGTCTGGCCAATCTTCTCAAGGAGGAACGGCGGTTCGCGCCGCCCGCCGAGCTGGCCGCGCACGCCAACGTCACGGCAGCGGCGTACGAGCAGGCGGCGTCGGACCGGCTGGCCTTCTGGGCGGAGCAGGCCAAGCGCCTGAGCTGGCAGACGCCGCCCACCCAGACGCTCGACTGGTCGAACGCGCCCTTCGCGAAGTGGTTCGCCGACGGCAAGCTCAACGTCGCGTACAACTGCGTGGACCGGCACGTGGAGAACGGCCTGGGCGACCGCGTCGCGCTGCACTTCGAGGGCGAGCCCGGCGACAGCCGCGCGATCACCTACGCCGAGCTGCAACGCGAGGTCTCCAAGGCCGCCAACGCCCTGACCGAGCTGGGCGTGCGGGCCGGTGACCGGGTCGCGCTGTACCTGCCGATGATCCCGGAGACGGTCATCGCCATGCTGGCCTGCGCCCGCCTGGGCGCCCCGCACTCCGTCGTCTTCGGCGGCTTCTCCGCGGACGCGCTGGCCACCCGCATCCAGGACGCCGACGCCCGCGTCGTGATCACCGCCGACGGCGGCTACCGCCGCGGCAAGCCGTCCGCCCTCAAGCCCGCCGTCGACGAGGCGCTGACCAAGCCGGGCACGGAGAACGTCCGCAACGTCCTCGTCGTCCGCCGCACCGGCCAGGAGACCGCCTGGACCGAGGGCCGGGACCTGTGGTGGGACGAGACCGTCGACCGGCAGAGCGATCAGCACACGCCCGAGGCGTTCGACGCCGAGCACCCGCTGTTCATCCTCTACACCTCCGGCACCACCGGTAAGCCCAAGGGCATCCTGCACACCACCGGCGGCTACCTCACCCAGGTGGCCTACACCCACCATGCCGTCTTCGACCTCAAGCCGGAGACCGACGTCTTCTGGTGCACCGCCGACGTCGGCTGGGTGACGGGCCACTCGTACATCACCTACGGCCCGCTCGCCAACGGTGCGACGGAGGTGCTGTACGAGGGCACGCCGGACACCCCGCACCAGGGCCGCTGGTGGGAGATCGTCCAGAAGTACGGCGTCACGCTGCTCTACACCGCGCCCACCGCGATCCGCGCCTGCATGAAGTGGGGCGACGACATCCCCGCGAAGTTCGACCTGTCGTCGCTGCGCATCCTGGGGTCGGTCGGCGAGCCGATCAACCCCGAGGCGTGGGTCTGGTACCGCAAGCACATCGGCGGTGACACCACTCCGATCGTCGACACCTGGTGGCAGACCGAGACCGGCGCGATGATGATCAGCCCGCTGCCGGGCGTCACCACGACCAAGCCCGGTGCGGCGCAGGCCCCGCTGCCCGGCATCGCCGCGACCGTCGTGGACGACGACGGCCACGAGGTGCCCGACGGCTCCGGCGGCTACCTCGTGCTGACCGAGCCGTGGCCGTCGATGCTCCGCACCATCTGGGGCGACGACCAGCGCTACCTCGACACGTACTGGTCGCGCTTCGAGGGCACGTACTTCGCGGGCGACGGCGCCAAGAAGGACGAGGACGGCGACATCTGGCTGCTGGGCCGGGTCGACGACGTCATGCTCGTCTCGGGCCACAACATCTCCACCACCGAGGTGGAGTCGGCGCTGGTCTCGCACCCGAAGGTCGCCGAGGCCGCGGTGGTCGGCGCCACCGACCCGCAGACCACCCAGGCGATCTGCGCCTTCGTGATCCTGCGCGGGTCGGCGGACGCGGAGGACGAGGCACTGGTCGAGGAGTTGCGGGCGCATGTCGCGAAGCACCTCGGCCCGATCGCCAAGCCGAAGCGGGTCATGCCGGTCGCGGAGCTGCCGAAGACCCGCTCCGGCAAGATCATGCGGCGGCTGCTGCGGGACGTCGCCGAGAACCGCGACCTCGGTGACGTGAGCACGCTCACCGACTCCTCCGTCATGGACCTCATCCAGGCGAAGCTGCCGGGGGCATCCAGCGAGGACTGACCGGCGGCGCGGCGACTGCCGCACCCGGCCCGTGGGGGCACCGGCGAGACGGCCGGTGCCCCCACGGCGTTCCCGGGCGCCGCGGGGGCACCACGACCCTCCCGGTATGTCCGTAAGGCAGGGAACGCCCGCAGTGCCTTGCCCTCGCCCGGTACAGTGGGAGCGGCGTCAGGAAACGCCAAGATCTCAGGGTGCGCCGGGAAGTCTGGTCGGCAACTGCTACAGCCGTACTCAGCTGCCGAACCGGAGGTCACCACCCGTGAGCGCCCCCCGAAACCGCCGCCCCGCCTTTCTCGGCCGTCTGCCGTTGCCGGAGCGGAACTTCCTCACCGACGCGCTCCGCACCGAGACCGTCGGCGGCGTCCTCCTCCTCGTCGCCGCCGTCACCGCCCTGATCTGGGCCAACGTCTTCGGCGACAGCTACGAGGCGGTCCGCGGCCTCCACCTCGGACCCGCCTCCCTCGGCCTCGACCTCTCCCTCCAGCACTGGGCGGCCAACGGCCTGCTCGCCCTCTTCTTCTTCGTCGCCGGTATCGAGCTGAAGCGCGAACTCGTCGCCGGGGAGCTGCGCGACCCCAAGGCGGCCGCGCTCCCGGTGATCGCCGCACTCTGCGGCATGGCGATGCCCGCGATCGTCGACCTCGTCGTCAACGGCATCGGGGGCGGCTCGCTCGCCGGCTGGGCGGTCCCCACCGCCACCGACATCGCCTTCGCGCTGGCCGTCCTCGCCGTCATCGGCACGTCCCTGCCGTCCGCGCTGCGCGCCTTCCTGCTCACCCTCGCCGTCGTCGACGACCTCTTCGCCATCCTGATCATCGCGGTCTTCTTCACCTCGCAGATCAACTTCCTGGCGCTCGGCCTGGCCGTCGTCGGCCTGCTCGTCTTCCACCTCCTGCTGCGCAAGGGCGTCCGCGGCTGGTACGTCTACGTGCCGCTGGGCGTCGTCATCTGGGCGCTGATGGAGAACAGCGGGGTGCACGCCACGATCGCGGGCGTCGCGATGGGCCTGATGCTGCGCTGCGCCCCGCGTGACGGCGAGATCCACTCCCCCGGCGAGCGCATCGAGCACCTGGTCCGGCCGCTCTCCGCGGGCCTGGCCGTGCCGCTCTTCGCGCTCTTCTCCGCCGGGGTGTCCGTCTCCGGCGGCGCCGTCCGCGAGGTCTTCACCCGCCCCGAAACCCTCGGAGTGGTCCTCGGTCTCGTCGTCGGCAAGACCCTCGGCATCTTCGGCGGTACGTGGCTGACCGCCCGCTTCACCCGCGCCCGGCTCAACTCCGGCCTCAAGTGGCCCGACCTCTTCGCCGTCGCCACCCTCGCCGGGATCGGCTTCACCGTCTCCCTGCTCATCGGCGAACTCGCCTTCGCCGGCGATCCGGCGCTCACCGACGAGATCAAGGCGTCGGTCCTGCTCGGCTCGCTGATCGCCACGGTCTGCGCCACCGTCCTCCTCAAACTCCGCAACAACAAGTACCGCGCGCTCTGCGACGAGGAGGAGCGCGACGAGGACCGGGACGGCATCCCCGACATCTACGAGGAGGGCGACCCCGCGTACCACCTGCGGATGGCCGCGCTGCTGGAGGCGCAGGCCGCGGAACACCGGCGGCTTGCCGAAGTGGCCACCGGCGCCGACGCCGGGGACGATGGTCCGGCATGATCTGAGAGGCTTTGCCTACGCAGCAGACATAAGGGAGACGGCGATGAGTTCAGCCGACGACGGCGCAGACCGCAGCCTCGGCCAGATGGTGGCGACGGCCACCGCCGAGTTGTCCGCACTCGTGCACGACGAGATCGCACTGGCCAAGGCCGAGCTGCGACTGGACGCGAAGCGGGCGGGCATCGGCGGCGCCGCCTTCATCGTCGCCGGGGTCCTGGTGCTCTTCGCCCTCCCGGTGCTGAGCTTCGCCGCGGCGTACGGCATCCACAACCTCGGCCTCGGGCTGGCCTGGTCCTTCCTGATCGTCGGCGGCGCCTTCATCGTCATCGCGCTCCTGCTGGCCCTGATCGCCCTCGCCAAGGTGAAGAAGATCAAGAAGCCGGAGAAGTCGATCGCCTCCGCCAAGCAGACCGCTGCCGTCCTCCAGAAGGCCAAGCCGCACCCGCGCCCGGAGCCCGCGGACCACCCGGTCCTGGAGTCCGTGACACGCACCTCGGCATGACGGTCCCCGACAGCACCGCACCGGTCGTACGGCCCGACGGCCCCTGGACGCACCGGGACGTCGCGGCGAACGGCGCCCGTTTCCACATCGCGGAGATGGGCGAGGGCCCGCTGGTGCTGCTGCTGCACGGTTTCCCGCAGTTCTGGTGGGCCTGGCGGCACCAGCTGCCGGCGCTCGCCGAGGCGGGCTACCGGGCCGTCGCGATGGACCTGCGCGGCGTCGGCGGCAGCGACCGCACCCCGCGCGGCTACGACCCGGCCAACCTCGCCCTCGACGTCACCGGCGTCATCCGCTCCCTGGGCGAGCCGGACGCCGCGCTCGTCGGCCACGACCTGGGCGGCTACCTCGCGTGGACGGCGGCGGTGATGCGGCCGAAGCTGGTACGCCGCCTCGCCGTCGCCTCGATGCCGCATCCGCGGCTGTGGCGCCGCGCGATGCTCGCCGACGCCCGGCAGACCAGGCGCAGCGCCCACATCTGGAGCTTCCAGCGGCCATGGCTGCCCGAGCGGGCGCTGGTCGCCGACGGCGCCGCCCGGGTCGGCGAGATGCTCCGCGACTGGTCGGGCCCGCAGCCCCCGGACGAGGACGCCGTCACCGTATACCGGCGGGCCATGGGCATCCCCTCGACGGCGCACTGCTCCATCGAGCCGTACCGCTGGATGGTCCGGTCGCTGGCCCGGCCCGACGGCCTCCAGTTCAACCGCCGGATGAAGCTGCCGGTACGCGTCCCGACGCTGCATCTGCACGGCTCGCTCGACCCGGTGATGCGCACCCGCACCGCCGCGGGCTCCGGCGCGTACGTCGAGGCCCCGTACCGCTGGCGGCTCTTCGACGGGCTCGGCCACTTCCCCCACGAGGAGGACCCGGTGGCGTTCTCCACGGAGCTGGTCAACTGGCTCCAGGACCCCGAGCCGGACCGCTGACGGAGCCCGCCCCGCGCCTCGGGGACGGCCCGGCGAACGCGGCGGGGACGGGCGGCGACGTGCCCGGCGCATAGGCCGATTGGCGGGCCGCCCGGCGGTTACGGACCTCGGGCCACGGGCAGAGTCGAGGGTATGGGCTGGACGCACGACTACCGTGACGTGGCACGCAACCACCGCAGCAGTGCCGCTGCCGTGGGTACGCGGGACAGGGGCACTCCCGACCTCCGGGCCGGCGGGCCCGCGGGTCCCCCGCACCCGGACTCCGCGCACCCGATGGGCATCCCGCGCATCCTGCGCCGCAGAGCGCGGTGGATGAGCGCGCGCCTGCGCCATCCCCGCGGCTGAAACGCCGACGGCGGGCACCGCGCGGAGCCTCCGCCGGTACCCGCCGCCTTCCGGACTCAGATCGCGCAGCCCTCACTGTCGACCGGCCGGGTGACCTTCCGCCCCTTGACGACGTCCTGGCGGACCTCGTCGGCGGTGAGCGCGTAGCCGGTCTGGGCGTCGTCGAGGGATTTGGCGAACACCACGCCGTAGACCTCGCCCTGCGGGGTGAGCAGCGGGCCGCCGGAGTTGCCCTGCCGCACCGTCGCGTACAGGGAGTACACATCGCGGGCGACCGTGCCCCGGTGGTAGATGTCCGGACCGTTGGCCTGAATGCGGCCGCGGATGCGGGCCCCGCGGACGTCGTAGCCGCCGTTCTCGGGGAACCCGGCGACGATGGCGCTGCGGCCGCTCTCCGCGTCGCTACCGGCGAACGTCAGCGCGGGCGCCCGCAGCGCGGGGACGTCGAGGACCGCGATGTCGCGCTCCCAGTCGTAGAGCACGACCTTGGCGTCGTACGTGGCGCCCACGCCGCCCACCTGCACGGTCGGTTCGGAGACGCCGCCGACGACGTGGGCGTTGGTCATCACGCGGTGCGGTGCGAAGACGAAACCGCTGCCCTCCAGGACCTTGCCGCAACTGGGCGCCGTGCCGACGACCTTGACGATGCTCTGCCGGGCGCGGCCCGCGACGGGGCTGTGCGCCAGCTGCGGGTCGGGCGCCGGGACGGAGGTGATCGGCTCGTTGGAGAACGGCGTGAAGACCTGCGGGAAACCGTTCTGTGCGAGCACCGAGGAGAAGTCCGTGAACCACGTCGTCGCCTGCTGCGGCATCACCCGCGAGACGCCCAGCAGCACCTTGGAGTTGCGGACCTCCTTGCCGAGCGTCGGCAGCGACGTACCGGCCAGCGCGGAACCGATCAGCCAGGCCACCAGCAGCATCGCCACGACGTTGACGAGCGCGCCGCCGGTGGCGTCCAGCGCCCGCGCCGGTGACCATGTGATGTGGCGGCGCAGCTTGTTGCCCAGATGGGTGGTGAGCGCCTGCCCGACCGAGGCGCAGATGATGACGATGGCGACGGCGGCGATGGCCGCGAAGGTGCCGGGGGTGGCGTCGTCGGTGACCTCGTTCCAGATGACGGGGAGTACGTAGACCGCGATCAGGCCACCGCCGAGGAAGCCGAGCACGGACAGGATGCCGACGACGAAGCCTTGCCGATAGCCGACAATCGCGAACCACACGGCGGCGACCAGCAACAGGATGTCCAGGACGTTCACGCCGGACACCGTCTCACGCGCTCCGGTCGAGCGGGACCTGCTTCGTGCGGTCCCACGGAATCTCCCAACCCGCGAAGTGCAGCAGGCGGTCGATGACCCCGGCGGTGAAACCCCAGACCAGGGCCGACTCGACGAGGAACGCCGGACCGGTGTGCCCCAGCGGATGGCGGGCCGTCACCCGGTGGGCCGGGTCCGTGAGATCCGCCACGGGAACCGTGAACACCCGCGCCGTCTCCGCCTCGTCGACCGCGCCGACCGGGCTGGGCTCGCGCCACCAGCCGAGCACCGGCGTCACCACGAAGCCGCTGACGGGGATGTAGAGCCGCGGCAGCACGCCGAAGACCTGCACACCCGCCGGGTCGAGCCCGGTCTCCTCCTGCGCCTCCCGCAGCGCGGCCCGCACCGGACCACTGCCCTCCGGATCCCCGTCCTCCGGATCGAGCGCGCCCCCGGGGAACGAGGGCTGCCCGGCGTGCGAGCGCAGCGTCCCGGCGCGCTCCATCAGCAGCAGCTCGGGGCCGCGTGCGCCCTGCCCGAAGAGGACCAGCACCGCGGACTGCCGGCCGCCGTTCTCGGGCGGCAGGAAGCGGCTGAGCTGGTGCGGTTCGACGGTCTCGGCCGCCCGGACCACCGGGTCCAGCCACTCCGGCAGCCCCTCGGTGCTCACCCGCGCCTGCGGGAGCCGCCCGGCGCCCGGGGCCTGCGGTGCGGCGGGCGGCGCGCCGGCGGTGGCGGGCGGCCCGCCAGGCCCGGCCGTCCCCCCGGGACCGTCACCGGGCGGTGTCGGGCCACTCTGCGGCGCCGCTCCCCCGGCGGGCCGCCCCACCTCGGCCCGCCGGTCGCCGGTCCGCTCGCCGTACTGCTCCCGTGCACTCGTCATACGCGCCCCCTCAAGGCCCTGGTTCGGTGTGCGGCGCCCGGCGCGGGCCGGTGCGGCCCGTCCCCGGGACCGCCGGTGCGGCCCGTACCGCCGGTGCGGCCGTGGCCGGTGTCATGAGGCCGGGGCCCCCAGCGGGGGCGCGGGCCTGCCGGGATATCCGGTGGGTGGGTTGAGCCGCTGCCCCGGCTGCCCGCCCAGCTCGTACTTGAGCAGCTTCTTCGCCTTCTCCGGGTCGGTCTCGCCCTCGCCGTACGACGGGCAGAGCGGGGCGATGCCGCAGGCGCCGCAGGCGGGCTTGCGGGAGTGGCAGACGCGGCGGCCGTGGAAGACGACGCGGTGCGAGAGCATCGTCCACTCGCTCTTGGGGAAGAGCGCGGCGACGTCCGCCTCGACCTTCTCCGGGTCCTCCTGGGTGGTCCAGCCGAAGCGGCGCGCCAGACGGCCGAAGTGGGTGTCAACGGTGATCCCGGGGACGCCGAAGGCGTTGCCGAGGACGACGTTGGCGGTTTTGCGGCCGACGCCCGGCAGCGTGACCAGGTCCTCCAGGCGGCCGGGCACCTCACCGCCGAAGCGGTCCCGCAGCGCCGCCGACAGGCCGAGCAGCGACCGTGCCTTGGCCCGGAAGAAGCCCGTCGGCCGGATCAGCTCCTCCAGCCGCTCCGGGTCCATCGCCGCCATGTCCTCCGGGGTGGGGCAGGCGGCGAAGAGCGCCGGGGTGGTCTGGTTGACCCGCAGGTCCGTGGTCTGCGCGGAGAGAACCGTCGCGACCAGCAGCTCGAACGGGTTGGTGAAGTCCAGCTCCGGGTGGGCGTACGGATACAGCTCGGCCAGCTCACGGTTGATCCGCCGGGCCCGCCGCACCAGCGCGACGTGCGACTCCGGCGTTCGCGCGGGAGCCTTCGCGGCGGTCTTCTTGGTGGCCGTCGCCTTCGCCGTCACCTTCTTGGCCACGATCTTCTTCGCCGCGCCCGCCCCGGCAGCCGTCTTCTTGGTGGCTGTCTTCTTGGCGGTCGCCTTCTTGGCGGGCGCCGTCGTGGCGGTCTCCTTCGTCGCGGCCTTCTTCGCGGCCGCCTTCTTGATCGCCGCCCTCGACGTGGCCACCTCCGCGCCGTTCCGCCCGGCCGGGGGTGCGGCCTCTTCCGTCGTCTTCGCTGGGGTGTGTTTCACGCGGCCCTCTTCCGTACCGACTTGCGTCGTGCCGACTTCCGTACCGGGTCCGCCACCGGGCGCCTCGCGGTGCGCGCCTCACCGGGGGTCCGCGCCGTCCGCGCGCACCTCGGCGGGGCCGACGATTTGGTGCTTACGTTCGCTTCCGGGGCGTTCGCCGACAGCCGTTCGCCCAGAGCGGAATCGCGTTCGGCGGTCACTCGCTCAGCCCCCCTCGTTCCGTGCTCTCACCGGCGTGTTGGACACTCGGCCAGACTACGACCACCCACCGACATCCGACTCGATCATCGGTTTTCACCACCCCGATCGGCCCCCTGGCGTAGGGCTCGGGCCATCGGTCCGGCAAACTTGTGATTGATCGCACTGTTTTGCATTCCGGCATGATGGGGACCACAGTCCCCCGGAGCATGTCGACAAGGAGAGATCTCGTGGACGACGTTCTGCGGCGCGCACCGCTCTTCGCGGCGCTCGACGATGAGCAGGCGGCGGAGCTGCGCGCCTCGATGGGAGAGGTCACGCTCGCTCGCGGCGACGCCCTGTTCCACGAAGGGGACCCCGGCGACCGCCTGTACGTGGTCACCGAGGGCAAGGTGAAGCTGCACCGCACCTCCCCGGACGGCCGCGAGAACATGCTCGCCGTCCTCGGCCCCGGCGAGCTGATCGGTGAGCTGTCGCTCTTCGACCCGGGCCCGCGTACCGCCACCGCCTCCGCCCTCACCGAGGTCAAGCTCCTCGGCCTGGGCCACGGCGACCTCCAGCCGTGGCTGAACGCCCGGCCCGAGGTGGCCACCGCCCTGCTGCGCGCCGTCGCCCGGCGCCTGCGCAAGACCAACGACCAGATGTCCGACCTGGTCTTCTCGGACGTCCCCGGCCGGGTCGCCCGCGCCCTGCTGGACCTGTCGCGCCGCTTCGGCGTGCAGTCCGAGGAGGGCATCCATGTCGTCCACGACCTGACGCAGGAGGAGCTGGCCCAGCTGGTGGGCGCCTCCCGCGAGACGGTCAACAAGGCCCTCGCCGACTTCGCGGGCCGCGGCTGGCTGCGCCTGGAGGCCCGCGCGGTGATCCTCCTCGACGTCGAGCGGCTGGCGAAGCGCTCCCGCTGACCCCCGGGCGCCGCCACTCCGGCGGCGCCCCGCTCCCGGCCCGTACGGCGCCGCGGACCCGCGCGCCACGCCCAGGGCTGTACGGGACCGGGAAAACCGCCTGAGCGGCCGTGTACGGCGCCTCAGCGGCATGTACGCGCCCAGGCCCCGCACTCCCGGCCGGGAAATCCGGTGGCACGCGTACCGGACGCGTCGTCATGCTGACGCCATGACCGACGGCACAGGACCGGGGCTCGACCAGGACGGCTGCTTCCTCCGGGAGGGCGCCCTCGCGCGGATCACCGAGGAGTTCGCCCCCGTGGCGGCGGCCGCGCGGGAGCGGAGTGCCGCGCGCTTCGGCGACCGGCTGCACAGCGCGTACCTCTACGGCAGCATCCCGCGCGGCACCGCCGTCCCCGGGGTCTCCGACCTCGACCTCCTGCTCGCGCTCCACGAGCCGCCCACCCCGGACGACCACGCCGCCGCAGACGCCTTGGGCGCGGAACTCGACGCGGCCTTCCCCCAGATCGACGGTGCCGGAGTCCTGCTGGACGGCGCGGCAAGGCTGCTGAGCGACCTGGAGCGGTACGACCTGGGCTGGTTCGTGGCCTGCCTGTGCACCCCGCTCAGCGGGCCCGACCTGGCCGAACGGCTGCCCCGTTACCGCCCGACCTCGTTGCTGGCCCGTGAGACCAACGGGGACCTCTTCCGCGTGCTGCCCGGGATGCGCGCCCGCGCGGCGGCGGCGCGCACGGAGGAGGAGCGGCGGCGGCTGACCCGCGGCATGACCCGGCGTCTGGTGCGTACCGGCTTCACGCTGGTGATGCCGTGGTGGGGCGGCTGGACCAGCGATCTCGCCGAGATGGCCGAGGCGTTCGGCCGCTACTACCCGGCGCGCGCCGAGCAGATGCGCGCCGCGGCCCGCGCCGCCCGCGCCCCGGCGGACCACCCCGCGCTGCTCGACGAGCTGCTGTCCGATCTCGCGCCCTGGCTGGCCGACGAGTACCTGGCCGTCCACGGCCCGAAGGCACCCCGCCCCTGAGGCACCCCGGCGCGCGCCCGGGTGCCTCAGATCAGCCCGTGCTCCCCCAGGTACTCCAGCTGTGCCCGAACCGACAGTTCGGCGGCGGGCCACAGGGAGCGGTCGACGTCGGCGTAGACCGCGGCGACGACCTCGGACGCCGTCCGGTGGCCGTTCTCGACCGCGGTCTCCACCTGGGCGAGCCGGTGGGCCCGGTGCGCCAGATAGAACTCCACCGCGCCCTGGGCATCGTCGAGCACCGGGCCGTGTCCGGGGAGCACCGTCGTCACGCCGTCGTCGACGGTCAGCGACCGGAGGCGGCGCAGCGAGTCCAGGTACTCGCCGAGCCGCCCGTCGGGGTGGGCGACCATCGTGGTGCCGCGCCCCAGGACGGTGTCACCGGTCAGGACGGCGGCATCGGCGGGCAGGTGGAAGGAGAGCGAATCGGCGGTGTGCCCCGGGGTGGGCACGACGTGCATCTCCAGCCCGCCGGTGGTGATCACGTCACCGGCCCCCAGTCCCTCGTCCCCCAGGCGCAGTGCCGGGTCCAGGGCGCGTACGGCCGTCCCGGTCAGCTCGGCGAAGCGGGCGGCGCCCTCGGCGTGGTCGGCGTGCCCATGGGTGAGCAGGGTCAGCGCGACGCGTTGACCGGCCTGCTCGGCGGCGTCGGCGACGGCCCGCAGATGGCCCTCGTCGAGCGGCCCGGGGTCGATGACGACGGCCAGCGGGGAGCCGGGCTCGGCGACGATCCAGGTGTTGGTGCCGTCCAGGGTCATCGCCGACGGGTTGGGCGCCAGGACGCACCGGGCACGGTCGGTGGCCGACCCGGAGACCACCACGCCACGGGGCTGCCCGGGGAGCGCTGCCGCATCGGTCATGACCGGCCTCCGTCCGAAGGGCCGCCCGGGCCCGTGTCACCTGGCGCGATGTGCTTGGTGAACTCCTCGTGACCCGGCCAGCTCAGCTCGATCTCCCCGTCGCGCAGCCGGGCGCGGGCCAGCACCGGCGTCAGATCGCGCCGCCCCGCCGCCTCCAGGGCCGCGGCGGCGGAACCATACGGCTCCAGGGCGCGCAGGGTCGCGAGGGTCGGCGGCATCATCAGCAGCTCGCCGCGTTCGTATCCGGCGATGGCGTCGGCCGGGCGGGTCCATACGGTGCGGTCCGCCTCCGTGGAGGCGTTACGGGTGCGCTGCCCCTCGGGGAGCGCGGCGACGAAGAACCAGGTGTCGTAGCGGCGCGGTTCGAACTCGGGGGTGATCCAGCGGGCCCAGGCACCCAGCAGGTCGGAGCGGAGCACCAGCCCGTGGCGGTCGAGGAAGTCGGCGAAGGAGAGTTCGTGGGCGACGAGGGCGGCGCGACCGGCCTCCCAGTCGTCGCCCGTGGTGTCCGCGACGACGGTCGTCGCCGACGGGCCCGCGAGCAGCACCCCGGACTCCTCGAACGTCTCGCGCACGGCGGCACAGACGACGGACTGCGCGGCGGCCTCGTCCACGCCCAGCCGCGCGGCCCAGGCGGCGCGCGAGGGCCCGGCCCAGGCGACCGGCCGTTCGTCGCGGGGATCCACGGAGCCGCCCGGATAGGCGTACGCGCCTCCGGCGAAGGCCATGGAGGCGCGTCTGCGCAGCATGTGCACGGCGGGGCCGCCGTCGCCGTCCCGCAGCAGCAGGACGGTCGCGGCCCGCCGGGGCTCGGCGGGGGTCAGCTCACCGTTCACGAGCGCCCGGATGAGGCCCGGCCACTCCGGCGGATACCACTGGCCATTGGTCGTCGACGACATGGCCGGATGCTATGCGCTCACGCGCGGATGTTCGAGGGGCTCTTTTCGGCGCCCCCCTGGACGTCCCGCCCGCCCCGGCCGCCCCGGTCCCCCGGGGCGGCCGGGCGTACGGACGACCGGACGTGCGGACTACTCCGCGATCTCGACCTGGATCTCGACCTCGACGGGCGCGTCGACGGGCAGCACCGCCACGCCGACCGCGGACCGGGCGTGCACGCCCTGGTCGCCGAGGATCTCGCCCAGCAGCTCGCTGGCGCCGTTGACGACCCCGGGCTGGCCGGTGAAGTCGGGCGCCGAGGCGACGAACCCGACGACCTTCACGACCCGCTGGATCCGGTCCAGGTCGCCGATCACGGACTTCACCGCGGCCAGCGCGTTGAGCGCGCAGGTCGCGGCCAGCTCCTTGGCCGCCTCAGGGGTGACGTCGGCGCCGACCTTGCCGGTGGCGGGCAGGGCGCCGTCCACCATGGGCAGCTGGCCGGAGGTGAAGACGTAATTCCCGGAGCGCACCGCGGGCTGGTACGTGGCCAGCGGCGGCACGACCTCGGGGAGCTTCAGCCCCAGTTCCGCGATCCTCGACTCGACGGCGCTCACGCCTTCTCCCGCTTGAGGTAGGCCACCAGCTGCTCGGGGTTGTTCGGCCCCGGAACGACCTGGACGAGCTCCCACCCGTCCTCGCCCCAGGTGTCCAGAATCTGCTTCGTCGCGTGTACGAGAAGCGGCACGGTCGCATATTCCCACTTGGTCATGGAGCGAGCGTAATGCCTGCCAGGACGGCCCCGGACGCCGCCGCCCCCACCGCCGTGACAACGGTTGGCCTGCGCCGGGAAGGGCCGCGTCAGACGGCCGGAGTGTGCCGTTCCTCCTCTTCCCCCTCTTCCGCCGCTCCGCTCCGTCGGCGCTCCCAGTATTCGAGGAGGGGTACGGCCCCCGCCAGCGCGACGATAAACCTGGCAAGTCATTGCCACGAGTCCCCGATCATCCCCCAGAAACTCCATCTCCCCTCGATATCGAGATCCTGCTCGATGGGAGGAGTCTCCGCCAGCACCTCCTTCGTATTCTCGTCATACGCGGTGAGGGGGGTGACGCTCACCTTTCCGGCTCCCGGTGTGGCGATCGTCCCATCCCATTCCGCGGAATCCTGCGGCGTGAGCACGGGCTGACGCTCCGATGGAATTCGCGGTGCACGTGAGGTGGCTGCCGGCGCAGCGCAGCTTGGCGCCCATGAGCGCGCCGACCTGCGTGCCCCCGGTTCTGCGCGACGCCCCTCGCCGGGCGGACGGTGCGCCTGGGCGCCCTGAACCGTGAGCCGGAAGGACTGGATCCCCCCTTCCGTCACCTTCCGCACGGTGCTGTATGGGAAGGACCCCTCGAATAATCCCTTACGCGCGCCGGCGATCGCATTCCGGTAATTATCCCAGGAAGGGGGCGGGGGCGGGGACGGCTTCATCGCGACGAACAGGAGGGGAAGCAATACGGCAATCCCGGCAACGACCGTCGCCATCACGGCCGTACGCTTTCCCACTCTCATGACAATTCCCCCTGCCTGAGGCACCCATGATGCCCGGCCATCTCGCATGCCCTTGTGCCTCCTTGAGAATTCCATGCCCACGGGCCGGACAGCGCCGGGAGCGCACACCGCGGGCGCCCCTCCTCTCCTCGGTGAACCGTCCCGTAGGGGAACGTCTCGGGGACGGATCCGGGGTCGTCCCGTGCGTAGCCGCGGCGGGGACTGGTTAGGCTCCTTGACGTGAGCAGGCTCCATGTCGTCAGCGGCAAGGGCGGCACCGGCAAGACCACGGTCGCCGCTGCCCTCGCCCTTGCCCTGGCCACCGAGGGACGCCGGACCCTCCTGGTCGAGGTCGAGGGTCGGCAGGGCATCGCCCAGGTCTTCGAGACCGAGGCCCTTCCGTACGAGGAACGCAAGATCGCCGTGGCGCCCGGCCCGGACGGCGCCTCGGCCGGTGACGCCGCCCGCGGCGGGCGCCGCCCCGGCGAGGTGCACGCCCTCGCCATCGACGCCGAGCGCGCGCTGCTGGACTACCTCCAGATGTTCTACAAGCTCGGCAGCGCCGGCCGGGCCCTGAAGAAGCTCGGCGCGATCGACTTCGCCACCACCATCGCCCCCGGTCTGCGGGACGTCCTGCTGACCGGCAAGGCGTGCGAGGCGGTGCGCCGCAAGGACAAGCAGGGCCGGTACGTCTACGACGCGGTGGTGATGGACGCCCCGCCCACGGGCCGCATCACCCGCTTCCTGAACGTCAACGACGAGGTGGCGGGCCTGGCCAAGATGGGCCCGATCCACAATCAGGCACAGGCGGTCATGCGGGTCCTCAAGTCCCCCGAGACCGCGGTGCACATGGTGACGCTCCTGGAGGAGATGCCGGTCCAGGAGACCGCGGACGGCATCGCGGAGCTGCGCGCCGCCGGGCTCCCGGTCGGCGGCGTCGTCATCAACATGACCCGTCCCGCCGTGCTCGGCACCGGCGATCTCGACATCGCCGCCCGCGGCGCCCGCGCGGGCGTGGCCAAGGCGCTCTCCCAGGCCGGGCTGGGCGGGGCGCGCCGCGGCGGGCTGGCCGAGCGGCTGATCGACCCGCTGCTGGAGCAGGCACGCGAGCACGCCGAGCGCGTCGATCTGGAGCGCGCCGAGCACGCCGAGCTGACCGCGCTCGGCCTGCCCACCTACGAGCTGGAACTGCTCCCCGAGGGAGTGGACCTCGCCGGTCTCTACCGCCTGGCGAGGGAGCTGCGGAGACAGGGGCCCATATGACCGCCGACGATCCGACGCTGGACGCCCCGGCCCCGTGGCTGGAGGTCGACGCGCTGCTCGACGACCCGGGCACCCGCATCGTGGTGTGCTGCGGCTCCGGTGGCGTCGGCAAGACCACGACGGCCGCCGCCCTGGGGGTGCGCGCCGCGGAGCGCGGGCGCCGGGCCGTCGTGCTGACCATCGACCCGGCCCGGCGGCTCGCCCAATCCATGGGCATCTCCGAGCTGGACAACGTCCCGCGCCAGGTCAAGGGCGTCGACGGCGCCTCCGGGGGCGAACTCCACGCGATGATGCTGGACATGAAGCGCACCTTCGACGAGATCGTCGAGGGGCACGCGGACGCCGCCCGGGCCCGGGCCATCCTGGAGAACCCCTTCTACCAGTCCCTGTCGGCCGGTTTCGCGGGCACGCAGGAGTACATGGCCATGGAGAAGCTCGGCCAGCTCCGCGCCCGCGACGAGTGGGATCTGATCATCGTCGACACCCCGCCCAGCCGCTCCGCACTGGACTTCCTGGACGCGCCCAAGCGCCTCGGGTCGTTCCTGGACGGCAAGTTCATCCGGGTGCTGATGGCCCCGGCGAAGGTCGGCGGCCGGGCCGGGATGAAGTTCCTCAACGCCGGGATGTCGATGATGACCGGCACGCTCAGCAAGCTGATGGGTGGTCAACTGCTGCGTGACGTCCAGACGTTCGTCGCCGCGATGGACACGATGTTCGGCGGCTTCCGCACCCGCGCGGACGCCACGTACCGGCTGCTCCAGGCTCCCGGCACGGCGTTCTTGGTGGTGGCGGCCCCGGAGCGGGACGCGTTGCGGGAGGCGGCGTACTTCGTCGAGCGGCTGGCGGCCGAGCGGATGCCGCTGGCCGGTCTCGTACTGAACCGTGTGCACGGCAGCGGGGCGGCGAAGCTGAGCGCGGAGCGGGCGCTGGCCGCCGCCGAGGCGCTGACCGACTGCGCCGAGGAGGAGGCCGCCGACATTCCCCTCGGAGCCGCCGCGGGCGCGGCGGAAAATCTTGAACCGGACGGCATTGTGGATCACGACGGCGGGAAGGCTGCTTCCGGTACCGCCGACGGCCCCTCTCCCGCCCCGGCGGCGCCTGCCGGACACCCCCCGGTCTCCGCCGAGCAACTCGCCGCCGGTCTCCTCCGCTTGCACGCCGAACGCATGCAGGTCCTCGCCCGCGAACGCCGCACGCGGGATCGTTTCACCGCTCTGCATCCGGAGGTCCCGGTCGCCGAGATCGCCGCGCTCCCCGGTGACGTCCATGACCTCGACGGTCTGCGGCTGATCGGCGCCCGCCTCGCCCTCGACCCCACCCACACCGACGCACCCGACTGACACCGCTCGCTCCCCCGGCCGGCCCTGACGGACACGGCCCGGTGGCTCGACATGCGAAAGCCGCCGCGGTACGGCTCCGCCCGCGGCGGGGCATCCACTCATGGCGGAGCGTCGGCCCGCCTCACCCGCCTCTCATGCATGGCGCGTTGCCCCCCCGTACGGGCACAGCAGACATGACACGCATGACGCCGACGCGACCGACTCACCGCCCGGCCCGCGCCCTGAAGCGTCGCCGGTCCGGCGCCCCTTGAGCGGCCAGGTCAGCTGACCGCCGCGTAGGTGTCGTAGGCCTCGTCCTCGCACTCCACCGGCAGCATGCCGGTGCTGCGCTCGTACTCCGTGCGCGCCGTCTCCAGCAGGCGCCGCCATGACGTCACGGTCGGACGGCGGCGGAGCAGCGCGCGGCGCTCGCGCTCGGTCATGCCGCCCCAGACGCCGAACTCCACCCGGTTGTCCAGGGCGTCGGCGAGGCATTCAGTGCGTACCGGACATCCGGTGCACACGGCCTTGGCACGGTTCTGGGCCGCCCCCTGGACGAAGAGTTCGTCTGGATCGGTGGTGCGGCAGGCTGCTTGTGCGTTCCAGTCGGTTACCCAGCTCATGCTGGCGCCGTCCTCTCCCGAATCGAGGCTCCCCCACGGCGGCAAGCGGCATATTCACCGTTGCCAGTTGAGGACGTTACGGAAGGCAGGCAGGGCGCAACACCCCCTTCGGGCCCAATCTTGAATGGTCCTAACGGACTATGCGTACGCGGCAGATCACCCAACGGAGTGAGCGAGCGGCATACGTCGCTTTTCTCGCATCACGGGGCAGGTCGCCGGGTGCAAACCGGAATTCCGGTGATACGAGCGGATGTTCGGGACACGGCTCCATGCGCGGACGGGCGGGAGGGGGAGGACCGGCACGCCGGGACGGAAAGCTCCGCTGTGACAGATGTGAAACAGCGTAGGCGAACAGTTGCGCCCCTGTCCGGCGATTGAGAACGTAGGGTGCCCTCATGGGTAAGAAGCGCGACGGCGGGGGTCTGAGCAAGACCCAGCAGGCCGCGAAATTCCTGGGTGTCAGCGTGCTGGCCGGAGCCGTTCTCGCGGGTCTCGCCCTTCCCGCCGCCGGAGCACTGGGCCTCACGGCCAAGGGCACCGTCGAAGGGTTCGACGAGATTCCCTCGGACCTCAAGGCGCCACCGCTGAGCGAGCGAACCATCGTCCAGGACGCCGACGGCGCCGAGATCGCGAAGATCTACTCCCGGGACCGCACGGTCGTGGACCTCAAGGACATGTCTCCGTACGTCCAAAAGGCGCTCGTAGCGATCGAGGACGCGCGCTTCTACGAGCACGGCGCGGTCGACATGAAGGGCATCCTGCGCGCGGTCAACAGGAACGCGCAGTCCGGCGGCGTCTCCGAGGGCGCCTCGACGCTCACGCAGCAGTACGTGAAGAACGTCTTCATCGAGGAAGCCGGGAACGACCCCGACAAGGTCGCGCAGGCCACGCAGCAGACCATCGGCCGCAAGATCAAGGAACTGAAGTACGCGATCCAGGTGGAGCAGGAGCTCGGCAAGCGCAAGATCCTGCAGAACTACCTCAACATCACCTTCTTCGGACAGCAGGCGTACGGCGTCGAGGCCGCCAGCCAGCGGTACTTCAGCAAGTCCGCCAAGGACCTCAGCCTCGGCGAATCGGCCCTGCTCGCCGGTCTCGTCCAGTCCCCGACGCGCTACGACCCGCTCAACAACCGCGACGAGGCCACCCGCCGCCGTAACACCGTGCTCCAGCGGATGGCCGACCTGAAGGACATCACGCAGGCGCAGGCCGACGAGGCGGCGAAGCAGCCGATCAAGCTGACCGTCAGCCGTCCCAAGAACGGCTGCATCACCGCGACCAACGGCGCCGGTTTCTTCTGCGACTACGTCCGCAACGTCTTCCTCAACGACAAGACGTTCGGCAAGACCGCCAAGGCGCGCGCGAAGCGGTGGAACCAGGGCGGCCTGACCATCCGCACCACCCTGGACCCGCAGACGCAGAAGGCCGTCCAGGCGTCGATAGGCGGTCATGTCCACAGCGACGACCAGGTCGCGAGCGCCGCGACGATCGTGGAGCCCGGCACCGGCAAGATCCTCGGCATGGGCCAGTCCCGCCCCTACGGGTTCGGCAACCACGAGACGGTGATGAACCTCTCCGTCAACCACGACATGGGCGGCGGCGCCGGGTACCAGCCCGGTTCGACGTTCAAGCCGCTGGTCGCCGCCGCCGCGCTGGACCAGGGCATGAGCCCGTACCAGGAGTACTCCTCGCCGTACCGGATGCAGTATCCGAGCCCGGTGCAGACCTGCGACGGCGAATGGCAGGGCCACGACTCGACGCAGAACGAGAACAAGTCGGAGGTCGGCCCGTACGCCATGAAGGAGGCGACCGCGAAGTCGGTCAACACCTACTTCGTGCAGATGATCAGCGACATGGGTATCTGCCCGGCGGTCAAGATGATCGAGAAAATGGGCATCGAGCGCGCCGACGGCAAGCCGCTCCAGGAAGTGCCGTCGATGACGCTCGGCGTCCAGGAGATGTCGCCGCTGACCATGGCCACGGCGTACGCCGCCTTCGCCAACGACGGCACCTACTGCACGCCCGTCGCCATCGCCTCGATCACCGACGCGGCCGGGAAGTCGATGGCCGTCCCGCAGACGGATTGCCAGCGGGCGATGTCCGACAACACCGCCAAGACGATAAACGCCCTGCTCAAGGGCGTGGTCGAGGACGGTACGGGTAAGGAGGCCGGTCTCAGCGGCCGCGACAGCGCGGGTAAGACCGGCACCAGCGACAGCCGCTACGCCGCCTGGTTCGTGGGCTACACCCCGAACATGGCCGGTGCCGTGTGGGTCGGCGACCCGATGCACAAGCGGAAGATGTTCAACATCACCATCGGCGGCACCTTCCACGAGAAGGTCTACGGCGCCGACACTCCCGGCCCCATCTGGCGGGACGCGATGTCCGGCGCCCTCGCCGGGCGTCCGGCGCCGTCCCTGCCGACGGTCCAGATCGACGACGCCGGCGACGGCCAGCCGGCGGACGACGACAAGGGCAAGGGGAAGGGGAAGGGGAAGGGCGGCAAGGGCAAGCCCGGGAAGCCCGGCGGCGGCCACGGCAACCGGCCCGGCGGCGGCTGGCACCTCCCCGACATACTGGGCCACCTCCAGCACTGAGGCCACACCGCGAGCACGTCGAAGGGGCGCCTTCCCACCAGGGAGGGCGCCCCTTCGTGTGCAGGCGACCGGCGTCTTCCGGCCTCTTACTCCGCCAGCAGCTTCTTGACGACCGCGGCGACCCGGCCGCCGTCGGCCCGGCCCGCCACCTTCGGGTTGACGATCTTCATGACGGCGCCCATGGCGCGCGGCCCCTCGGCGCCGCCGCCCACGGCCTCCGCCACCGCGGCCGCCACCAGGCTCTCCAGCTCCTCGTCGGACAGCTGCTTGGGGAGGTAGTCGGCGAGGATCTCGCCCTCGGCGCGCTCGCGCTCCGCCGACTCGGCACGGCCGCCCTTGTCGAACGCCTCCGCGGCCTCGCGGCGCTTCTTCGCCTCCCGCCCGATGATCTTCTCGACCTCACCGTCGGACAGCTCGCGCGCCTCGGTGCCCGCGACCTCCTCCTTGTGGATGGCGGTCAGCGTGAGCCGGAGGGTGGCGGAGCGCAGCTCGTCGCGCGCCTTGATCGCGGCGGTGAGGTCGTCCTGCAGTGTGGACTTGAGCGTGGTCATGCCGTCGAGTATGCCCGCCCCCACCGACAACCGCCGCGCCTTTTCCCCGGCCCGCGGCCCCCTGTCACCCCCATGATCAGCCGGAATGCCGCACGGCACCGGACCGCCGCCCCCTCTGCCGCACCGCTGCTCCCGCACCGCCGCTCCCGGGACCGGCACTCTGCGACGATGGAGCCATGCGCGCGCGATACGGAGTTCCCCTGTCCCTGACCGCAGTCGGCGCGGCCGGCCTGGCCTACGCCGCCGGCTTCGAGGTCCGCTCGTTCCGCCTGCGGCGCGTCACCGTGCCCGTACTGCCCCGCGGCATGCGGCCGTTGCGCGTCCTGCAGGTCTCCGACATCCACATGGTCGGCGGCCAGCGCAAGAAGCAGCGCTGGCTGCAGTCGCTGGCCGGGCTGCGCCCCGACTTCGTGATCAACACCGGGGACAACCTCTCCGACCCCGAGGGCGTCCCCGAGACCCTCGACGCCCTCGGCCCTCTGATGGAGTTCCCCGGCGCCTACGTCTTCGGCTCCAACGACTACTACGGCCCCAAGCTGCGCAACCCGGCCCGCTATCTGATCGAGAAGGTCCAGGGCCACCACGGCCTCAACGGCAACGCGCCCGCCGTCGGCGTCGTCCACAACCCGTGGGAGGAGCTGCGCGACGCGTTCGACGCGGCCGGGTGGGTCGGCCTGTCCAACACCCGCGGCCGCCTCAAGCTGGAGGGCATCGAGATCGCCCTGACCGGCCTGGACGACCCGCACATCAAGCGCGACCGCTACGCCGAGGTGGCCGGCGGCCCCGAGTCCGGCGCCGATCTCTCCCTGGCCGTCGTCCACGCGCCGTATCTGCGCTCCCTGGACGCCTTCACCGCCGACGGCTACCCGCTGGTCCTTGCCGGGCACACCCACGGCGGCCAGCTCTGCATCCCCTTCTACGGGGCACTGGTCACCAACTGCGATCTCGACACCAACCGCGTGAAGGGCCTGTCCACCCACACCACCGACGGCCGGACGTCCTTCCTCCACGTCTCCGCCGGTTGCGGCACCAACCGCTACACCCCGGTCCGCTTCGCCTGTCCGCCCGAGGCCACTCTCCTCACCCTCACCGCCAAGGAGTGACCTCTCGCGGGGCGCCTGACGAACCCCAGGTGAGGCGCCCCGCACCGGTCTCCCGGAACCGGATTTCGCCTCTGGGGATCAGTCCGCTAAAGTAGAGCTCGTTGCTTCGGGGTGTAGCGCAGCTTGGCAGCGCGCTTCGTTCGGGACGAAGAGGTCGTGGGTTCAAATCCCGCCACCCCGACTGAAGGAACACAGATCAGGGGCCTGATCCGCGAAAGCGGGTCGGGCCCCTGAGTGGTTGTGGGGCCATGGGGGCCGAGTTCGGAATCTGACTCCCGGGCAGCTCCCGTTCCTCCCCACTGCGGCGTCCGCACAAGGAAGCCGCCGGGCACGGACGCGAGTGAAGTGCGCCACAGCCCGAGCCGGCAACGACGTCACTCCGGCCTCCGGGGCCCGATCGGGGCGACGCCCTCACCGGACCCGACCAGCGCGGCACGCGCTGGGCTCTGCCGAAAGGCAGAGTCCGGGTCCGACTTGAGGTCCACGCCCGCGCGCCCGTGGCGACCAATACTGGATGGCGTGCCCCTCATCAGCCGTTTCCGTCGTTCCGCCCGCCCCGCGCCGGACGCCCCGGCGCGTCCGGGCGGAGGTGGCCGGCATGTCGTGGAGACGGCCGGTGCGGCCCTCGCCGCCGTGTGCCTGTTCGCGGTCGCCCAGCGGTTGTGGCATCTGCCGCACGCCGTTTTCCAGCTGTGCGTGGTCGCGGTCGCCGTGCCGCTCTTCCCGCTGAGGCGGCGCCGGCCCGGGGCCGTGCTCCTGGTCCTCGCCGTCCTTGCCGGGGCGGCGCCCGTTGTCGGCCCGGTGATCGCGGCCACCGCGTACACGGTGGCGCTCGACACGGTCCGGCCGCGCCACCGGGTCCGGCTGCTGGGCGGCGCGAGCCTGCTGATCATGGCATCCGCGACCGCGGCCGGCCCCTCGCGCGGCCCCGGCTCGGCCGCTTACGGCCTGGAGCTCGGGTTGCTTCTGGCGGTGACCGCCGTGGTCGTGCCCGGCCTGGTCGGGACGGTGTACGGGCAGCAGGCCCGTTTGCTGCGGGCACTGCGCGAACGCGGCGACGCGGCCGAGCGGGCCCGCCGGTTCGCCGACAGCGAGGCCCGCACCCACGAGCGGTCCCGGATCGCCGCGGAGATGCACGACCTGGTGGGCCACCGGCTCAGTCTCATCTCGCTGCACGCCGGCGGTCTGGAACTCGCCCTCGACCAGGCCGCGCCGGAGTTGCGTGAGGAGGCCGTCCTGGTGCGGCGGACCACCCGGGACGCGATGCGCGAACTGCGGCAGGCGCTCGGGGTCCTCGGCCCGCTCGGCCGGGACACCGGCCCGGACGCGCTCACCGACGCCACCGGTACCCGGAGCGACGTCGAGGCGCTGGTCGCGGAGTCCCGCGACGGCGGCATCGCCGTACGGCTGGAATGGAGTGGCCCCGACCTCGGTGCATGCCCGGCGCGGGTGCGGCGCGCGGTGCACCGGGTGGTGCGGGAGGCCCTGACGAACGTGCACCGGTACGCAACGGCCGCCCATGTCACCGTACGGATCGAGCAGAACGACCCAACCGTGCGGGTGACGGTCCGCAACGGTGCGTCCCCCGCTTCGCCCGGCACACCCTCCGAGGCGGGGACGGGGCGCGGCCTGACGGGCCTGCGCGAGCGGGTCGAACTGCTCGGCGGCACCTTCGAGGCCGGCGCGCTGCCCTCCGGCGGGTTCCAGGTGGTCGCGACCGTCCCGGCGGAACCGGACGACGCCGTCGCGTGGAAACGGTCCGAGGGCGGCGCGGAGGCTTCCCCGTCGGCCGCGCCCGGCGACGCGGCGGCACTGTCGCGTGAGCCGCGGACGGCCGGGGCGCTGACGCTCGCCCTCGGGGCGGTGGCGCTGTGGGTGCTGATGGCGCTCGCGATCGGCCTGGTGTACGCCCAGCCGAGGCACGTGGCCCGGCCTGTGGAGCCGCGTCTGGGGATGACCTACCAGGAGTTGGCGGGGGTCGTTGACATCCCGGCCGTGCGCGCTGCGGCCACCGGGAACGAACCGCCGCGGCCCGCCGGCACGGTGGGCTGCGTCTACTCGCCGGGAGGGTCAGGCGCCCGGCCCGGTTCCTTCGGCGTCATCCGGTACTGCTTCAACGCTTCACAACGGCTCGTCTCCATCGACCGTTTCACCGTCCCGTCCGTACGGGACACCCCACCCTGGGAGACCCCATGACCGAGCCCGCCCGGCCGATCCGTGTCCTGCTCGCCGACGACGAGGCGATGATCCGGCACGGGGTGCGGTTGATCCTGCGGCACGCCGACGGCATCGACGTGGTCGCCGAAGCCGCAGACGGGTACCGGGCGGTCGAGGAGGCCGCCGCGCATCACCCGGATGTGGCGCTGGTCGACATCCGGATGCCCGGGCGCGACGGGCTGGCCGCGATCCGGCCGCTGCTTGCGCTCGTTCCGGCGCCGCGCGTGGTGATGCTGACGACCTTCGGTGACGAGGAGAACGTGCTGCGGGCGTTGCGGGACGGCGCCTCGGGGTTCTTGCTGAAGGACGAGGGGCCGCAGGAGCTGATCAGCGCGGTCAGGGCAGCGGCGGCTGGTGACGCGGTGCTCTCCCCCGGGGTCACCGGGGCGGTGATCGCCCGGATGCTGGGCGGCGGCCTCTCGGGCGCCGACGGCGCGGCCCCGCGGGACGAGCGGATCGCCCGGCTGACCGGGCGGGAGCGGGAGGTGCTGGCGATGCTGGGCGAGGGGTTGTCGAACCAGGACATCGCGGAACGGCTGGCCATCGGCATCGGCACGGTGAAGACGCATGTGGGGGCGATCCTGGAGAAGACCGGATCGACGAGCCGGGTGCAGGCGGCCCTCCTGGCGCATCGCGTGGGCCTGCGTCCCTGACCCCGGACCCTTCCGCCTGCCCGAGTGAGGGACGCATGCGGTGGACCGGGCACGTCGTCCACCTCCCCCCGACCACCGGCCGTGCTGCCCGTTGCAGGTCCGGGCAGCGCCGAGGGTCCGGCCAAAGGCAGAGAGGGGTCGGTGAAGGTCTGCCGAAGGGCAGGGACGGGCGGCTCGTCCCTGCCCTTCGACAGACCGCAACTACCGCCTCCGGGGCGATGTTTGTGCAGGTGAGGGCCGTGAGGATGGGAATGCCCCTCCGGCCCGCGGCGCTCGCGGGCCGTCGTTCCCCCGCCGGAGTACTCATGTCGCAGACGTTCGTTCCCTCCGCTCCCCTCGCCACCGAACCGGCCGCCCGTGCCACGGGCCTGACCAAGGTGTACGGGAAGGGCGAGACCCAGGTCACCGCATTGGACTCGGTGTCCGTGGAGTTCGCGCGGGCGCGGTTCACCGCGGTCATGGGCCCTTCCGGTTCCGGCAAGTCGACGCTGATGCACTGCATGGCGGGCCTTGATCCGGTCACCTCGGGTTCGGCCCGGATCGGCGGTGTCGAACTGGCCCGCCTGAATGACCGTCGCCTCACCGCGCTGCGGCGGGAGAAGGTCGGCTTCGTCTTCCAGGGCTTCAACCTGCTGCCCACCTTGACCGCGTTGGAGAACATGACGCTGCCGCTGCGCCTCGCCGGCCGGCGGCCCGACGCCGCATGGCTGGACACCGTCGTCGCCACCGTGGGGCTGGCCGGGCGCCTTGCGCACCGTCCGACCCAGCTCTCCGGCGGCCAACAGCAGCGCGTCGCCGTCGCCCGCGCCCTGGTGTCCCGTCCGGAGATCGTGTTCGCCGACGAGCCGACCGGCAACCTCGACTCCCGTTCCGGCGCGGAGGTGCTGGGCTTCCTGCGCGACTCGGTGCGGGAACTGGGCCAGACCGTGGTGATGGTGACCCACGACCCGGTCGCCGCCGCCCACGCCGACCGCGTGGTCTTCCTCGCCGACGGCCGGCTCATGGACGAGTTGCACGCCCCGACCGCCGACGCCGTGCTCGACCGGATGCTCGCGTTCGAGTCCCAGGGCCGCCGCACCCGCTGACCACCCTCACCAGCCCGCCGTTCCCTCCCACGCTGTCGAAAGCCCGCCATGCTGCGAACTGCCCTGCGCAACGTTCTCGCGCACAAGACCCGTCTGATCATGACCGTGCTCGCGGTCTGCCTCGGCGTCGCGTTCATCTCCGGCTCCCTGGTCTTCGCCGACTCCACCACCGCCGCCTACCGCGCCGCCATGTCCAGGAACTACGCGGACATCGACGTGAGCGTGGGTCCGAAATCCGTTCCGGGCGCCTCCGCCGACGAGCAGTACGGGGCCCTGGACGACGCCCTGGTACGCAAGCTGTCCGCCGTTCCCGGCGTCGCCTCCGTCCGCCCGACGGCGGGCGGTTCGGTCACCCTGGCCGCCAAGGACGGCACACCGATGCGGGCCGACACCATGGGGGGCAAGCTCGGCGTCGCCTACGTTCCCGGTTCCGACGGCCAGGACAGCCGCTACCCGCTCACGTCGGGCCGCGCCCCCCGCGACAGCGGTGAGGTCGCGCTGGACCGCGGGACCGCGGCGGCCGCCGGCTACTCCCTCGGCGACACCGTGACGCTCGCCACGGAGGGGCCGGTCCTCACCATGCGCCTGGTGGGCCTGGTGTCCACCACGGACAGCCGGGTGAACGCCGGCGGCACCCTGGCGGTGTTCGACAAGGCCACCGCCCAGAAGCTGTTCGCCGCCCCGGGGCACTACAGCGGGATGGACCTGACCGCCGTGCCGGGCACCGACCAGTTCGAGCTGGCCAACCGGGTCGGTGCCGTGCTGCCGGCCGACCGGGCCGAGGCCACCACCGCCACCGCCCAGGCCGATCAGCAGTCCGTCTTCATCGCAGGCAAGACCAAGAGCTTCGAACGCCTTCCGCTGCTCTTCGCCGTGGTCTCGCTGTTCATCGGCACGTTCCTCATCGTCAACACCTTCACCATGCTCGTGGCACGCCGTTCCCGCGAGATCGCGCTGCTCCGGGCGATCGGCGCCACCCGCCGCCAGGTGGTCCGCTCGGTCCTCGCCGAGGCGGCGCTGGTCGGTCTTGCCGCGTCCGCGGTCGGCTTCGTGCTGGGTCTGGGGGTGGCCACGGTGCTGCCGAACGTGCTGGACACGTCCGGCGATCTGCTGCCCAGCGGGCCGCTGGTGATCGGCCCGGCCGCGATCCTCGCCTCGCTCGCCGTGGGGGTCGGCGTCACCGTGCTCGCCGCCTGGCTGCCGTCGCGCCGCGCGGCGCGGATCGCGCCCGTCGAGGCGATGCGCACGGCCGAGCAGCCGCCGTCCGCCACGCTCTCCCGCATCCGCGGCGCGGTCGGCCTGGCCATGGTCGTTCTGGGCGTAGGTCTGCTGCTTTCGCTGAGCGACGCGACGAGCGCCACCGACGACAATCTGCGGACCGCGATGTTCGGGTGCGGCATCCTCGTGACCGGTCTGATCGTGCTGGCCCCGCTGCTCGCCGGTCCGGTGATCCGCCTGATCGGCAGGCTCGCCACCCGCTTCGGCGTCGTGGGCGACCTCGCCCGCGAGAACACCCTGCGCGATCCGCGCCGTACCGCCGCCACCGCCGTCGCCCTGATGATCAGTACGGCGCTGGTCTCCGGTCTCGCCGTCATCAACCAGTCCACGAGCCAGGCCCTGGACTCCCAGGCCGCCGCCGGACTGAGCGCCGACTACGTCATCAGCACCCGCAACACCACCACCGCCATCGACCCCGCCGCCGTCCAGCGGGTCGCCGACGTGCCGGGTGTGCGGACCGCCTCCGCCGTGGCGGACTCCACCCTCTCCGCCGGCCCCCTCGTCAAGACGGTCTCCGGGGTTGACCCGAAGACCGTGGACGACGTGCTGAAGCTCCACTTCCTGAGCGGCTCCGTCAAGGACCTCGGCCCCGGCAAGCTCGCCGTCTCCCACAGCTTCGCCCGCGACCACCACGTCACCACCGGCGAGCAGATCAAGGTGAGCATCGGCCCCGGCGACCGCGACGAGCCCTACACCGTCGTCGGTGTCTACCAGGACAACCCCACCGCTCAGGACGTCCTGGGCTACCGCGCCGATGTGCAGAACCACGGCTACCTGCGCGACTCCGTGCAGCGCATCCTGGTCCGCACCACCGACGGCACGGTCTCCCACGACCTGGAGAAGCGCCTGCGTGCCGCCGTGAGCGACAGCCCGCTGCTGAAGGTCCAAAACCGCGCCCAGCTCGTCCAGGAGCAGGCCGGCGTCGCCGGGGACCTGATGACCCTGATGTTCGGACTGCTCGCCATCGGCGTACTGATCTCCGCGCTCGGCATGGTCAACACCCTTGCCATGTCGGTCTCGGAGCGCACCCGCGAGATCGGCGTCCTGCGCGCCATCGGCATGGACCGCTCCGGCATCCGCGCCATGATCCGCCTGGAGGCCGTCTGCGTCGCCGCCTTCGGCACCCTGCTCGGAATGGCCGGCGGACTCTTCGGGGCGTGGAAGGTCAGCGGACTGGCCAACGGCGCGATCCCGCAGTACTCCTTCTCCCTCCCCTGGGGCACCCTCGCCCTCGTGGTCCTGCTCTCCCTCGCCGTCGGCGCGGTCGCCGCCGCCCTGCCCGCCCGACGGGCCGCCGCACTCAGCCCGCTGGAAGCAGTCGCGCAGGCGTAGGGAAGCGGCGGCCTGCACCCCGCCGTCCCCGGCCCGCGAGCGCCCGGATTCACCTCCGGGCGCCACGGCGTCGAGGGCGGCGGCGCAGGGGTTGCCGGGTACGGTCAGGCGGCCCGCTCAGGGGCGGCGTCCGGCGTCGCAGGGCTCTGCGGGGCGTGCACGAGCGTGGCCCAGGTGCACACGCCCGCGGCAGGTGGCTGCGCTGCGGCGAATCCCCACCCGCCGCGATGACTCTCCGACAGTTCACGAACCGCCGTGAGCGAGACCTTTCGCCTCTCGACGCACTGACCGGCGAGCCGCGGGTGGAAGTGCGGGGCATGCGTGTCGTGCGCCATCGCCTGAAGGACGCCGTCGGTTCGGCGGAGTACGAGATGCACCATCTCCCCCGCCCCGGTGAAACGGCAGGCGTGGAGGGTGAGTTCGTGAACGAGCGCCAGCGTCGGCTCGATCAGCTCGTCCTCGACGCCGTGCACGTCGAGAATGGTCTCCGCCGCTTCCTGCGCGACCACCGGAGTTGCGGCGGCCGAGGGAAGCGTCAGCCCGTAGACGAAACGAGTGGCGGACGGCTCCCCGAGGTCCGGCGGCGGTGGCGGGCACTGGGTCACGCCCGATGCGGCCTGGAGGGCGAACGGTGAGCCGAGAACATGGACGGGGAGGCCGGACCGCGCCCCGCCTCCGGCCAGTTCACGGCCCCAGCCGCCCACAGCTTCACGGCAGGCGGCCAGGGTGGGGCTGAGGGCAGGGGTGGGCACGCTTTCGGACATGACGACTCCGCTCGGTGGTGTCGGCGTGGGGACGTGACGCGGCGATCGCGACGCGGCGTGGCTTGTCGGGCAGGCTCGCGCGATGCCCTTCTCGTTCGCCTTGCGTGAGCGTCGCGTGACTTACGGTAGGACATACGTGGTGGCATTTACCACCTCGTTGAAGAAATTTACCCCTCGCCGTCTGGCCGGTCGCACCCCCAGGCGTGTCGGCCGCGCACCAACCCAGGAGAATCACCCCATGCCGCCAAGGAGTGTCCCCAGCGAACGCCAGAAGCGTCTCGGTGCCGAACTGCGCAGGATGAGGAATGACGCGGGCGAGACCACCGAGTTCGCGGCCCGGCTGCTCGGACTGGACAGAGCGAAGATCTCGAACATCGAGTCCGGCGTCCGCGCCATCACACCGGAGCGGGTTCGCACGCTCGCGACGAACTACGGCTGCAACGATGAGCGATACGTCGAAGCCATCGTCTCCATGGCCGAACCGCGACCAAAAGACTGGTGGGAGACGTACCGAGGGCAGTTGCCTGCGGGACTGCTCGACATCATCGAACTGGAGTGGCACGCCACTTCGGTGCGGGCCGGGGCGTTCCTTCATGCCCCCGGCCTGCTTCAGACGGACGGGTACGTCAGGGCCGTGGGCAAAGCCGCTCTGCCACCGCTCTCGGACCATGAGATCGAACTCCGAGTCGCGCTGCGCCTGCAACGGCAGCAGCTGCTCCACCAGTCCGAGCCCATCTCCTACACCGCTTACATCCATGAGGCGGCACTACGGATCGAGTTCGGCGGAATGAAGGTCATGCGGGCCCAGTTGAACCATCTGTGTGAGATGAGCGAACTGAGCCATGTGGAGGTAAGAGTCGTGCCGTTCTCCTCCGGGGCGTTCCCCGGAGCGGGGCAGGCACTCGTCTACGCCGCAGGGATCGTGCCCCAGCTCGACACAGTGCAGCTCGACTCCGCTCATGGGCCGGGGTTCACCCACGCTCCGGCCCAACTCGACAAGTACCGTGCACAACTGGACTGGATGGAAGCCACATCCTTCAGCTCCGGCAAGTCCCGGGACTTCATACTCGCCCTCGCCAAAGCCTGATGGGAGACATCACCGTGCCCGACATCGTTTGGGAAGAACCCTTCTGCGCGGAGAGCTCCAACTGCTTCCGCATCGGCACCGACGCCGACGGCAACGCGTACATAGCGGTCGCAGGGCAGGAGCAGACCTACCTCACGGACACGCACGAAGCCCTGCGCACGCTCATCCGGGACATCAAGGCGGGCAAGGCCGACCACCTGCTGTAGCCGTCCGGGCCGGGACCCGGCAACGGGCCCGGGCCCGTCATCCGACGGACCCGGGCCCGTTGCCCGGATATCGATACTCAGCGGCGCATCACACCCGGTCAGCCGCGATCAGGACGTACTGGAACGAGCCGTCCTCGTACGAGTTGATGAAGGCGTCCTCGATGCCGGTGACGAGGGACGAGGTGGCGCGCAGTTTCCAGTAGGGGAGGGTGGCGGGGGTCAGGTCGATGACGGCCTGGGGGACGAGGCGGTTGTCGGCCATGGCGCGGAGGTATTCGCGGCGGGAGTGGATGTTGCACTCGAAGTGCGCGTTGATCTGGGAGACCCACTTCGAGGGCTGGCCGTAACGCGGGTTCCAGCAGCCGGTGATCGTGACGTAACGGCCGCCGACGCCGAGGACGCGGGAGTGCTCGGCGAAGAGGTCGTGCAGGTCGACGTACATGCTCGACTCGTTGTTCCAGGAGGCGGCGGCCTGCCCGGTCTCGAAGGGGGTGGCGAGCATGTTGCAGACGCGGGCGCGGACGTGGTCCTCGATACCGAGTTCACGGGCGCGGTGGTTGGCGAAGTCGGCCTGCTTGGCGGAGAGGGTGACGCCCTCGACCCGGCAGCCGAACCGCTGGTGGGCCATGACCATGGAGCCGCCGCGACCGCATCCGGCGTCCACGAGGGTGTCGCCGTTCTTGATCGCGCCGAGGTTGTGCAGGAGGACATCGGACTGCGCGGACTCCAGGCGGTGGAGTTCGGCGATCAGCTTCTTCTCGTAGGCGCTGTCGGCGGTGTCACCGAGGGCGGCGTGGTCGACGTCGCCGATGCCGTAGTGGTGGTGGTAGAGCCCGTCGACGTCGCCGAGGCGCAGGTTCACGGGCCTGGCCTCTTGGTCCCAGTAGCGGGCAATGTCTCCTTGGTAGGGCGAGGCCGCGCCGGGGATGAACACAGAGGTGCCGGTGGAGAGCTCGGTGCTGGTCACAGAAAAATCCAATTCTTACCAGAAGTCGGGCAGGCTGTATCGGTAGGTGTTGGTCCGGTGCCAGTAGTGGTTGCCGTCGGCCCATACGGCGACCCCGCGCAGGAAGCGGACCACGGTCGGTACGGGGCAGGCGGCGGCCAGGGCGGCGGCTTCGGCTTCGAAGGCGTGCATGAGGTCGTTGTGGACCTCGACCGCCTTCAGATAGGCGTCCCGATCGGAGACGCCCTCGCGTTCGGCGATCACCACGGGCAGATTCAGGTGGCGGCCGGGGCTGTTGAGTTCCTTGGTGTACGAGTAGAGGTCGTTGACGATCGTGGTGGCGTTCCCGGCGAGCGCGATGACCCGTTGCATGGCGGGCAGGGCATGCAGATCGGCCGGGAGTTCGTAGCCGCCGACGGTGTCGGTGATGGTGGGGCAGGGGCGGAAGTTGTTGAACTGGCGCATCGCCAGGTACTCCCACACCTCCGGGACGTGGTCCTCCTGGGCCCACGCGGCCTCGGCGAGGTAGCCCAGGTGCAGGCGGGCCATGTCGTGCCGGTACCGGTCGGCCTGGGAGGCGGTGGACTGGCGGACGAAGTACTCCATGGCGGAGCGGTAGGCGCGCCGGGGGGCGTCCGACTGGAGCGAGGCGACCCACGCCGGTTCGTACTCGCCGGTGGTGTGCAGCGGGTCGAGGGCGGTGTGGGCGAGCAGCAGGCGGCTGCCGAGGCCGATGGGTGAGCCGCCGTGGTCCTCGCAGTAGCAGTCGTCGACGGCGTTCTCGGCGACCATCAGCCGGGTGGCGATCATCAGGTGGTCGAGGGTGGGCGCGTCCGGGTGGCAGGCGACCATGTAGCGGCCGACGGAGAACCCGTCGAACTGGTCCTCCCACTCCGGCGGGAACGCCTGGACCTCGTCGATCGCCCACCGCTTGATCCGCGCACCGATCTCCTCGACGCGCGCCGGGTCGGGCTCCGGCACCGGGTGGTGGTAGAGGCCCGGGATCGGCGACCCCGGGGCGGGCGGCCCCGAGGCGGCAGGGGGCTCCGGTGCCTCCGCCGCCTCGCGGCGGCGCGGGTACAGGCTCGCGGTGCCCAGGCCGCTGGGGCCGCGCAGGATCCGTTCGATGGCGGGCCGGTCCACCGCGGCGGCGCCCTCCCGCGCGGGGCCGGTGACCTGCGCGCCGCCGGGCGTGGGCGCGTCTGTGGGGACGGTCCGTGCGAACGAGGGCGGGCCGGGCAGTGCGGGCCGGGCGCCCGCGTCGGGGCGGGGTACGGCGCGGGCCGCAGCGGCGGAGAGGCCCGGCTGCAGAGGGGAAGGCCCGGGATCGGACATCCGTAGCTCCTTGGTGAGGTGAGGTGGGCTGCCCCGGATCCCGTGCGTGCTCGCCCGGGGCGGGGAGGTCCGGGCCGTCGTCGCCGAAGTGGCCGCCGTCCGCGACGTCCGCCGTCCGCCCGCAGGACCGGACCGGACGCGGCGACGTCGCGGGCCCGTCCTCGGGCGGCTTCGCGGGCCCGCCCTGTGGCGGATGCGCGGGCCCGTCCTCACGGGGCCTGGGGGTGTCTTTTCGGTCTTCGTGGATCAGGCCGTGGCGTCCGGTGCCGTGCCTCGCAAGGCGGAGTCCCGCCCTCGGACCGGGTGTCCGTGGGTGGGGCGACAACGCGGCGAGGTGCCGTAGCTGTCGTCGCGCGCCCGCCAAGGATTACGGGACAGCCCTTAGCTGCGCCGATGCGCGATCTGCACGTTCTCCAGCACGCCGAGCGCGTCGGGCACCAGGATCGCGGCGGAGTAGTAGGTGGAGACCAGGTAGGAGATGATCGCCTGCTCGCTGATGCCCATGAACCGCACGGACAGGCCCGGCTCGTACTCCTCCGGCAGGCCGGTCTGGTGCAGGCCGATGACGCCCTGGTTCTCCTCGCCGGTGCGCATGGCGAGGATGGAGCTGGTGTTCTCCTTGGAGATGGGGATCTTGCTGCACGGCAGGATCGGGACGCCGCGCCAGGCCGGGACGGACTGGCCGCCGAGGTCGACGTGGTCCGGGTAGAGGCCGCGGGCGTTGAACTCCCGCCCGATTGCGGCGATCGCCTTGGGGTGGGCGAAGAGGAACTTCGTGCCGCGGCGGCGGGAGAGCAGGTCGTCGAGGTCGTCCGGGGTGGGCAGGCCGGAGTGGCTCTGGATCCGCTGTTTGAAGGCGGCGTTGGGGAGCAGACCGAACTCGCGGTTGTTGATCAGCTCGTGCTCCTGGCGCTCGCGCAGCGCCTCGATGGTGAGCCGGAGCTGTTCCTCGGTCTGGTTCATCGGGCCGTTGTAGAGGTCGGCGACCCGGGTGTGGACCCGCAGGACCGTCTGCGCGACGGAGAGTTCGTACTCGCGGGGGTGGAGTTCGTAGTCGACGAACGTACCGGGGAGTTCGGGCTCACCGGTGTGGCCCGCCAACATCGCGATCTCGGCCTCGCCGTGACGGTTCTGCCGCTGGTGGGGCAGGGAGCGGACCTTCTCGACGTGGGCCTGGAGCTGCGGCGCCGTGGCCATCACCGCGTCGAAGTCGGCGCGGGAGAGGGTGAGGAGGGTACCGGCGGTCTCCGCGGTGGCCGTGGAGTCCCAGATGGCGTCGCCGTCCAGGAGGGCCTGCTCACCGAAGTGGCCGCCGTCGGCGACGATGTTGACGGGGACGTCGCTGCCGTACTTGCCCTCGGCGGTCTGGCTGATCCGGCCGTGGGCGACGAGGTGGATGCGTTCGGCGGGGGTGCCGCGCTCGACCAGCACCTCTCCGGCGCGGAAGTCGCGCTGGACGCAGCGGTCGGCGATGGCCTTCAGCGCCTCGACGTCGTCGAAGCCGCGCAGCAGGGCGAGTTCGCCCAGTTCGCGAGGGACCACCCGGACGTCGGCGCCGTCCTGGACGAACTCGATGCACCCGTCGCCGACGGTGTAGGTCAGTCGGCGGTTCACCCGGTAGGCGCCGCCCTTCGCCTCGACCCAGGGCAGCATCCGCAGCAGCCAGCGGGAGGTGATCTCCTGCATCTGCGGCGCGGACTTGGTCGTGGTGGCGAGATTGCGGGCAGCCGCGGTGCTCAGGCTGGTCTGCGGGGAGGTGGCCGGCGGGGCTTCCGGGCCGGTCTCAACGGTCATCTGAGGAGCTCTCCTTCGCAAGGGGTGATCGGCGTACGCGGGCCAACCGAGGAAAGGTGGAAAGAGGATGGGGGCGCGGGGAAAATGCGGTAAGCGGACGGTTTTCAGAACTCCGTCCGACTCCCGGAGACCAGTAAAGGGGTAAGAAACCCAGCTCACGCAAATAAGAGCACCGGTGTTACCTCGATGCGGTGACGTTGACCGCCATAAGGTTTAGCAAGCGGCCCGAATGTTTTCGGACCACCCGATACAGAGCACGTCAGTCATACGGAAAAAGGGCCCACTGCAATCACTCTTCTGCTATTCAAGGAAGATTTTTGACGTGCCGTCAGATTATTCGGCGGGGCGGGATGGGATGGGCGCGAGGGCAGCCGTCGCGGCCACCACGCGCCCGTACCCGGTACACCCCCGCCCCGCATTTGACATCCTCCAACACATCGCGAAAAGTAGATACGACGCGTTCGCGGTGGACGCGCCGACCGGAGCGGAAGGAGCGGCGCCATGGACCCCCTGGCGATCCACAAGGCGCTGGCCAACCCGGCGCGGCTGCGGTTCCTCCAGTGGCTGAAGGACCCGGCCACCCACTTCGACGAGGACGCCTACCGGCAGCAGGGCCTCGGGTTCCATATCGGGGTGTGCGTCGGCGACATCCAGGCCCGGTCGGGCCTCTCGCAGTCCGTGGTCTCCAGCTATCTGCAGACCCTGCGGGACGCGGGGCTGCTGGAGTCCGAGCGGATCGGTAAGTGGACGTACTACCGGCGCAACGAGCGCACGATCGAGGCGTTCGCGGCACACGTCCGCGACGCGCTGTGATCCACCGAGAGCGGTCCAGCCCGGCCCGGGCGGTTCGTAAGCCCTGAGCGCTGAGCCTTGAGTGCTGAGTGCTGAGCCTTGAGCATTGAGCGCTGAACCTTGAGCACTGAGTGCTGAACCTTTGACGCTGAGTCCTGATCCCTGCCCCTGACGGGCCGGGGCCCCGCACGGGCAAACATATCGAGAAAATACGATACGTAGATGCACTGGATGTGCTGCCGCGATGCACTACGTACAGGAACCCACCCTGAAGGAAAGGATCCGACGATGAGGAGAGAGGCGGTGGCGCTTCCGGCGCTCGCGCTGGGGGTGTTCAGCATCATCACCACGGAGATGGGGATCGTCGGCGTCCTGCCGGAGATCGCGGACAGGCTGGGGGTCAGCGCCTCCGCCGCGGGGCTGCTCGTGGGCTCGTTCGCGCTGGTCGTGGCGGTGTCCGGGCCCTTCATGACGCTGGCGTCGTCGGCGGTCGACCGGCGGGCCGTGCTGGCCGTGACCATGGGCGTCTTCGCCGTGTCGAACGCCGTCTACGCGCTCAGCACGGACTTCGGACTGACGCTCGCCTTCCGCGTCATCCCCGCACTGCTGCATCCGGTCTTCTTCTCCGTCGCGCTGGCGACGGCGGTACGGCTCGGGGAGACGGCGGAACCGGCGCGGGCGACGGCGCGGGTCTTCGCGGGCGTCACTGTCGGCTTCGCCTTCGGCGTACCGCTGACGTCCTACCTGGCCGGCCACTTCTCGCTGCCGGCCGCGTTCTGGTTCGGCGCCGCGGTCAACCTGCTCGGGCTGGTGGGCCTCGTACGGTTCCTGCCCGCGATGCCGGTGGGCGAACGGCTGTCGTACGGCGCCCAGTTGGGGGTGCTGCGGCGCGGGCGGACGTGGCTGACACTCGTCTCCGTCGTGCTCGTCTTCGCGGCGCTGTTCTCCGTATACGGCTACTTCGCGGCGTACCTCGGCGGCGTCAGCGGGATGAACGGCTCCTGGATCAGCGCGATGCTGCTGGTGTTCGGCGTGGTGATGATCTTCGGCAACTTCGCCTTCGCCGCGCTGCTGCGGCGCGGGGTGGGCCGCACCGCGCTCGCCTTCCCGGTCCTGTGCCTGGCCGTCTTCGCGGCACTGTTCGCGCTGGGGGCGCGGCTGCCCGCGGTGGTGGCGCTGGTTCCGGTCTGGGCGATGGTGCACTCCGGGGGGCTGATCGTGTGCCAGAGCTGGCTGGGGCGCGATACGCGACAGGCGCCGGAGTTCGGCAACAGCCTCTTCGTGTCGTTCTCCAATCTGGGCATCACGGTGGGCACGACGGTCGGCGGCTGGTCGCTGGCGGCGCTCGGCACCCGCGCGCTCCCTTGGACCGGTATCGCGTTCGCCCTCGCGGCGCTGGTCACCGTGGTGCTGCGGCTGGCATGGGGCGAGCGGACGGGCGCGGCGCCGGAGCGTGGAACGGGGTCCGTCAGGATCGGCGAGGAGTCGGTGCCCGTGGGCGAGGTAATTCCCTGACACCGCGATCCGCGGCCGGTACCTTCCTTGGCGACGCCCATGAGATGAGGGAAGAGGCCCTGTGTCCGAGCACCAATGGAACGCCGTCGAAGGCTACTTCGCACCCCTGCTCGCCCCGCACGACGACGTCCTCGACGCGGCGCTGCGGGCCAGCGACGCCGCCGGACTGCCCGAGATCGCCGTCGCGCCCACCGAGGGCAAGCTGCTCCACCTCCTCGCGCAGACCCAGGGCGCGCGCCGGATCCTTGAACTGGGCACGCTGGGCGGCTACAGCACCATCTGGCTGGGGCGTGCGCTCCCCGCCGACGGGCGGCTGGTCTCCCTGGAGGCGGACGCGACCCACGCCGAGGTGGCGCGCGCCAACCTCGACCGGGCGGGCCTGTCCGGGGTGGCGGAGGTCCGTGTGGGCCCGGCGCTCGACACGCTGGCCACGCTGGTGGCGGACGGCACCGAGCCGTTCGACCTGGTCTTCATCGACGCGGACAAGCCCAACAACCCGCACTACCTGGAGTGGGCGCTGCGGCTCACCCGCCCCGGGTCCCTGATCATCTGCGACAACGTCGTACGCGGCGGAAAGATCGCCGACGCGGCCAGCGCCGAGCCCGCCGTCCAGGGCACCCGCCGCTGCCTGGAGATGATGGCCGAGCACCCGAGGCTGTCGGCGACCGCGATCCAGACGGTCGGCAGCAAGGGGTACGACGGCTTCGCGCTGGCCCGGGTGACCTCGTAGGGCATCCCGTCAGGGGCGTCCCGCTGGGGGCGCCCCTGCTGGTCAGGCGGGCCGAGTGGCCTTGAGGGAGTACATGAGCGGGATGCGGGGGCGGTCGGCGGGGAGGCGGTAGAAGCCGTCGTCGCCGCGTTGCAGCGCGCCGAAGCGCTGGAACATCGTCATGTCGTGCTCATGGAGGAATTCGATCCGCAGCCCGGTCGCGGCGACCGCGCTGACCACGTCACCGATCGGATGCTGCCATTCGACGGTGCGGTTGTGGACCGTCGGGGCGCCGAAGTCCGTATACGTACCGGGGGCTTCGTCCACCCATGCGTCACGGCTGAAGTAGTCGTGCGTGATGCGGGAGCCCGTGGAGTCGTCCAGCGCGTCGCACAACGGGTGGAACTCGGCGAGGTAGAGGAAGCCGCCGGGGGCGACGAGGGAGGCGGCCGTCTCGGCCCAACGTTCCACGTCCGGCAGCCAGTTGAGCGCGCCGATGCCGGTGTACACGACGTCGTAGGCGGAATCGGGCACCGCCTCCGCCGCGTCGTACACATCGGCGGCCACGAACGAGGCGCGGTCGGTGTCGTATCCGAGGTCGGCGGCGGTCTCGCGGGCCGCGTCGACCGCCGGTTCGGAGAAGTCCAGGCCGACAACCTGGGACGCGCCGCGGTGCAGCCACGAGAGGGTGTCCTGCCCGAAGTGGCACTGGAGGTGCAGCAGGGAGCGGCCGGTGACGTCGCCTACCTCCGCCGCCTCGAAGGCGCGGATCGTGTCCTGGCTGCGCCGGAACCCTTCGTGGTCGTAATAATCGCTCGCCATGTGGAGGGGGACCCGCTCGTCCCAGCTCGCACGGTTGGCCTCGCGCCAGTCGTCGGGGCCCGCATGTCTTCGCATGCCGCGAAGTTATCCACAGGCGTGGACGGTCGCCAACACGATTTTTGCGACCGGGCGCAGAATGGGGCCATGACTGACGAGACCACTGACAACGGCCCCGGCACCGCCCCGGCCGACCCGCGCAATTCCTCGCTGCCGCACTCCCCCGCGGCTACCGCCGACGGCTCCGGCATGCCGGAGTGGGAGCAGCGGTTCCGCGCCCCGCGGGTCTCCCTGCCGAACTGGGCGCAGGACGCCCCGGACCGCTCACTGTTCGTCTCCAACGCGACCGGCACCTTCGAGCTGTACGCATGGGACCGGGCCTCCGGCAGTCAGCGCCAGGCCACGGACCGGCCGAACGGCACCACGGACGGCACGCTGTCGCCGGACGGCGAGTGGATCTGGTGGTTCTCGGACACCGACGGCGACGAATTCGGGGTGTGGATGCGGCAGCCGTTCGGCGGCGGCGCGGACGAGCCGGCCACGCCCGGGCTGGCCCCCTCCTACCCCGCCGGGCTCGCCCTCGGCCGGGACGGCTCCGCTGTCGTCGGCCGCTCCACGGACGAGGAGGGTTCGACGATCCATGTCGTCCGGCCCGGCGAGGAGCCGGTGGAGATCTACCGCCACCAGGAGTCGGCGGGGGTCGGTGACTACTCCCACGACGGTTCGCTGATCGCGATCGAGCACACCGAGCACGGCGACGCGATGCACTCGGCGATCCGCGTCGTCCGCCCGGACGGTTCGACCGTCGCCGAGCTGGACGACACCAAGGGCGGTACCGAGGAGCTGGGGCTGTCCGTGATGGGCTTCGCGCCGGTCGACGGCGACACCCGGCTGCTCGTCGGACACCAGCGGCGCGGCCGGTGGGAGCCGATGATCTGGGACCCGCTGACCGGCGTCGAGACCGCCCTCGACATCGACCTCCCCGGTGACGTGGGCGCCGACTGGTACCCGGACGGCTCGGCCCTGCTGATCGAGCACGAATACCAGGCCCGCAGCGAACTGTGGCACTACGGCCTCGGCGCAGCGGCCGCCACCGAAGGTGCCACGCCCGCGCTGACGCGGGTGTCCACCCCGGTGGGCACGGTGTCCGGGGCGACGGCCCGGCCCGACGGCGCCGTGGAGTTCCTGTGGTCGTCGGCCGCCCAGCCGCCGGAGGTCCGGTCGACGAGCGGCGCGGTCGTCCTCGACCCGCCCGGGATGAAGGCCCCGGCCTCGGTCGCGGTGACGGACACCTGGGTGGAGGGGCCGGGCGGCCGGATCCACGCCCTGGTCCAGCGGCCCGCGGGCGACGGCCCGTTCCCCACCGTCTTCGACATCCACGGCGGCCCCACCTGGCACGACAGCGATGCGTTCGCCTCCGCGCCCGCCGCCTGGGTGGACCACGGCTTCGCGGTCGTCCGCGTCAACTACCGCGGTTCGACGGGCTACGGCCGCGCCTGGACGGACGCGCTCAAGCACCGCGTCGGACTGATCGAGCTGGAGGACATCGCCGCGGTCCGCGAATGGGCCGTCTCCTCGGGCCTGGCCGACCCGGAGCGACTGGTCCTGTCCGGCGGCTCGTGGGGCGGCTACCTCACCCTGCTCGGCCTGGGCACCCAGCCCGACGCCTGGGCCCTCGGCCTCGCCGCCGTCCCGGTCGCCGACTACGTCACGGCGTACCACGACGAGATGGAAGCCCTCAAGGCGATGGACCGCACCCTCCTCGGCGGCACCCCCGAAGAGGTCCCGGAACGCTTCGAGGCGTCCTCCCCGCTCACCTACGTGGACGCGGTACGGGCCCCCGTCTACATCTCCGCGGGCGTCAACGACCCCCGCTGCCCGATCCGCCAGGTGGAGAACTACGTCGAACGCCTGGAACAGCGCGCCCACCCGCACGACGTCTACCGCTACGACGCGGGCCACGGCTCCCTCGTCGTAGAGGAACGCATCAAGCAGGTCCGCCTGGAACTGGACTTCGCGCTGCGGTACCTGAAGGAGGGGGAGGGGGAGAGCTGAGGTGAGGGGAAGCGGCGCGGGCGCCAGGCCGGGCGCCCGCTGCCGGGCCTGGCGCCCACTGCTGGGCTGTCCCTCGGGG
>NZ_VKJP01000500.1 GCF_007280575.1 Streptomyces benahoarensis
GGTGGGTTCGGGCCTCCGCAGTACTGATCGGGAGCTGCGGCCGGTGCCGCCTCGCGGCGCGCACCCCCCCCGTACGGCCGACGGCTGCGCGGGGCGCGCCGCGACGGCTCCCACGCCTCCCGGCGGGCCGGGGCGCACCGGCCAACCGGAGCGCCCCGCCTACGCCGACCGCCCCCTCGTCGGCGCGAGCCCCCTCCCGCTCCTGGCCGCCGCTTCCGTCGCCCGTGCTCCGGCCCGTACCGCTGATGCCGGTCAGGACGAGGGCTACGGCGGCGGCGATCAACACCGTTCCGGTGGCCGGGAGGCAGGGGAGGAGAAGCCCGGTCAGCGCGGCGCGGGCCAGGGCGCCCGGCCGTCGTGCGGGTGGAACGGCCGCCCCTCGGCCCGTCCGCACAAAGTCCCTTCACCGTAGGGGTGGAGGCCCCGGCTCCGGCACGGAACGCCGGTTCGCCCAAGGGCTCGTGACGGCTCGTCGGCGGCGGCACCCACGACGGCCCCGCGCCACCGGGCCGGGCCCCGGCGCCGCCTCCCGGCCACTCGCCGGGAACCCCGTAAGGGCCACTCCCTAGGATCCCCCTATGGATCTGCGACTGCGCGGACGGCGGCTGTACGCGGCCGTCGGTGTTCTGGCCCTGCTCATGGGCGGCGGCGTGTGGGCGGGCGCCACTTCGGACGCCGCACCCGTCGTGCACCGCGAGGACCGGGCGCTGGCGGTGCCCGAGAAGCCCGGCGGCACGAAGACCGTACGGATCGACACCTCCTACTTCACCGCGGGGAGTTCCACCGCGCGCCGCCCCGCCGTGCTGCTCGCGCACGGCTTCGGCGGCAGCAAGAACGAGGTCCGTCCGCAGGCGGAGCGGCTGGCCCGGGACGGGTACGCCGTCCTCACCTGGTCGGCGCGCGGCTTCGGCGACTCCACCGGCCACATCGGGCTCAACGACCCGGACCGCGAGGTCGCCGATGTCAGCCGCCTCGTCGACTGGCTGGCGAAACGTCCCGAGGTACGGCTCGACAAGGCCGGGGATCCGCGCGTCGGGATCGCCGGCGCCTCGTACGGCGGCGCCGTCGCGCTGCTCGCCGCCGGGCACGACCCGCGGATCGACGCCCTCGCCCCGCAGATCACCTACTGGAACCTCGCCGACGCGCTCTTCCCCCACGGCGTGTTCAAGAAGCTGTGGTCCGGGATCTTCTTCACCACCGGCTCGGCGGGCGATCCCACCGCGGCGCCCGGGCGCGTCCCCGCGTCGTCCGGCGGCTGCGGCCGGTTCGCCGCGGACCTGTGCGCGATGTACGAACGGGTCGCGGTGGACGGGAAACCGGACGCGGCGGCCCGCGCCCTCCTGGAGAAGCGCAGCCCGTCCGCCGTCGGTGACCGGATCGAGGCGCCGACCCTGATCATGCAGGGGCAGACCGACTCGCTCTTCACACTGGATCAAGCCGATGCGATGGAACGGGCCCTGCGCCGCAACGGCGCCCCCGTCTCCGTCGACTGGATCGCCGGTGGCCACGACGGCGGTGACCGCGAGACGGCCCGGCTCACCGACCGCACCCGCGCCTGGTTCGACCGCTACCTCAAGGGAGACAAGGGCGCCGACACCGGGCCCGCGTTCCGGGTCAGCCGCAGCGGAGGGGTGGACTCCACCAACGGCTCCCTGCAACTGCGCGGCGCGAGCGGCCCGGCCTACCCCGGCCTCACCCACGACCCGCTCCGCATCCAGCTCACCGGCCCCGAACAGCGCTTCACCAGCCCGCCCGGCGCGAGCCCGCCCGCGATCTCCGCGGTCCCCGGCGTCGGTGCGCTCGGCACCCTCTCCACCCTGGGCACCGGCGGCCTCGCGGTCGACTTCCCGGGCCAGTACGCCCGCTTCGACTCGGCGCCGCTCACCGCGCCCGTCCACCTCACCGGCGCGCCACGCACCACCGTGACCGTACGGTCCACCTCCCGCGACGCGGTCCTCTTCGCCAAGCTCTATGACGTCGCCCCGGACGGCACCAAGCAGGTGCTGCCCGCCCAGCTCGTCACGCCGTACCGCATCTCCGGCGCCGACCGGGGCGTCCGCGTCGAACTGCGGCTGCCCGCCGTCGACCACGACTTCGCCGCCGGGCACCGGATGCGCCTGGTCCTCGCCGCGACCGACCTCGGCTACGCCTCATCCGCCGAGCCCGCCACCTACACCGTGGCGGCGGCCGGGGGCGGCGCCCTGACCGTCCCCACCGACGCGCGGGTCCGCGCCGCCGCGCCCCCGCTGCCCGCCTGGACGTGGCTGCTGCCGTCGGCCGCCGCCGTCCTCGCCGCCGCCCTGCTGCTCACCGCCCGCCGCCGCGCCACCGCCCCGGCCCCCGATCCGTCCCTCGCCGCCGTGCCGCTGGTGATCGACGGGCTGAGCAAGAAGTACGCCGGGGCGAGCGACCGGTACGCGGTGCGGGACCTGTCGTTCCGCGTCGAGACCGGGCAGGTCCTGGGGCTGCTCGGGCCCAACGGCGCCGGGAAGACCACCACCCTGCGGATGCTGATGGGCCTGATCCGGCCGGACGAGGGCGAGATCCGGGTCTTCGGGCACGGCATCCGGCCGGGCGCCCCGGTGCTCTCCCGGGTGGGCGCGTTCGTCGAAGGTGCAGGGTTCCTGCCCCATCTGTCGGGCCGCGCCAACCTCGACCTGTACTGGCGCGCCACCGGGCGGCCCGCCGCCGACGCGCACGCCGAGGAGGCCCTGGCGATCGCCGGGCTCGGCACCGCCCTGGACCGCGCGGTGCGCACCTACTCCCAGGGCATGCGGCAGCGCCTCGCCCTCGCCCAGGCCATGCTGGGCCTGCCCGACCTGCTGATTCTCGACGAGCCGACCAACGGCCTCGACCCGCCCCAGATCCGCGAGATGCGCGAGGTGATGATCCGTTACGCGGCCGCCGGACGCACCGTCATCGTCTCCAGCCATCTGCTGTCCGAGGTCGAACAGAGCTGTACGCATCTGGTCGTCATGGACCGCGGACGCCTGGTCAGGTCCGGGCCGGTCGCGGAGATCACCGGCGCCCAGGACAGCGTCCTCGTCGGCGTCGCGGACCCCGGAGCGCTCACCGAGGCGGTGGTGGAGAAGGTCCGCGCGCTGCCCGGTGTGCTCGCGGCGGTCCGCGCCGACGACGGTCTGCTGGTCCGCCTCGACGATGCCGCGGCCACCCCGCGCCTGCTCGCCGGACTCCTGCGGCTGGACCTGCCGGTGCACCGCGTCGGGCCGCACCGCCGCCTGGAGGACGCGTTCCTCACTCTGATCGGAGGCGACCGATGACCGCCACCACCCCGGATCCGCACCC
>NZ_VKJP01000501.1 GCF_007280575.1 Streptomyces benahoarensis
GCCCATGCCCCTCCCCGAGCCGCTGCGCGGCCCCGCGTTCTCCTCGTACGCCCCCGAGGAGGTCGGCTGGCTGCTCCAGGACCTGTCCGCGGTGACGCTGGAGGCGCCGACCGAGGAGCGCGAGGAGGCCATCCAGAGCGGCGGCGCGCACTACGCGGAATCGCTGCCCGTCGAGTACCAGCCGTCCCATCGGTACCAGGCGCTCTTCCACGCCGCGCTGGAGACGTCCGCCGCCCGCATCGCCCGCGCCGTCGGCGCCGTCACCGAGACCGTCCTCGCCGAACTCCCGCGCCGCCGCGGCCACCTCACGGGCCCGCCGCCCCGGCCGGTACTGGCCTCACTGGCCCGCGCCGGGACGCCCGTCGGCGTGCTGATGCGCCGCTGGGCGCACCACGCGCACGGTCTGGACCTGCCGCACTACGCCATCTCCATCGTCCGCGGCCGCGGCATCGACACCACCGCACTGCGCTGGCTCGCCGCCCACCACGACCCGGCCGATGTCGTCTTCGTCGACGGCTGGACGGGCAAGGGCGCCATCACCCGCGAACTCACCGCCGCACTGACGGAGTTCCCCGGCTTCGACCCGCGCATCGCGGTCCTCGCCGACCCCGGCGGCTGCGTCGGCACCTACGGCACCCGCGATGACTTCCTCGTCCCGTCCGCCTGCCTCAACTCCACCGTCTCCGGGCTGATATCCCGCACCGTCCTCCGCGACGACCTGGTGGGGCCGGACGACTTCCACGGCGCCAAGTTCTACCGCGAGCTGTCCGGCGCCGACCTCTCCGGCACCTTCCTCGACGCGGTCACCGCCCGCTTCGCCGAGGTCGCGGACGGCGTCGCCGCCGACGCCGCCCGCCTGGCCGCCGAGGACCGCCGCCCCACCTGGGAGGGATGGGCCGCCGTCGAGCGGATCAGCAAGGAGTACGGCATCGACGACATCAACCTCGTCAAGCCCGGCGTGGGGGAGACCACCCGGGTACTGCTGCGCCGGGTCCCGTGGAAGATCCTCGCCCGCCGCGGTGCCGGACCCGACCTCGACCACGTACGCCTGCTCGCCGAGGAACGCGGCGTCCCCGTCGAGGAGGTCGGCGAACTCCCCTACGCCTGCGTCGGGTTGATCCACCCCCGCTACACCCGCGGGGCGACCGGCGCCGACGGTCGGACGGTGGCCTGATGACGACCACCCTTGTCGCCAGCGACCTCGACCGCACCCTCATCTACTCGGCGGCGGCGCTGGACCTCACCGTGCCGGACGCCGAGGCACCCCGCCTGCTCTGCGTCGAGGTCTACGAAAGGCGCCCGCTCTCCTACCTGACGGAGACCGCGGCGGCGCTGCTCACCGACCTCGCCGCCCGGGCCGTCTTCGTCCCGGCCACCACCCGCACCCGCGAGCAGTACCGGCGCATCCATCTGCCCGGCCCGCCGCCGCGGTTCGCGGTCTGCGCCAACGGCGGCCATCTGCTGGTGGACGGCGTACCGGACCGCGACTGGCAGCGCACGGTCGCCGCCCGCCTCGCCGAGGGCTGCGCCCCGCTCGACGAGGTCCACGCCCATCTGGTCCGCGCCGCCGACCCCGCCTGGCTGCTCAGGGAGCGGACCGCCGAGGACCTCTTCGCGTACCTCGTCGTGGAGCGGGCGCTGCTGCCCGACGGCTGGATCGAGGAGCTGACCGCGTGGGCGGACGGCCGCGGCTGGTCCGTCTCGCTCCAGGGCCGCAAGGTCTACGCGGTGCCGAAGCCGCTGACCAAGAGCGCGGCGGTCGCGGAGGTCCGCCGCCGCACCGGCGCCACCGAGGTCCTCGCCGCGGGCGACTCCCTGCTCGACGCCGACCTCCTCCTCGCCGCCGACCGCGCCTGGCGCCCCGGCCACGGCGAACTGGCCGCCACCGACTTCCGCGCCCCGCAGGTCACCGCCCTGACCGAGCGGGGAGCCGCCGCGGGCGAACGCATCCTCCGCGCCTTCCACGAGGCGGTACGGGAGGGGGACGGGGTCCGGGGCACGCTCGCGTGACGGTACGGGGGCCCGGGAGGCCCGGCGCCTCGGGGCGGGGCCGGGCCGGATGCATCCGAGCAGGTCAACGGCAGCTACGGTAGGAGGCGAAGACCTCCGGGCGTGGTGTGTTCCTGGACAGCTCCATCACACCGGGGGTCTTCTTCCGTACCCGCGTCCGGGGGCTCGCGTCCCGGATGCCGCTACGTGGCGAGCGCGGTCAGCCGCAGCAGCCGCCCCCGCAGCAGCCGCCGCCCCCGCCTCCCGAGGGTGCGGGCGCCGGGGCGGAACCGGCGACGGCGACGGTGGAGAGCAGCTTCACGGTGTCCTCGTGCCCGTCCGGACAGACGGCGGGCGCGGCGGACTCGGCCATCGGCCGGCTCAGCTCGAAGGTGGAACCACAGGGACGGCACCGGTACTCGTAACGAGGCATGGCGACAGATTAAGGGCTGTCACGCCCGCGGCCCCGCCCGGCACCCGATGCCGCCGGGCGGGCACCCGGCGGCGGCACGTCCGGCCCGGTGATCAGGCCCCGGCCCGTCCGGTGTCCGGCCCCTCGCCCTTCCGCAGCTGCTCCACCGCCGCCTCCCGGGCGGCCGTGGGGCCGGGGGCGGGCGTCGGCCGGTGCGCCGCCTCGGGGTGACGGGCGCGCCAGTACGGGTTGTCGTGCGACAGCCCGCCGCTGACCCGCCCGTACATGCCGAAGACCACCAGCAGCAGGCCGACCACGAAGCTGAACAGCACGTTCTGGATCTTGAACGCGAGGAAGTTCGCGCCGGTCTGCAGCAGCGCCAGGTTCACGAATCCGCTCAGCAGGAACAGCAAGCCCAGCACGATGTTGAGCGTCGACGCCGGATTGCCGCCGATGACCATGCCGCCGAACAGCACCACGCCCACGATGATCGACAGGACGCTCAGCGCGCCGTTGGTGTTCAGCCCGGCGACCATCGCGCCACCGGTGTCGAAGAAGCCGATCTTGTCGAGCAGACCGAGAATGCCGAACGCGACCAGGACCAGGCCCATCAGTCCCGCGCCGACCCGGTAGACCTTGCTGAGCCGGTGGTCGATCGGCAGATGCTCGTCGAGTCGGGTGTGGCGCAGCTTGCCCCCACGGAACAGATTCGAGGGCCCGTGCAGACCGTGCGGTCCGACCCTCGTGGTTCCGGTAGCCCCAGTGGTTGCCATCTCCGGCCTCCCTTGCGCAGAACGTGCCGCTTGGGCTGTGTTGCTTTCCAGGATCCGTCAGGGGGTCGGGTCACGCCAATGCGCCGCGGGGGTGGCGGGGTGGTCGCTCTGCGGTAGAG
>NZ_VKJP01000502.1 GCF_007280575.1 Streptomyces benahoarensis
TTAAGTCGTCGGCAGCGTCAGATGGGTATAAGAGACAGCCACGGGCCCAACGGGCTGGCGGCCACGGCGCGTTCGACGGGTTCGATGAAGCCGGTGGGGGCGTTCGGGCGGAGGCTTGACGCCGACGACCGGCATCGACCCCGGCCTCTGCCGAAGGGTTCGGGGCGAGGCGGGGCGGAGGAGTGAGGCCGGGGAGGGGCAGGCAGGAGGGCAGGCACCCTCCCCGGCCTCACTCCTCCCCCACTCCCCGGGTCAGATGCGAGAACGCCTCAAGGTTCCGCGTCGACTCCCCCCGGGCCACCCGCCACGCGTACTCCTTACGGATCGCCGTCGCGAAGCCCATCTCCAGCAGCGTGTTGAAGCTGCCGTCGGCGTTCTCCAGGACGGTGCCGAGGATGCGGTCCAGCTCCTCCTCGGTGACGGCGGCGAGGGGGAACTTGCCGACGAGGTAGATGTCGCCGAGCCGGTCGATCGCGTAACTCATGCCGTAGAGGCGGGTGTTGCGCTCCAGCAGCCAGCGGTGGACGGCCTCGTGGTTCTCGTCGGGGTGCCGTACGACGAAGGCGTTGACGGAGAGGGAGTGGCGGCCGACGACGAGGGAGCAGGCGGTGGAGAGCTTGCGGGTGCCGGGCAGGGTGACGACGTAGCGGCCGGGGGCGGGCGACTCCCACTCCAGTCCGGCGTCGCCGAGCGTGCGCTCGATCACCGCGGCAGCGGCCGCTGCGTCGCCCCGGTCCGTCCGCCCGTCCTTCACGTCAGCCACCTCGTCAGCCATGGGGTGATCGTAGGTGACGGCGCCTCTCCTGCAGTGCGGCGGTGTAGACGTCGCCGGTGGCGGCGGCCGCCGTGTCCCAGCCGAAGGACTGGGCGTGCCGGGCGGCCTCCGCGCCCATCGTGGCGGGCAGCGCCGGGGCGGCGACGAAGCGGGCCAGGGCGCGGGCGTAGTCGGCCGGGTCGTGGCCGGGGACGAGATGGCCGGTGACGCCGTCGCGGACGGCCACCGGCAGGCCGCCGACCTCGGCCGCGATCACCGGCGTACCGCACGCCTGCGCCTCGATGGCGACGAGCCCGAAGGATTCGCTGTACGAGGGCATGACCAGCACGGACGCGGCGCGGTACCAGTCGGCGAGCTGCTGCTGGCCGACCGGTGGGCGGAAGCGGACGACGTCGGCGATGCCGAGCAGGGCGGCGAGTTTCTGGAGCTCTTCGGGCTTGGCCAGGCCGCTGCCGCTGGGGCCGCCGACCACCGGGACGACGAGCCGGGAGCGCAGCTCCGGCCGCTCCTCCAGGAGGACGGCGACGGCGCGGAGCAGCACGTCGGGGGCCTTCAGGGGCTGTATCCGCCCGGCGAAGAGGGGGATGAGGGCGTCCTGCGGCAGGCCGAGGCGGTCGCGGGCGGCGGCGCGGCTGGCGGCGACGGAGGCGCCCGCGCCGGGGCCGGTCAGCGTGACGGGGGTGGCGCCGGGGCCGGTGGGGCGGAAGCGGTCGAGGTTGACGCCGGGGTGGACGACGGCGACCCGGCCGGGGTCGGCGTCGTAATGGCGGACCAGCTCGTCGCCCTCCTCGGCGGTGTTGGCTATGAGGCGGTCGGCGGCGCGGACGATCTGGGTCTCGCCGATGACGCGGGCGGCGGGCTCGGGGGTGTCGCCCTCGGCGAGCGAGGCGTTCTTGACCTTGGCCATGGTGTGCATGGCATGGACGAGGGGGACGCCCCAGCGTTCGGCGGCGAGCCAGCCGACGTGGCCGGAGAGCCAGTAGTGGGCGTGGACGAGGTCGTAGTAGCCGGGGCGGTGGCCCGCCCATGCCTGCATCACGCCGTGGGTGAAGGCGCACAGCTGGGCGGGCAGCTCCTCCTTGGCGAGCCCTTCGTACGGTCCGGCGTCGACGTGGCGAACGAGGACGCCGGGGGCCAGCTCCACGGCGGGCGGGAGGGTGGCGGTGGTGGCGCGGGTGAAGATCTCCACCTCGATGTTGATCGCGGCGAGCTTCCGGGCGAGCTCGACGATGTAGACGTTCATACCGCCCGCGTCGCCGGTGCCGGGCTGGTGAAGCGGGGAGGTGTGGACGCTGAGCATCGCCACCCGGCGGGGGCGGCGGGCGGCTCCGGGGAGCCGCAGCCGGGACGGGCCCGGGTGCTGGCCGAGGGGACGGCTGCGGAGCCGGGACACGTATGGGCTCACTGCGAGCTACCTCTCTCCTGTGGCGGGCTGCGCGCCTCCGGCCTGGTGTAACAACGCGGGCGCGGCATCCATTTCCCCCGGACCGCCCGAGTTCCCGCCGTTATCGAACCGTGACCGTACGCGGCGGGGTGCCGAGTGGACGTGACGATTGCGAGGCGGACGGGATTCCGCTCGGGCCGCTTAGGCTCGTCGTATGCCCCGCCGCTCCTCCGTCCCCGCGTCCGCCCGTCCCGTCGGGAACGCCACCCGGGGCACGACCAACCCCAACCGGCTGCGCCGGATGGACCGCTGGATCGCCGCCGAGCACGGGGCGGCGCTGCGGCGCAGCGGGGACCCGGTCGCCGTCGATCTCGGGTACGGGGCGGCGCCCTGGACGGCGCTGGAGCTGCTGACGCGGCTGCGGACGGCCCGGCCGGACGCGCGGGTGGTCGGGGTGGAGATCGATCCGGAGCGGGTGGCGGCGGCCCGGCCGTTCGAGCGGTCCGGGCTGGAGTTCCGGCACGGCGGCTTCGAGGTGCCGCTGCCCGGCGCCCCGGGGCGGGCGCCGGTGCTGATCCGCGCGGCGAATGTGCTGCGGCAGTACGACGAGGACGAGGTCACGGCGGTCTGGCGGCGGCTCTGCGCGCGGCTGGCGCCGGACGGGCTGCTGGTCGAGGGCACCTGCGACGAGATCGGGCGCCGCCATGTGTGGGTGGCGCTGGGCCCGGAGGGGCCGCGCACGGTGACCTTCGCGGCCCGGCTCGCCTCCCTGGACACCCCGTCCGACCTGGCCGAACGGCTGCCGAAGGCGTTGATCCACCGCAATGTGCCGGGCGAGCCGGTGCACGCCTTCCTCCGCGATTTCGACCGCGCCTGGGCGGCGGCGGCCCCGCTCGGCGCGCTCGGCGCCCGGCAGCGCTGGCTGGCCGCCACCCGCGCGCTGGCCGCCGACTGGCCGCTGACCGGCGACCCGCGCCGCCGCCGTCAGGGCGAGATCACGGTGCGGTGGGAGGCGGTGGCGCCTCGGGGGTGAGGGGGCGGCAGCGGGCCCGGCGGCAGCCCCGAACCCGACGCGGCCCCACGCC
>NZ_VKJP01000503.1 GCF_007280575.1 Streptomyces benahoarensis
GTGCCCGCCCGCGCCGCGCGCCGCGTGCGCGCGCCCGTACGAAAGGTCGCCCCGTATGCCCACGCCCCCATGCACCCCGCCGCCGTCCACGCCTCCGCACGGGGCCGGGCCGGACGGCCGGTGGGCGCTCGCCGCGGTGGCGCTGGGCGCGTTCTGCGTCCAGTTGGACTCGTTCGCCCTGCATCTCGCGCTGCCCGTCATCCGGGGTGAGCTACCGGGCCCGGCGGCCGTCGGCCGCGCGGTGAGCGGCGGCTACCTCCTGGCGGCCGGGGCGCTGATGCCGCTCTCCGGGCGGCTCGGCGACGCGTACGGCAGACGCCGGATGCTCCGTACCGGGCTGCTGCTGTTCGCCGCGGCGGCCGCCGCCTGCGCCCTCGCGCCGTCGCTGCCGCTCCTGGTGGCGGCCCGGGTGGTCCAGGGGGCGGGCGCCGCGCTGATCATGCCGAACGGGCTGGCGCTGCTGACCCGGGTCTTCCCCGGCCCCCGGGGGCGGCGGATGACCGGCCGCGCCCTGGGGCTGGCCGGACTCGCCACCGCCTGCGGCCCGTTCGTGGGCGGCGCGGTCACCGAGTACGGCTCCTGGCGGGCCGTGTTCTGGCTGACGGCGCTCCCTGCGCTGGTGGCCGCGACAGCCGCCCGCAGCACCGCCGCACCGCGCACCCCGGGGACGGCCGGGCGGGCCACGGCGCATCCGGACGTCGTGGGCGCGGTGGCCGCCACGGGTGCCTGTGCCTGTCTGGCACCCGGCCTGGGCGGCGGCCCCTGGTGGTGGGCCTGGCTGACCGCCGCGGTGGCACTGGCCACCGGGTGCGTACGGCGGGCGCGCCGGGCGGCGCCGCTCCTGGACCCGGCGCTGCTCCGCGACGGGCGCTATCTGCGGCTGACGGCCTCGGGGGCGGTAGCCAACGCCGCGACGGTGGCCCTGCTGTTCACCGTGCCGCAGGCCCTGCAGCGGGCAGCCGGACTGTCACCGGCCGCTGCCGGCCTGGCGTTCCTGGTCCCGGCAGGTGCGCTGGCCGCCGGGGGCCCGGCCGCCGGACGGGTGCGACCGGCAGCCGGAACGGCGGTGATGGCGGGCTGTCTGACCGTGGCGGCCGTCGCGTTGGGGGCGCTACCCCTGGGCGGTACGGATCCGCTGCCGCTCCTGGTGGCGGCGACGGTCGCGGCGGCCGCCCTGGGGACGGCGGGCGCGCTGGCCCTCACCGGGACGCAGGCCCTGGTGGCGGCCGACGGGGCGGGTGCGGCCGCCGGGGTGACCAAGGCGGCCCTGACCGTCACCGCCGGGCTGGGCCTCGCCCTGCCGCTCCCGGACGAGGGCCCCCGCCCGGCCCTCCTCGGTGCGGCCTGCCTGACGGCGGCGCTCGGCCTGACCGCCCCAGCCACCCTCCGGGCGTTCCGGCGACTGCGGCGGAGGGGAGGGAGGGGGATGCACGGATGACCGCCTCCCGGCAGCCTGCCCTTCCGGTCGGGAACACCCCGCCGCCCAATCCGCGCGGAGTTGTCCACAGGCCCGGCACGCTCCGCACCCGCGGCCGTACGCTGAGTCGACGAACGCGCACGGAACGTGACGAGACGCGAGACAACGGGGGGACGAAATGGGGAAGTTGACGACTGGTCGGCGGGCAAACCGGCGCGGGTCGGGCGGACACGACGCCGGTCGGCGCGGGTCGGGCGGGCGTGGCGCCGCCCGCCACAGTACGGACGCATGCGGCGCCGCCCGGCACGGGCGAAGCCGGTGGCGCGCCTGGCGTGAAGGCTCGCGCCAGGCATGGCGACGACTGCGGCGCCCGCCACGCCCACCGCATCACCTACGATCAGGCCCCCGCCACGACCGTGTCGGCGACCACGCACCCGATGTTGTCCGGCGCGCCCGCCTCCCGCGCCAGCGTGACCAGTTCGCGTACGGCCTGTTCGGGGCCGGGTGCGGCGGCCAGCACTTCCTGGAGGGTGCCGAGTGGCAGGACGGTGTGGAGCCCATCGGTGCACAGCAGGTACCGCTCGCCCGGGCGGGCGTCCAGCAGCCGCAGGTCGGGGGCGAAGCCCTCGCCCCCGTCGAGCGCGCGGGTCAGCAGCCCGCGCTGCGGATGGCCGGGCGCCTCCTCGGGCGTGAGCCGTCCCTCGTCGACGAGGGACTGCACGAGGCTGTGGTCATGGGTCAGCCGCACCAGCCCGGCGTCCCGCAGGACGTAGCCGCGCGAGTCCCCGATGTGCAACAACGCCAACCGCGACCCGGCACGCAGCAGCGCCGTCAGGGTGCAGCCCGCTTCCGCCGTGCCCTTGGCGCCGAGCCGTTGGACCGCGCGGTTGGCGCGGTGCGCGGCCTCCTCCAGCACATCGAGGAGATCCGCGGGCGCGGGATCGCGCGCCTCCAGGGCCGTCAGTTCGGCGAGCGCGGCGGCGGCCGCCCGGCCGCCGTCCGCGCCGTATCCGTCGGCGACGGCGAGCAGCCGCCGCCCCGCGTGCACCGCGTCCTGGTTGGCGGTACGGACGAGCCCGCCGTCGGTCAGGGCCGCGGCGCGCAGCGTCACGGGAGTGGGAGTGGTCACCATGGTGGAGTCCTTCCGGGACAGCTGGTCGACGAGGAAGACGGCCAGGTCCCGGCGGGCCGCGGTATCGGCCTCGACCTGTTCCCAGTACGCGGCGACCGCGGTGGCCGCGGCGTCCGGTGGCAGGGCGCACACCTCCCGGATGCGGGCCAGCGGCATCCCCAGCCGCCGCAGCCAGGCGACGAGCCGCGCCCGTTCCAACTGCGCGGGCGCGTAACGCCGGTAGCCGTTCACGGGGTCGACGTGCGCCGGGGGCAGCAGGCCGAGGTCGTCGTAGAGCCGCAGCGCCTTGGGCGAGAGCCGACAGGCGCGGGCGAACGCCCCGATCGTCAGCAGCCCCGTCCCCGCGCCTCCGCGGTCCCCGTGCCCCGCCACCGTCCGCCCCTTCCCGGGCCGCCCGTCCGCCGTGGGGCGGACAGCCGCCCGGCCCGGGCGCCCGGCCGTCCTCCTCGCGCCGGGCCTGTCGCCCGGCTCCACCGATGCTGTGGCTTCCCCCAAGGGCAAGGTCAACCACACCCGTCGCCGGGGGCGGACGGCGGACCGTCGGGGCTGGACCGGGCGACGCCGGACCGACCGCCGGACGGTACGGAATCGGCGCCGGGCCACGCCGCCACACCCCGGGCCCGCCGCGCCGCACCGGCTCCGGCACGCGCCCCGGCCCGGCGCACCCCGCCCCTCGCACGGCCGCGTGC
>NZ_VKJP01000504.1 GCF_007280575.1 Streptomyces benahoarensis
GTACGGGCGACACGGGCCGGGCGGCGGGGCATACGGGACGCCGCCGGGGGCGCGCGACGATGTGCATCGTGCACACACTATGCATCACGCACGTGATATGTACGATGCATAGCGCATGAGAGGATGAAGGGCGACCATTTCTCCGCAGTGGGGGCGGGGTGGCGATGTGGCGTCAAGCAGCAGGAACCAGGAAGCGACGGCAGGCATGGGCAGACCGACAGACGCGATCGAGTACGAGCAGATGCTGCTCAGCCGCCACACGCTGAACCGGCGGGGCGGACGCCGCCGGGGCGGCGAACTGGACCACAGCGCCTACCTCCTGCTCAGCCGCATCCGGGTGCAGGGCCCCATGTCGATCGGCGAACTGGCCGACGCCTTCGGCCTCGACGCCTCCACCCTCAACCGGCAGACCGCCGCGGCCCTCCGCGCCGGTCACGTGGAGCGCATCCCCGACCCCGACGGCGGCATGGCCCGCAAGTTCCGCCTCACCGACCGGGGCGCCCACGCCCTCGACGAGGAACGCGAGGGTACGGTCCGCTCCCTGGACCACGTGATGGCCGACTGGTCCGACGAGGACCTCACCGCCTTCGCCGCCTACCTGCGCCGCTTCAACGCCGACATCGAACGCTTCGGCGGGCGGCCTTGGCCGCGGGGCGACTGAGGGCTGAGGTGTCGGGCCCCGGCATGGGGCCGGGATTCGGCATGGGGCCGGGCCTTGGGGCCGGTCTCCAGGTGATTCCGGCGACCGGGCCCGCCCGCCATCGGCGTCAGGCCACCCGCGCGGCGAACGCCTCGTACGCCCGGTCGTCGAAGAGGACGAACCGGGCCTCCTCCACCGCGGTCGGCGTGGCCCGGACCGTCTCCACCGCGATCCGTGCGGCGTCCGCCATCGGCCAGCCGTAGATTCCGGCGGACACCGCGGGGAACGCGACCGTACGCGCACCCAGTTCATCGGCGACGCGCAGCGACTCCCGGTAGCAGGAGGCGAGCAACGCGGACCGGTCCTCGTCCGGCGCATAGCGGGGGCCGACCGTGTGGATGACCCACCGCGCCGGCAGCCGGCCCGCCGTGGTCGCGACCGCCCGGCCCGTCGGCAGCCCCCGCCCGTACCGCGACGCCCGCAGCTCACGGCAGGCGGCCAGCACCTCCGGACCGCCCCGCCGGTGGATCGCGCCGTCCACTCCCCCGCCGCCCAGCAACGAGGAGTTGGCGGCGTTCACCACCGCGTCCACATGCTGCGCGGTGATATCGCCCCGTACGAGGACGAGCCGGGGGCCGGGGGCGGACGGGGCCTGCGAGGCGTCGGATGCGGCGTTCATGGGCGGGAGCCTAGGGGGTGTCTTTTCGCTCTTCGTGTCACGGCCCCACGGAGACCGGGAAGACACCCCCTGGAGCGTCGCGAGCCAGGCGGGACTTTGCGGACACGCCCTGAAGTGCGCGGGCGGGGCGGCGTCAGGCGGGCGGGGCCGACCGGTCACCGCCTCCAGAACAGCAGGTGGGTGACGCCGCTGGGGCTCGGCACCTTCTCAAGGTGGAAGCGGTCGAGGAGTTCGTCGGGGCTCTCCCAGAGCCGTTCGCCGCGGCCGAGGTCGACGGGGGCGACGGCGATGTGCAGCGTGTCGACCAGGTCGGCGGCGAGGAATTCCCGGAGGGTGGCGACACCCCCGCCGAGGCGGACATCGCGTCCGGCGGCGGCCTCCTTCGCGCGGGCCAACGCCTCGGCCGGTGTCGCGTCGAGGAAGTGGAAGGTGGTGTCGGCCAGGGTGAACGACGGGCGCGGGTGGTGGGTGAGGACGAAGACCGGCGTGCGGAACGGCGGGGTGTCGCCCCACCAGCCCTGCCACTCGTGGTTCTCCCAAGGGCCACGCTGGGGGCCGAACTTGTTGCGGCCCATGATCTCCGCCCCGATGCCCCGGGTGTGATCGCGGGTGAAGTAGTCGTCCAGACCGCGGGTGCCGCCGGGGTCCGTGCGGTTCACCCAACTGGCGGTGGCGCCCGCCCAGGAGAAGAGGGCGGTGGGGTCCGCGTGCCCGAAGGGGCGCTCCAGGCTCTGGCCCTCACCGGACCCGAACCCGTCCCGTGACACGTTGAAGCACTGCACCCGCAACAGCTGTGACATGAACCCTCCGCAGAGCCGACCGGCATCATCCGATTGCATTCAACAACCGGTGGTACCGTACTCCACCATGGACACGCCGCACCCCGAACCGGCCGATCGACTGCCCGTGCCGCCGGGGAAGTCGGGCTGCCCGATCAATCTCACCGTCGAGCTGCTGGGCGACCGTTGGAGCCTGGTCGTGCTGCGGGACGTCATGTTCGGTGGCCACCGGCACTTCCGCGAACTGCTCGGCCACTCCGTCGAGGGCATCGCGTCGAACATCCTCGCCGCCCGCCTCACCAAGCTCGTGGGCGCCGGTCTGCTGACCCGGCACGACGATCCGAGCCACCGGCAGAAGATCGAGTACCGGCTCACCGAAGCGGCCATCGAACTCGTCCCGCTCCTGACGCAGCTCGGCGCCTGGGGCGCCCGCTGGCTGCCCACCACGCCCGAACTCGCCATCCGCGCCCAGCTTCTGGCGCGCGGCGGCCCCGAGATGGGCGAGCGCTTCATGGCCGAACTCCGCGCCACCCACCTGGAAGGCCGCCCCCTGCCCTCCGACGGCGTCCTCGCCGAACTCACCCGGGCCTACGAACGCGCCGTCGCGGAAGGCTGATCGGCAGCGCGGTCCGGGCCGCCCCGGATCACGCCCCGGCCAGCAGACGCGCCTCCCCCTCCGGGGTCAGGCCGTGGTCCAGGGGCGGTTCACCGCGCTCGCGGTCCCAGGCGAGGACATCGGCGAGGGTCACCTCCAGCGGGGTCGCGGGCATCCCGGCGGCCCGCGCCCGTGCCGGGCTGCGTTGCTGGGTCGGCCACATCGGCTCGGGCCGGACCAGCGGCAGCCGCGGCGACACCGCGTCGGCGGGCACCGGGACGAGGTCGACGCTGCTGCCCGCGACCCGCGCACAGGTGTGGATCAGCCCGGCCAGGGTGGTCGGTTCGGCCGGTCCGACCGCGTGGAACGCGCCGGGCCGGTCGTCCGCCAGCAGCCGCATGATCAGGCGGGCCAGATCCCGGGAGTCGATCACCTGGACCGGCTGCTCCGGACGGCCCGGCAGGGCCACCCGGCCCGGCGCGTTCCACGCGGTCGGACCGGCCGAACCGACCACCCTGGCCGGGCTGATCCACACC
>NZ_VKJP01000505.1 GCF_007280575.1 Streptomyces benahoarensis
GCCGGGGGCCGGGGGCCCGGCGGGGCCGCCGCCGATGGCGGTCGGGCCTTCCGTGGTGGTGGCGGATGCGCCCGCGGCGGCCTCGACGGATTCCACGGCCCCGCCACCCCCGATGGTCTCCGGTCGGCTGAGCAAGGTGACGGCCCGGTGGGTGGCGTCGAGGTGGTCGCGCATCTCGGTGGCGGCGTCCGCGTCGAGACCGGCGCAGGCCGGCGGCAACCCGACGAAGATCCGCTCGGCCAGCCCCGCGGCCACCTCGCGCAGCGCCGCGCCGTCCGTGCCGCGCACATCGCCGTAGCGGACGGCGCGGACGAGGGCGGGGAGCGCCCGGGCGAGCCGTCCGACGTCCGTGTCCAGTGCGGCGCGGTCCGCCAGGACGCGCATGACCTGCGGCAGGGCGTCCGGGAGCGCGGCGAGCAGGCAGCTCTCGGCGACGGCGGTGACCTCGGCGAGCGCGGTGGCGGCGCCCGCGTCCGCCTCGGCCTTGGCGGTGGCCGCGGACCGCACGGTCGTCCCCCAGATCCCGGCCTCGGCGACCTTCACCGACAGCTCCGGCTCCCAGCGCAGCCGCCAGGTCTCGCGGAACGTACCGGTGGTGGCGCGCGACCGGACCGGCTCGCCCCAGGGGATGCCGAGGAGACGCAGCCGGTGCAGCAGGCGGCTGCGCCCGGCGTCCGTCTCCTTGCGCAGATCCAGCTCCACCTCGCGCTCGGCGGCCTCCGGCTTGAGGCGCAGGGCGCGGGCGGTGCGGGTCAGGTCGCGTTGCAGGGGGACGGCCGGTGCGCCGTCGGGCACCTCGCCGAGGGCGTCCCCGACCACGAGGCGGTCGTGGATCAGCGCGGCCGGGACGTCGGAACCGTCACCCATCACGGCGCGGATCGCGTCGGTGGTCTCGGCGAGCCCCGGGAGCGGTCGGCCACGGACCGCGGCGAGCCCTTCGGCAAGGCGTACCGCCTCGATGACGTGGGCCGGGGAGACGGCGTAGTCCTCCGCCCGGAGCAGCCCGGCGGCCTTGGTCAGCCAGCGCGTGACGGGCCGGTCGGGCACCCGGAAGAGATGGCCGTACCAGCCGGGCGAGGCGATTCCGGCGCCGTAACCGCTGTGCCGGGAGAGGCGGCGGTGCGTCCAGGGCACCCAGGTCAGCTCGACCTTGGCCTTGGGCAGACCCGTCAGCAGCCGACGGTCGGCGGTCACCGTCGTACGACGGGCCAGCGCCGGGACGTGCCAGGCGCCGCACACCACGGCCACGCGGTCCCCGAACTCCCGCCGGGCGGCCCGCACCCGCAGCCGCATATGGGCCTCGCGCACCGGGTCCTCGGGATGCCCGCCGTCGCCGTACGTCTCCCGCAGAGTGGCCATCGCCTCGGCGACCGCCGCGAACGGCGCCAGGGCATCCGCCACCCCGGGCCCGCCCGCCGTACGGTGCTCGACGACGTCCTCCCACCACGCCTCGGCATCGTCGTACCCGGCGGCCCGGGCCAGCGCGCCCAGCGGATCGGTCCGGAGCGCGGCGCCCGGCGAACCCGGGGCGGTGGCGGGCCCGCCACCGGGGGCCTCCTCCGGCGGCTCGGGCGTGGCCCCGGCACCCAGCTCCGGGCCGGGCTCCGGGCCGGGCTCCGGGCCGGGCTCCGGGCCGGGCTCCGATGTCGCCAGGGAGTGGGCGGCCGGAAGGTCGATGAAGCGGACCGGGACCTCCCTCTCCAGGGCCCAGCGCAGGGCCACCCACTCCGGGGAGAACTCCGCCAGCGGCCAGAACGCCGACCGCCCCGGGGCGTCCCGGACATGGGCGAGCAGGGCGACCGGCGGGCGCATTTCGGGGTGCCCGGCAAGCGGCACCAGGGCGTCCGCCTCCGGTGGCCCCTCGATGAGCACCGCGCGCGGGGCGGTCTGCTCCAGGGCGGCGCGCACCGCCCGCGCCGACCCGGGGCCGTGATGCCGCACCCCGAGCAGCACCGGCTCCGCGGGGACGGCCCCCTCACCGGACCTGCTCATGCCCCCGGACCCGCCACCGCCACCGGATCCGCGCATGCCGCCGGACCCGCTCCCGCCGCCGGGCGCGCTCGCTCCGCCGGGCCCGCTCATGCCGTCACCTCCCGGCAGGCGCGGTAGAAGTCCTTCCAGCCGTCCCGTTCACGGACGACCGTCTCCAGGTACTCCTGCCAGACGACGCGGTCCGCGGCCGGGTCGCGGACGACGACGCCCAGGAGGCCGGCGGCCACATCGCCGGGGCGCAGCACGCCGTCCCCGAAGTGGGCGGCCAGCGCCAGGCCGTTGGTCACCACGGAGATCGCCTCGGCCGTGGACAACGTCCCGGAGGGCGACTTGACCTTGGTGCGTCCGTCCTCGGTCACACCGTCGCGCAACTCGCGGAAGACGGTGACGACCCGCCGTATCTCGTCCAGCCCCTCGGGGACGGCCGGGAGATCCAGGGAGCGGCCGAGCTGCCCGACCCGGCGGGAGACGATCTCCACCTCGGCGTCGGGGGTCCCGGGCAGCGGCAGGACGACGGTGTTGAAGCGGCGGCGCAGGGCGCTGGAGAGGTCGTTGACCCCGCGGTCGCGGTCGTTGGCCGTGGCGATGAGGTTGAATCCGCGGACCGCCTGCACCTCCTCGCCCAACTCCGGGATGGGCAGGGTCTTCTCGGACAGGATGGTGATGAGGGTGTCCTGGACATCGGCCGGAATGCGGGTCAGCTCCTCGACGCGGGCGGTCGCACCACGCGCCATCGCCCGCATCACCGGACTGGGCACCAGCGCCTCCCGGCCGGGGCCGTGGGCGAGGAGGCGGGCGTAGTTCCAGCCGTAGCGGATCGCCTCCTCGGGTGTACCGGCGGTGCCCTGCACGAGCAGGGTGGAATCGCCGCTGACCGCGGCGGCCAGATGCTCCGACACCCACGTCTTCGCGGTCCCCGGCACCCCCAGCAGGAGCAGCGCACGGTCCGTGGCCAGCGTCGTCACCGCCACCTCGACGAGGCGGCGCGGCCCGACGTACTTCGGCGTGATGACCGTGCCGTCCGGGAGCGTGCCGCCGAGGAGGTACGTCGCCACCGCCCACGGTGACAGGCGCCAGCGCTCCGGCCGCGGCCGGTCGTCGGCGGCGGCCAGCGCGGCGAGTTCGTCCGCGAAGGTCTCCTCCGCGTGCGGCCGCAGCACCGCTCCCCCGGCCTCGCCGCCCGTACCCTCCGACGCCCGCTCGCGCGGCGCCTCCCC
>NZ_VKJP01000506.1 GCF_007280575.1 Streptomyces benahoarensis
ATAAGAGACAGCACCCGTACCGGCCCCCTCCCGTACGAAGTCCGCGTGGACCTCTCCCAACCCGTCCAGGCGGGCGCGGAAGACGCCCGGCCCGGTGACGGGCACCATCGGGCCGAGCGCCCCGGAGAGGACGAGGTCCCCGGCGCGCAGCGGGTCGCCGCGGCGGGCGGTTTCGCGGGCGAGCCAGACGACGGCGGCCAGCGGGGTGCCCAGGCAGGCGGCGCCGGAGCCGGTGGAGACGGTCTCACCACGGTGGTCGAGGGCCATGCCGAGGCCCGGCAGGTCGACGGCGGCGAGCGGGCGCGGCGTGGTGCCGAGGACGACGGCGCCGCTGGAGGCGTTGTCGGCGACGGTGTCGGTGATACGGATGTCCCAGCCCGCCACCCGCGAGTCGACGATCTCCAGCGCGGGCAGCAGGAAATCGGTCGCCGCGATCACCTCCGCCGCCGTCACCGACGGCCCTTCCAGATCCTTGCCGAGGACGAACGCGACCTCCGCCTCGATCCGCGGCTGAAGGAAACGCCCCAGGTCCAACGGCTCCCGGTCGGTGTGCACCATGGTGTCGAGGAGCACCCCGTAGTCCGGCGCGTAGACCCCGAACTGCCGCTGCACGGCCGGGGAGGTAAGCCCGATCTTGTGGCCGACCCGCCGCGCACCGTCCGCGAGCCGCCCGTCGAGCACCGCCCGCTGCACCGCGTACGCCGCGTCCTGATCCCACCCGCCGATCAGCTCCCGTACGGGCGCACAGGGCACACCGGTGGCGGCGGCGCGGCGCAGCCGCTCGACGGCCTCCGCGATCTCGGCATCGGAGGCGCGATCGACTATCAACTCACCGCAGTACGCGTCCTGTTGGGACTCTTCACTGTTCACAACTGCACGCACACATTCGTCGGCTCGGTGTAGAAGTGGAGGGAGTGCGTCCCGCCCTCGCGGCCGATGCCGGAGAGGCCGGTGCCGCCGAAGGGCGACCGCAGATCGCGCAGATACCAGGTGTTGACCCAGGCCATCCCGGTCCGCATCCGCTGCGCGACGCGGTGGCCGCGCTCCAGGTCCCGGGTCCAGACGCAGGACGCCAGCCCGTACGGCGTGTCGTTCGCCAGCCGCACGGCCTCCTCCTCGGTGTCGAACGGGATGAGCCCCGCGACCGGCCCGAAGATCTCCTCCCGCATGGTGCGGGCGGTGTGCTCCAGGCCCGTCCACAGCGTCGGCTCGATCCACGCGCCGCCGTCCAGGTCCGCGCCCATCTCGGGCACGCCGCCCCCGGCCAGCACCTGCGCACCCTCGCTGCGGGCGAGTTCGAGGTAGCCGAGGACCTTCTTGCGGTGGGCCTGGGAGATCAGCGGTCCGGTGGTGGTCGCCGGGTCCTCGGGGCGGCCCGGCCGCAGCGCGCGGGCGCGTTCCGCGAGCCCCGCGGCGATCTCGTCGAAGAGCGGCCGCTGGACGTAGACCCGCTCGGTGCACAGGCAGACCTGCCCGGTGTTGGTGAACACCGACCGGGCCAGCCCGTCCACCGTCCGCGCCACATCCGCGTCGTCGAAGACCAGCGCGGCGTTCTTGCCGCCCAGTTCGAACGAGACGGGCCGCACCCCCGGCGCCACCGCCCGCATGATCGCCGTACCGGTGGCGGACTCGCCGGTGAAGGTCACGCCGTCCACGTCCGGGTGCCCGGCGAGGAAGGCGCCCGCGGAGTCCGGGCCGAAGCCGTGCACGACATTGCAGACGCCGTCCGGCAGCCCGGCTTCCTTCAGGATCTCCGCCAGCAGCGTCGCGGAGGCGGGCGTCAGCTCCGACGGTTTGACGACCACGGCGTTCCCGCAGGCCAGGGCCGGTGCGAGCTTCCAGGTGAGGAGGAGCAGCGGCAGGTTCCACGGCACGATGACGGCGACGACGCCGAGCGGCCGGCGCACCGCGTAGTTCAGGGCCGTGCGCCCGCCGGGCAGTTCGGTGAGGAAGGAGTCGAGGCCCGCGGCGGAGATGGTGTCGGCGAAGGCCCGGAAGTTCGCGGCGGCGCGGGCCACGTCCAGGTCCCGGGCCATCGCCACGGGCTTGCCGGTGTCGCCGACCTCGGCGGCAACCAGTTCGTCGGCGCGCCGGTCGATGACGTCGGCGATCCGGCGCATCAGCTCGGCGCGCTCGGGGACGGTGGTGTCGCCCCAGGGGCCGGACAGGGAGCGGCGGGCGGCCCGGACGGCGGCGTCGACGAGAACCTCGTCCGCCTCGTGCACCTGGCCCACGAGGGTGCCGTCCACCGGGCTGAACCTGTCGAAGGAGCGCACGCCGTCCACGAAGGCGCCGTCCACGAAATTGCGGATCTCCCGCACGGGGAGCGAAGTGCTGCGGCTCATGACGCCGAGGCTAGAGAGCCAGGGCATGCCTGAATAATGCTCTTTGCGTTCCCCGCGATGCTCCTACGGGCATACCGTGACCCCTATGGAGAGCGAGAGGCTGCTCGACGGCCGCCTGAAACTGCGCCACCTCACCCTCGTCACCGCCATCGCCGACCAGGGCAGCGTCATCCGCGCCGCCCAGGAACTGCACATCACCCAGCCCGTCGTCACCCGTGCCCTGCACGAGCTGGAGACGATCCTCGGCGTCCCGCTGTTCGAACGGCATCACCGCGGGGTGACGCCGACGCTGTACGGGGAGTCGTTCGTCGGCCACGCCCGCGCGGTCCTGGCCCAGCTGCGACAGGCCGGGGCGGAGCTGGGGCACCTCGCGGCCGGTCACCTCGGCTCGGTCACCGTCGGCGTCCACCTCGCCGGGTCCAACCTGCTGCTGCCGCGCGCCATGGCGGCGCTGAAGCGGGCGCATCCGGCGGTCACCGTCGTCGTCCGCGAGGCCACACCGGACACGCTGCGCGCCGGGGTCCTCTCCGGGGAGATCGACCTGATCGTCGGCCGCCTCTCGGGGCAGCCGCCGCGCCGCCTCACCCAGGAGCAGCTGTACCGCGAACCGGTCCGCCTCGCCGCCCGCACCGACCACCCCGTGCACCGCCTGCGCCACCCGTCCCTCGCCGAGCTGCGCCGCTACCCGTGGGTGCTCCCCGTCGACCGCACCTCGCTCCGCGCCGAGTTGGAGGAGCTGTTCACCCACGCCGACGTGGAACTCCCCGCCGACCGCGTCGAGTGCACCTCCATGCCCACCCTGCGCCACTTCCTCCTCGCCACCGACGCCCTCGCCGCCC
>NZ_VKJP01000507.1 GCF_007280575.1 Streptomyces benahoarensis
GGGCGGGGCGTCCGGTGGGTCCGGGGCGCACCCCCGCTTTTAGAACGCGTTCTAGCCGATGGCCTCCTGTATAGCTGATCCGCCCGACGCCCGGAACCCCCCTGACGGGGCGTCAGTTCGGGAGGGGGTGGGGGCCGCACCGATGACATGCGCCGGAGGACGGCGCCCATCGTCCACCTCTGCCGCGCCGCGCCGTGCCATGCCGCGGCTGCGTAGTGTCGGGGCGCGAGGATCGTGGAGCGGGGGGGGCGAGGGCCGGGCCGCGCCGGACCCGGCCCCGTCCTGCGTTCAGCCGTGGGTCGCATCCTCCCGGCGCCGGGGCAGGGCAACGAGCATCAGGACGATGGCGACCACCAGCACCAGGGCGCCGACGTGGAAGGCCAGGCCGTAGCCGCTGGCCAGGGCCGCGCGGCCGTCGCCGGAGAGGGCGCGGGCGGCGGCGACGGTGGAGAGGACGGACAGGCCCAGCGCGCCGCCCATCTGCCGGGAGGTATTGATCAGCCCGGAGACCAGGCCCTGATCGCCGGGGGCGGCGCCGGAGGTGGCGATGGCGGCGACCGGGGTGGCGGCCAGTCCGGCGCCGAACGCCATCAGGATGCCGGGGCCCAGCAGGGTGCCGAGGTAGGTGCCGTCGACGCCCATGGTGCCCTGCCAGAGCATGCCGCACGCGGAGAGCGCCGCACCGCAGACCGCGAGGGTCTTGGCGCCCACCCGGTGCATCAGCCGCGGGGCGAGCTTCGAGCCGATGACGATGCTCAGCGAGTGCGGGATGAAGGAGAGTCCGGCCTGGAGCGGTGAGTAGCCGAGGACGTTCTGCACGTAGAGGGAGAGGAAGTACCACATGGAGAACATCGCCGCCCCGGACAGCAGCATCGCGGCGTTGGCCGAGGACACCGCCCGCATCCGGAACATGCCGAGCGGCATCAGCGGCGCCTTGGCGCGCGCCTCGACGGCGAGGAAGGCGGCGATGACCACCAGGCCGGAGGCGAACGGCAGCAGTGCGGCGGCGGAGCCCCAACCGGCCGTCTCCGTCTGCACGATGCCGTAGGCGACGAGCCCGAGACCGCCGGTGGCCAGCAGCGCGCCGGGTATGTCCAGGCGACGGGCGGTGGCCTGGCGGCTCTCGGTGAGCCAGAGCACGGCGCCGGCCAGCACCAGCGCGCCGACGGGGACGTTGATCAGCAGCACCCAGCGCCATGAGAGGTACTGCGTGAGCACCCCGCCGACCAGCCCGCCGACCGCGCCGCCACCGGCGCCGACCGCCGTCCAGGTGGCGATGGCCCGGGTGCGGGCCGGGCCGGTCGGGAAGGACGTCGTCAGGATGGTGAGGGTGGCCGGGGAGAGCACAGCCGCGCCGATGCCCTGGAGGGAGCGGGCCACGATCAGCTGCCAGGGCTGCTGCGCCACTCCCCCGGCGAGGCTGGCGACGGTGAAGAGCGCCAGCCCGAGGACGAATATCCGCTTACGGCCGAAGAGGTCGGCGGCCCGTCCGCCGAGGAGCATGAATCCGGCGAAGGTGATGACGTAGGCGTTGACGATCCACTGCAGGCCCAGCTCGCTCAGGCCCAGGCCCGTCCGCATGGCGGGCAGTGCGACGTTGACGACGGAGACGTCCAGGATGACGAGGAACTGACCGGCGCAGACCAGCAGCGTCACGAGCCAGCCAGGGACGGCGCTTCTACGGCGTGGGGGTGCGGACAGGGCGGTGGACGTGGCAGCAGACGGCATGCGCCCATCGTCGCACCCGCCGGACCGAACATGTATCGGATATCGGCCCGGCCCCGGCCCCGTCGCAGGTCGCGGGCATGGTCCTAGGACCTACGACCGATGCCGCCCCGGGGAGGCCCGGTTCGGGCCCGCGCGACGGGCCAACCCCCGTCCCTCCGGCGTCACTTGCGGAGCAGTGTCACCACCGCGGCGCCGCCGAGGCCGATGTTGTGGGCGAGGCCGGTCCGGGCCCCGGGCACCTGTCGTTCACCGGCGGTACCGCGCAGCTGCCACACCAGCTCGGCGGCCTGCGCGAGGCCGGTGGCGCCCAGCGGATGGCCCTTGGAGATCAGCCCGCCGGACGGGTTGACCACCCAGCGGCCGCCGTAGGTCGTCGCGCCGTCGGCGACGAGCGCGCCGGACGCGCCCGCGGCGCACATGCCCAGCGCCTCGTAGGTGAGGAGTTCGTTGACGGAGAAGCAGTCGTGCAGCTCGATGACGTCGACGTCCTCGATGCCGAGGCCGCTCGCCTCGTAGACCTGGCGGGCGGCGGCGCGGGTCAGCGGGGTGCCGACGACGTCGGTGCAGGAGCCGGAGGCGAAGCTCTCCTCGGTGTCGGTGGCCATGGCCTGCGCGGCGATCTCGACGGCGCGGTCGGCGAGGCCGTGGGCGTCGACGAACCGTTCGGAGGCGACGACGACGGCGGCCGCGCCATCCGATGTCGGGGAGCACTGGAGCCGGGTCAGCGGGTGGTGGACGACGGGGGCGGCGAGGATTTCCTCGACGGTGTACACGTCCCGGAACTGCGCGTACGGGTTGTGCGCGGAGTGACGGTGGTTCTTGGCGCCGACGGCGGCGAGCTGTTCGGCGGTGGTGCCGTGGCGGTCCATGTGTTCGCGTGCGGCGTTGCCGAAGAGCTGGGCGGTGGGCGGGGTCTTCCCGAAGCCGTGGGTGGCGGCCATCACGCCGTAGTGCCGGGCGACGGGCGACGCCGCGAAGTCGCCGCTCCCGGCGCCCGCGCCGAGCGCGCCGCGCCGCATCTGCTCGAAGCCGAGGGCGAGGACGCAGTCGTTGACACCTGCCTCGACGAACTGGCGGGCCAGCATCAGGGCGGTGGCGCCGGTCGCGCAGTTGTTGTTGACGTTGTAGACGGGGATGCCGGTCATGCCCAGTTGGTAGACGGCGCGCTGTCCGGCGGTGGACGGCTGGTGGCAGTAGCCGACCGGGACCTGTTCAACGGCGTCGTAGCCGATCCCGGCGTCGGCGAGGGCGTTGCCGCCCGCCTCGGCGGCCAGGTCCCCGTACTGCCGGTCGCCGCTCTCGGGTTTGGTGAAGGGCGTCATTCCGACGCCGACGATGTACGCCTTGCCGGTCATGGGTGCTCCTGGGCGTCGACGGGCCGGACGCGCCCGAGGGCGCGTCCGGCCCGTCAGATGAGGGGGCGGGGCTCGGGGT
>NZ_VKJP01000508.1 GCF_007280575.1 Streptomyces benahoarensis
GCGGCGGACCGGGGCGGGGCCACGGGTGCGTTCACCCCGCCGATTGTTCCGGGGCACGCACGAAGGCGCCGCTTCCCGGGCTCCGTACGGGGTACGGAGCCCGGGAAGCGGCGCCTTCGAAGGGTGCGGGAGTGGCGCCGGGATCCGGCGCCACGGGGTCAGCCCTCCTGGGGCTGGACCACGGCGGCGACAGGGGCGGCCGAGCGCTTGGGCTCCGAGCCGAGACCGGCGAGGCGCATCAGACCGCCGACGACCGCGCCGAGAACGGTGAGGACGATGCCGGCCCAGAACCCGGGCACGTTCGCCAGCACCATGAAGGCGCCCGCGACGCAGAAGCCGATGAACGAGATGATGACGCCGGTCCAGGCGGCGGGGGTGTGTCCGTGGCCACTGCTCGACATGAATGCTCCTCGTAGCTCTGTCGCGCCGGATCGGGGCGCGGTGATACCTCGCGGTCCATTGTCACCGATGCCCGGGGAACCACCGTTACCGGGTGGGGTCCTCGCCCCGGTCCAGGGACTTCCACAGTTCCTCCGGACGGTCCGGGTCCACCGCGGCGGCGGCCCGGCGCGGGGCGCCTGCGCCGCCAGGCGTGCGCTCGTAACGGCCCGACATCGCGGGCCAGTGGCGGCCGAAGCACAGTGCGAGGAGACCGGCGGCCAGCAGCAGCACCCCGCCCGCGACGGAGACCCACGGCCAGACGCTGTGCGTGACGTGATGCACATCCGTGCCGCTCAGCCCGACGGCGGTGGCGGCCTGCTCGCGCAGCGCGGAGGTGTCCCCGTAACCGGCCGCCGCGGCGACGGCGGTGCCCGCGCCGCTGAGGGCGAGGAGCGCGGCGACGGCGTACCGCCCGGCGCGCCGCACCGCGAAGACCGCGACCAGCGCGGCGAGGCCGACGACGGCCAGCGCGGCGGGGACACCCGTGACGTCGGAGCCGGTCACCGTGCGCGGCAGATCGCCCTGGGCGAGGGCGGCGGTGCCCCGGGACCAGACGCGGCCCGACGCGAGCAGGGCGAGGGCGGAGCCGACGGCGCCCAGCAGGAGCGCGGCGGCGAGGCTGCGCCGGGCGCTGCGGGGCCGGGCGGACGGCGCGGGCGCGGTGGCGGCGGGGGGCTGGGTTGCGGCACTCACTCCCCCACTATCGCGCACCGCCCGCGACGCCGGGCCACGGGGTGGCCGGACGCCGCGGGCGGCCGGGACGCGTCCTACGGGCGCGCCGGGGTCAGGTGCCGAGGTGGTTCGCGGTGTGGACGGCGCGCAGCACGGCGGCGGCCTTGTTGCGGCACTCGGTGTCCTCGGCGACCGGGTCGGAGTCGGCGACGACGCCCGCACCGGCCTGCACGTACGCGGTGCCGTCGCGCAGCAGGGCGGTGCGGATGGCGATGGCGGTGTCGGAGTCACCGGCGAAGTCCAGGTAGCCGACGCAGCCGCCGTACAGACCGCGGCGGGTCGGCTCCAGCTCCTCGATGATCTGGAGGGCGCGGGGCTTGGGCGCGCCGGAGAGGGTGCCCGCGGGGAAGCAGGCGGTGAGGACGTCGAAGGCGGTACGGCCCTCGGCGACGGTGCCGGTGACGGTGGAGACCAGGTGCATGACGTGGCTGTAGCGCTCCACCGACATGAAGTCGACGACCTCGACGCTGCCCGGCTCGCAGACCCGGCCCAGGTCGTTGCGGCCCAGGTCGACGAGCATCAGATGCTCGGCGCGCTCCTTCGGGTCGGCCAGCAGCTCGTCGGCGAGGGCCTGGTCCTCCTGGACACCGGCGCCGCGCGGGCGGGTCCCGGCGATGGGGTGCACCATGGCCCGGCCGTCCTCGACCTTGACCAGCGCCTCGGGGCTGGAGCCGACCACGTCGAAACCGCTGCGGTCGCCGTCGCCGTCGAAGCGGAAGAGGTACATGTACGGGCTGGGGTTGGTGGCCCGCAGCACCCGGTAGACGTCCAGCGCACTCGCCGTGCACGGCGTCTCGAAGCGCTGCGAGGGCACCACCTGGAACGCCTCACCGGCGCGGATGCGCTCCTTGATGTCCTCGACGGCGTCCTGGTACGCGGCGCCGCCCCATTCGGCGGTGAACGGCGGGAGCGCGGACGGCGGCAGCGCCGCGGCGCTCGCCGGGGCCGGGCGGGCGAGGTCGTCGGCCATCGCGTCGAGGCGGGCGACGGCGTCCGCGTACGCCTCGTCGACGCCGGTGTCGAGGTCGTTGTGGTTGATCGCGTTGGCGATGAGCAGGACGGTGCCGTTCCAGTGGTCGAGGACGGCGAGGTCGGAGGTGAGGAGCATGGTCAGCTCCGGCAGCCGCAGATCGTCCTCGGTCTGCTCGGCGATCTTCTCCAGGCGGCGCACGATGTCGTAGCCGAGGTAGCCGACCATGCCGCCGGTGAAGGGCGGCAGACCGGCGTCCTCCAGCAGGTCACGCGGGGTGTGCAGCGCCTCGACGGTGGCGCGGAGCGCGGCCAGCGGGTCGCCGCCGCCGGGCATGCCGACGGGCGGGGTGCCCAGCCAGTGGGCGTGGCCGTCGCGGGCGGTGAGGGTGGCGGCGCTGCGGACGCCGATGAACGAGTACCGCGACCACGTACGGCCGTTCTCGGCCGATTCCAGGAGGAAGGTGCCGGGCCGCTCACCGGCGAGTTTGCGGTAGAGCCCCACCGGGGTGTCGCCGTCGGCGAGGAGGCGCCGGGTGACGGGGACGACCCGGCGGTCCTTGGCGAGGGTGCGGAAGCTGTCGAGGTCCGGTGTGGCGGTGCCGGTGGTTCCCGTGGTCATGGCAGCGGAGCCTACTGGTCGCGGTCCGTGAGCAGAACGTCGGCGTCGAAGCAGGTGCGGGCCCCGGTGTGGCAGGCGGCGCCGGTCTGCTCGACGGTGACGAGAACGGTGTCGGCGTCGCAGTCCAGGGCCACCGAACGGACGCGCTGGACGTGGCCGGAGGTGTCGCCCTTGACCCAGTACTCGCGGCGGCTGCGGGACCAGTAGGTGCAGCGGCCGGTGGTGAGGGTGCGGTGCAGCGCCTCGTCGTCCATCCAGCCGAGCATGAGGACCTCGCCGGTGCCGTGCTGCTGGGCGATGGCCGGGACGAGACCGTCGGCGTCGCGCTTGAGGCGGGCGGCGACGGCGGGGTCGAGGGCGGTGCCTGGCTCTTATACACATCTGACGCTGCCGACGA
>NZ_VKJP01000509.1 GCF_007280575.1 Streptomyces benahoarensis
CTATCACGGCAGTGCGTTGATCATTTAGAAGACGTTTGGGTTCATGAGCGTCTCGTGGGCTCGGAGATGTGTATAAGAGGCAGGCACACGAAGGGGGCACTCGCATGGCAGACATCGAGAAGGCCAGGGAGCAGTTCGCGCGGTTCGACGGGGACGGCGACGGCCTGGTCACCGCCGACGAATTCAAGCGCGCCATGGCCGAGATGGGTGACCCGTTCGTCACCGGCCCGATCGCCGAGTCGGTCATCAACTCCAAGGACGCCGACGGCGACGGCCGGATGTCCTTCGACGAGTTCTGGAAGACGCTCCAGGGCTGAACGCGCCCGCCCGGGGCGGCGCGGCCCGCCGCCGCCCGCCCCGGACGCCGCGCCGGTGTCAGCCCGCGCGGCCCGGCCGCCCGGCCGCCGCGTTCATCGGCGGCGGCGCGTCCGCCGCCCCGGTGCCCCACCCGGACGGCGAACCGCCCACGGTGAACGCCAGCTCCCGCGCCCCGCGCAGCTCGCCGGTGGTCACATACGTCCGCTGCCGCCCGGCGCCGTCGAGCCGTACCGACTGGACGTAGCGGTCCTTCGCCGACGTACCGGGCGCCGTCACGGTGAAGCCGCCCGCCGGGTGGAAGCGGCGATCCAGCCGCAAGTCGACGCGGTCGAAGACCGGGGTGCTCAGCCCCCAGGTGTCGGTGCCGGGCTGCACGGGGAACACCCCGATCGACGACAGCACCATCCACGCCGACATCGTCCCCAGATCGTCGTTGCCGGTCATCCCGGTCGGCGCGTCCGTGAACAGCGTCAGCGCCGCATGCACCACATCCGTCGTCTTCCACGGCTGACCGGTCGACAGATATGTGTACGGCGCGATGAGATCCGGCTCGTTCTGCGGGTTGTACTTGTCCGCGTTGTAGTAGTCGTACGGGCCGTTGACCCACACCTCGCGCGCCGTCTTCTCCGGGTCCCTCAGCAGCGTGTCGTAGGCGAAGAAGGAGTCCAGCCGCTCGGTGGCCTTCTTCCTGCCGCCGATGAGGGAGATCATCCCGGGCAGGTCCTGTGGCACCAGCCACTGGTACTGCCAGGCCGTGCCTTCGTGGAACCCCTCGCTCTTCGCCGGATCGGCGGGCCCGGTGAACGCGCCCTTCCCGTCCCGCGCCCGGAAGAAGCCGGTCGAGGCGTCGAAGACCGTGCGATAGCTCTGCGCCCGGGCCGCGTACCGGTCGGCGTCCGCGCCATGCCCCAGATCGCGCGCCATCTGCGCCAACGCCGCGTCGGCCAGCGCGTATTCGAGCGTCGCCGACCCACCGTGGTCGAAGTCGGAGTCCCCGGGCTTGGTGTGCGGACGGGCCTTGAGGAACGGGACGAAACCGTCCTTGAGGTACTGGGTGTTGCCCTCCCGGCCCACCGCGGGCGAATCGGCCGGGGGCACCCCGTCGGCGTTCCGCTTCAGCGCCGCGTACGCCTCCTCCTCGTGCCCGGCGAGCAGCCCCTGCCGGTAGGCGTTGGTCAGGAACGGCGTGACCGGGTCGCCGGTCATGATGTTCGTCTCGACCGTGCCGTAGCCCCACTTGGGCAGCCAGCCGCTCTCCTTGCCGACGCGCAGCACCGACAGCGCCATGTCCCGCGACTCCCGCGGCGCGAGCAGCGCCAGCAGCTGCGCCTGGGTGCGGTAGGTGTCCCACAGCGACCAGTTCTGGTAGTACGTGAACCCGCGCGCCCGGTGGACGCGCTGGTCCCAGCCCCGGTAGCGGCGGTCCACATCGGTACCGGTGTTGGGCGCGAGGAACGAGCGGTACAGCGACGAGTAGAACGTCCGCCGTAGCGTCGGGTCGCCGCCCCAGGCCCGCACCTGCCCGAGCCGCCGCTCCCACGCCGCGTCGGCCGCGGCCCGCGCGTGGTCGAAGGACGTGCCGCCCTCCGCCCGGAGGTTGCGCGCCGCGCCCGCCGCGTCCACATAGCTGATCGCGGTGGTCGCCTCGACGGTGCGGCCCTTCCGGGTGTCGAAGCGGACGTACGCGCCGTGCCGCCCCGCCGCCGTCGACCCCTTCGCACCGGCCGTCACCGTGTCGCCCTGCCACGTCCCGTAGGAGGCGAAGGGGCGGTTGAAGCGGGTGAGCGTGTACACCGTGTACGGCAGGGTGTCCTGGCAGAAGCCGCGGCCGGTGACGGCGGTGCGCACGGTGCGCGAGTCCAGCACCTCGACGCGGCTGGACACCACCTTGTGCAGCGCCTGCCCCGCGTTGAGCAGCACATTGGCCTTGCCCGTCGCCGGGAAGACGTACCGCTGCCGCCCGGTGTGCGCGGTGGCGGTCAGCTCGGCGCCGATACCGCCGTACGACGTCAGCTCGACGCGGTACGAGCCGGGGCGGGCCGACTCGTCGTCGTGGCGGTAGGCGGCGGCGTACTTCGCGTAGTCGGTCTCGGTGACGTCGCCGGTGGTCGGCAGCGTCGGCAGATCGCCGCCGAGACCGCAGCCCACACCGGAGATGTGCACGGCGCTGAACCCGCGGATGTGGTCGTCGTCGTAGTCGTAGCCGGTGGTGTGGCCGGTGTCGGGGGAGAGCTGCACCATGCCGAACGGCACGGCGGCGCCCGGGTAGGTGTTGCCGTCGTTGCGGCTGCCGATGAACGGGTTGACCAGGTCGGTGAGGCGGCCGGACGGGGGCGCGGCCTGCGCGGCGGGGGCCGCGAGAGCGCCCCCGACGAGCGCGGCCGCCAGCACCGCACCGGCGGTACGCAGCCGGGAGCGACGGGGCCATGGCATGGGTGGACCTCCGGGAGTGAGCGCTGCGCGGCCCACCGGGCGTGGCGGGGCACCGGGTCGCCCGGCACGGCGGGCACCGGGGCCGACGCGGCGGAGCGGGCCGACAACGTTGTCAGGGCGGGCTCATTCTTGGGGGCGGTCCGGTGCCCGTCAAGAGGGCGGAGTGGTCCGGCCGCCGCCCGATATCTTGACGATGACACGTCAAAAAATTTTCGTGGCATGGCCTTGTTCTCTGCGCGGGGCCGTGCCTCAATGGGCTCCGCATTCAGGTTGCTGAACACGCGTCAGATCCGTGTGTCGGCGCGGGACCGCGCCGCGGCCCCGCGCGGACGCCCGCCGCCCGCACCACGACGGCCGGTGCCCCGACCCACCCC
>NZ_VKJP01000050.1 GCF_007280575.1 Streptomyces benahoarensis
GGGGCGGCGGTGTCGGTGGCGCGGCTGCTCATGGGGCCATTGTGCCGTGCGGGGGCCCGGTGTCGGGGCGGACCGCGGCGTGGCAAGGCGACGGGGCCGGTCGTAGGCTGGCCCTATGTCGACCCATGCGAAGCGTGAACGGCTCCTGCTCGCCGACCTGTTGGAGAGCGTCGGCCCCGACGCGCCGACGCTCTGCGAGGGCTGGCGCACCCGCGATCTGGCCGCCCATGTGGTGGTGCGCGAGCGCCGGGCGGACGCGGCGGGCGGCCTCCTGTTCAAGCCGCTGGCGGCCCGGCTGGAGCGGGTCCAGGAGGAGTTCGCCGCGAAGCCGTACGAGGAGCTGCTGGGGCTGATCCGCAGCGGCCCGCCGCGGATGTCGCCGTTCGCGCTGAAGCAGATCGACGAGGCGTCGAACACCGTCGAGTTCTACATCCACACCGAGGACGTGCGGCGGGCGCAGCCGGACTGGACGGCGCGGGAGCTGGACCCGGTCTTCGCGGACGCGCTGTGGTCGCGGCTGGAGAAGATGGCGAAGCTGCTGGGCCGGAAATCGCCGGTGGGCCTGGTGCTGCGGCGCCCGGACGGGCGCACGGCGGTGGCCCATCGGGGCGCACCGGTGGTGACGGTCGTCGGCGAGCCCGGCGAACTGACCCTCTTCGCCTTCGGACGCCAGCAGGCCGCGGACGTGGAGCCGACGGGCGACCCGGAGGCGGTGGCGGGGGCGCGGCAGGCGGATCTGGGGATCTGAGCGTCGGACCTGGGTGGCGCGGCCGGACACGCGGGGGCCCGGGCCCCCGCGCCCGCCGTCGTCACCGGACCGGATGCCCCGCCTCCCGCAGCGCCCCCTTGACCTCGCCGATGCGCAGGTCGCCGAAGTGGAAGACGGAGGCGGCCAGCACGGCGTCGGCGCCCGCGGCGACGGCGGGGGCGAAGTGGGCGAGGCGGCCCGCGCCGCCGGAGGCGATGACCGGCACGGACACGTGCTTGCGGACCGCCTCGATCATCTCCGTGTCGTAGCCGTCCTTGGTGCCGTCGGCGTCCATGGAGTTCAGCAGGATCTCCCCGGCGCCCAGCTCCGCCGCGCGGTGCGCCCACTCGACGGCGTCGACCCCGGCGGAGCGGCGCCCGCCGTGCGTGGTCACCTCGAAGGAGGTGGCGGCGCCGTCGGCGGAGGGCACCCGGCGGGCGTCGACGGAGAGCACCAGCACCTGGCTGCCGAACCGCTCGGCGATCTCCCGGATCAGCTCGGGCCGGGCCAGGGCCGCGGTGTTCACACCGACCTTGTCGGCACCGGCCCGCAGCAGCTTGTCGACGTCCTCGGCGGTGCGTACGCCGCCGCCGACGGTCAGCGGGATGAAGACCTGCTCGGCGGTGCGGCGGACCACGTCGTAGGTGGTCTCGCGGTTGCCGGAGGATGCGGTGATGTCGAGGAAGGTCAGCTCGTCGGCGCCCTCCTCGCCGTAGATCCGGGCCATCTCGACGGGGTCGCCCGCATCGCGCAGGTTCTGGAAGTTCACACCCTTGACGACCCGGCCGTTGTCGACGTCCAGGCAGGGAATGACTCGGACCGCCAGGGTCATGGCGTCAGGCTCCTTCGGAGGGTTGCTTGAAGGCTTCTAGTTCTACTTCGACCAGCACACGGGAGTCGACGAAGCCGGAGACCACGACCAGGGTCGCGACCGGGGGCGCCGCGCCGAAGACCTCCCGGTGGGCGCGGCCCACCGCGTCCACGTCACGCGCGTGCGTCAGATACATCCGGGTGCGCAGGACGGCGGAGGCGTCCAGGCCGAACGGTTCCAGGGCCGCCAGGGCGTTGCCGAAGGCCGCTCCGGCCTGTTCGTAGGGGTCGCCCTCGCCCTGGAGCACACCGTCGTCGGTGAAGGGCAGCGTGCCGGCGACCAGGACCCGGTCGCCGGCGGCCACGGCACGGGCGAAGCCGATCGCCTCTTCCCAGGGACTTCCGGTCCGTACGCGCTCGATGGTCATCACGCCGCCTTTCGGTCGTCCGGTCAGGACACTGCTGCCAGCGCCTCTTCCAGGGTGAACGCCTTCGCGTAGAGCGCCTTACCGACGATCGCACCCTCCACACCCTCGGGCACCAGGGACGCGAGAGTCCGCAGGTCGTCGAGGGAGGAGACGCCGCCGGAGGCGACGACGGGGCGGTCGGTGGCCGCGCAGACGTTCTTCAGCAGCTCGACGTTGGGGCCCTGGAGCGTGCCGTCCTTGTTGATGTCGGTGACGACGTAGCGGGCGCAGCCCTCTGAGTCGAGGCGGGCCAGCGTCTCGTAGAGGTCGCCGCCGTCGCGGGTCCAGCCGCGGCCGCGGAGCGTGGTGCCGCGGACGTCCAGGCCCACCGCGATCTTGTCGCCGTGCTCGGCGATGACCTTGGCGACCCACTCGGGGGCCTCCAGCGCGGCGGTGCCGAGGTTGACGCGGCGGCAGCCGGTGGCGAGCGCCGCGGCGAGCGAGGCGTCGTCACGGATGCCGCCGGACAGCTCGACCTTGATGTCCATGGCCCGGGCGACCTCCGCGATCTGCGCGCGGTTGTCGCCGGTGCCGAACGCCGCGTCGAGGTCGACGAGGTGCAGCCACTCCGCACCGGCCTGCTGCCAGGCCAGCGCCGCCTGGAGCGGGTCGCCGTAGGCGGTCTCGGAACCGGACTCGCCGTGCACCAGGCGGACGGCCTGGCCGTCGCGGATGTCGACGGCGGGGAGGAGTTCGAGCTTCGGGTGGGCCATCACAGGGTCTCGATCCAATTGCTCAGCAGCTGGGCTCCGGCGTCGCCGGACTTCTCGGGGTGGAACTGCGTGGCCCACAGCGGGCCGTTCTCGACCGCGGCCACGAAGGGCGCACCGTGGGTGGCCCAGCTGACCTTGGGAGCGGCGATGTGCGGGTTGCCGACCTCCAGCTCCCAGTCGTGCGCCGCGTACGAGTGGACGAAGTAGTAGCGGGCGTCCGCGTCCAGACCGGCGAAGAGGCGGGAGCCGTCGGCCGCCTCGACGGTGTTCCAGCCCATGTGCGGGACGACATCGGCCTTCAGCGGGCCGACGGTGCCGGGCCACTCGTCCAGGCCCTCCGTCTCCACACCGTGCTCGATGCCGTGGGCGAAGAGGATCTGCATGCCGACGCAGATGCCCATGACCGGGCGGCCGCCGGAGAGGCGGCGGCCGACGATCCAGTCGCCGCGGGCGTCGCGCAGCCCCTGCATACAGGCGGCGAACGCGCCGACGCCGGGGACCAGCAGCCCGTCGGCGTTCATCGCGCGGTCGTAGTCGCCGGTGATCTCCACCTCGGCTCCGGCTCGGGCCAGGGCGCGCTCGGCGGAGCGGACGTTACCGAAGCCGTAGTCGAAGACCACGACCTTCTTCGCGGCCGTCAATTCCACACCTCCAGCCGCATCACCCCGGCGACGAGGCACATCGCCGCGCCGATGGACAGCAGCGTGATCAGGCTGCGGGGCATCTTCTGCTTCCAGAAGGAGTAGATGCCACCGACGAGGAAGAGACCGACCAGGATGAAGGCGGTCGACATGCCGTTCACAGGGCACCCTTCGTGGACGGGAGGATTCCGGCGGCGCGCGGATCGCGTTCGCTGGCATACCGCAGCGCCCGGGCCAGCGCCTTGAACTGGCACTCCACGATGTGGTGGGCGTTGCGGCCGTACGGGACGTGGATGTGCAGGGCGATCTGCGCCTGGGCGACGAACGAGTCGAAGATGTGCCGGGTCATCGTCGTGTCGTAGGCGCCGATCATCGGCGCCATGTTCTCCGGCTCGGTGTGCACGAGGTACGGGCGGCCGGAGAGATCGACGGTGACCTGCGCCAGGGACTCGTCGAGCGGGACGGTGCAGTTGCCGAAGCGGTAGATGCCCACCTTGTCGCCGAGCGCCTGCCGGAAGGCGGCGCCGAGCGCGAGGGCGGTGTCCTCGATGGTGTGGTGGGTGTCGATGTGCAGATCACCGTCGGTCTTGACGGTGAGGTCGAAGAGGCCGTGGCGGCCGAGCTGGTCGAGCATGTGGTCGTAGAAACCCACACCCGTCGCCACATCGACCTGGCCGGTGCCGTCGAGGTCGATCTCGACGAGCACCGAGGTTTCCTTGGTGGTGCGCTCGACGCGTCCGACGCGGCTCATGCGCTCTGCTCCTTCATCAGTTCGCGTACCGCTTCGAGGAACGCGTCGTTCTCGTCCGGGGTGCCCGCGGAGACCCGCAGCCAGCCCGGCACGCCGTTGTCCCGGACCAGGACGCCCCGGTCGAGGAGTGCCTGCCAGGCGGCGTGCGCGCCGCCCGCGCCGTCGAACCGGCCGAACTGTACGAAGTTGGCGTCGGAGTCGACGACCTCGCAGCCCGCCGCGCGCAGCTCCGTGACCAGCCGGTCGCGTTCGGCCTTGAGCTGGTCGACGTAGCTCAGCAGGGTGTCGGTGTGCTCCAGGGCGGCCAGCGCCGTCGCCTGCGTCACCGCGGAGAGGTGGTACGGCAGCCGGACCAGCTGGACGGCGCCGACCACGGCCGGGTCGGCGGCGAGGTAGCCGAGGCGGAGCCCGGCGGCGCCGAACGCCTTCGACATCGTCCGCGAGACGACGAGGTTGCGCCGGCCCTCGATCAGCGGCAGGAGCGACGGACGGTGGCTGAACTCGCCGTACGCCTCGTCGATCACCACCAGCGCGCCGCCGGTCTCGGCCCGCGCGGCCTGCGCGGCGTCGTACAGCGCGAGGACCGTATCGGCGGCGACGGCGGTGCCGGTGGGGTTGTTCGGCGAGCAGATGAAGACCACGTCGGGGCGGCGCTCGGCGATCAGCGCCCGGGCCGCCGCGACGTCGATGGTGAAGTCGTCGTTGCGGGGCCCGGAGATCCACTCGGTGCCGGTGCCGCGGGAGATCAGCCCGTGCATGGAGTACGAGGGCTCGAAGCCGAGGGCGGCGCGGCCGGGGCCGCCGAAGGCCTGGAGCAGCTGCTGAAGGATCTCGTTGGAGCCGTTGGCCGCCCAGACCTGCTCCTCGGTGACCGGGTGACCGCCGGTGCGGGAGAGATAGCGGGCCAGCTCGGTGCGGAGCTCGACGGCGTCGCGGTCCGGGTAGCGGTTGAGGTCGCGGGCGGCGTCGGCGACCCGCTCGGCGATCCGCCGGACCAGCTCCTCGGGCAGCGGGTAGGGGTTCTCGTTGGTGTTCAGCCGGACCGGCACGTCCAGCTGCGGGGCGCCGTACGGGGTCTTGCCGCGCAGTTCGTCCCGGATGGGGAGCGCGTCCCAGGGGAACGCGTCGGAGCTGTTCGTCACTTGCTCTGCGGGACCTTCCAGTCGTTGCGATCCTCGCGCTCCCCTTCGGGGAAACGCGCCAGGACGGCGGCGCCGTGGGCCGGGAGGTCCTCGGCCTCGGCGAGGGTCACCACATGGTGGGCGACCTCGGCCAGCGCGTCGCGGGAGTAGTCCACGACATGGATGCCGCGCAGGAACGACTGCACGGACAGGCCCGAGGAGTGGCAGGCGCAGCCGCCCGTCGGCAGGACGTGGTTGGAACCGGCGCAGTAGTCGCCCAGGGAGACCGGGGCGTACGGGCCGACGAAGACCGCTCCGGCGTTGCGGACCCGGGCGGCGACGGCGGAGGCGTCGGCGGTCTGGATCTCCAGGTGCTCGGCGCCGTACGCGTCGACGACCGTCAGGCCCGCGTCGAGACCGTCGACGAGGACGATCGCGGACTGCCGCCCGGCCAGCGCCTCGGTGATCCGCTCGACGTGCTTGGCCGCGGCGACCTGCGTCTTCAGCTCGGCCTCGACGGCTTCGGCCAGCTCGGCTGAGTCGGTGACGAGGACGGCGGCGGCGAGGGTGTCGTGCTCGGCCTGGCTGATCAGGTCGGAGGCGACGTGCCGCGGGTCGGCGGTGGCGTCGGCGAGCACCGCGATCTCGGTGGGCCCGGCCTCGGCGTCGATGCCGATCCGGCCCTTGAGCAGGCGCTTGGCGGAGGCGACGAAGATGTTGCCGGGGCCGGTGACGAGGTTGACCGGGCGGCACTCGTCGGTGCCGTACGCGAACATCGCGATGGCCTGGGCGCCACCGGCGGCGTAGACCTCGTCGACACCGAGCAGCGCGCAGGCGGCGAGGATGGTCGGGTGCGGCAGGCCGCCGAACTCTTTCTGCGGCGGCGAGGTGACCGCGACGCCCTCGACGCCCGCCTCCTGGGCGGGGACGACGTTCATCACGACGGACGACGGGTAGACGGCGAGGCCGCCCGGGACGTACAGCCCGACCCGCTCGACCGGCACCCAGCGCTCGGTGACCGTGCCGCCGGGGACGACCTTGGTGGTGGTGTCCGTACGGCGCTGTTCGCGGTGGACGAGCCGGGCGCGCCGGATGGACTCCTCCAGGGCGGCGCGGACGGCCGGGTCCAGCTCGGCCAGGGCGCGCCCCAGCGCTTCGTCCGGGACCCGGACCCGCTCGATCTCGACACCGTCGAACCGCCGCGCGCAGTCGATCAGCGCGGCGGTGCCGCGATGGCGCACGTCCTCGCAGATGGGCCGCACCTTCTCCAGGGCGGCTTCCACGTCGAACTCGGCACGGGGCAGCAGGTCGCGCAGGGCGCCGCCCTCGGGAAGGGCGTCACCGCGCAGATCGATTCGGGAGATCACCCTCCCAGTGTCTCAGACCCGCCCTCCGGTCCGGCCCGCCGTATCACTCAGTGATACACCGCACAATGCGCTCCGGACGGGCCGGTGAAGTTGACCGGAGTTGGCCCTGACCACGCGTGTTCAACAGGTCACGGGGCGGGCAAAGGCCAGGTGACGGCTTCGGCGTGTCCCGCCGCCCGCCCCCGGTTCCCGCTTCGCGTACCGGTGTGACGCGCGGACGGCGGCCGGCGCGCGGGACGTATCCGGACAGAGACGAAAGGGGGATACGACAGTGATCGAGCCCGGGGACGGGGACGCACCGGCGGATCTGCAGCTGACCTCGGCGGAATGGAGCATGTGGCAGGCGTTCCGCAACGGCAGCACCTGCGACCTGCACATCGGGGATCCATCCCGGGACGATCCGCACGGCCGCCATCTGTGGGGCCCGGAGCGCCGGATACGCGCGCGGGTGCTGGCGCTGCTGCTGCTCGACGGGCCGCCGGCGCAGCCCGGGCGGGTCTCGGCGCTGAAGGTCACCGGCGCGTACATCACCGACATCCTCGATGTCGCGGGCGGCTCGATCAAGCCATTCGTCGAGCTGCGGGACTGCCGGTTCGAGGGCGAGGTGGTCTTACCCGAGGCGCACTTCACGACGGTGCGGCTGGTGAACTGCGCACTGCCCCGGCTGGAGGCGGCGCGGCTGACCACCGAGGGCGATCTGCATCTGCCGCGGTGCGTGGTGCTCTCCGGCGTCCGCCTGACCGACGCGCACATCGGCACGGATCTGCTGCTGAGCCAGGCGGTGGTGCACAAGGACCGCCAGGGCCGCTCGATCCTGGCGGACGGGCTGACCGTCACCCAGGACCTCCATGCCGAGATGCTGGAGTCGTACGGCGAGCTGTCGCTGCGCGGCGCGACCGTCGGCGGGTCGCTGAGCCTGCGCGGCAGCCGGCTGAGCAACCCGTTCGGCCGCCGCGCGCTGAACGCCCCGCAGCTGACCGTCGAGCGCACCCTGCACCTGACGGCCGCGGGCCTGGCGAACTCCCCGTTCGCCTCCGGCGCCACTCCCCCGTTCGGCACGGTCCACACCCCGGCGTACGGCACGGTCACCACGCCGCCGCGCGGGACGCGGATGCAGCGGTTCGAGTGCGAGGGCGGGATGCGGCTGGACGACGGGCGGTTCGGCGACGCGGTCGATCTGGAGCACGCGCGGTTCGTGATGGAGTCCGACCAGGAGCTGTCGCTGCGCCGTATCCAGACGCCCGAGCTGCGGTTTCTCGGGGAGCGTCCGCAGCGGGGGCGGGTGATCGTCTCGGGCGCCCGGGTCGTCAACCTCGTCGACCGCTCCGCGAGCTGGCCCGGCGCGGGCGGACTCCAGATGGCCGGGTTCGCGTACGAGACGCTGATCCCCCGGGGGCACTTCCCGCTGGCGGCGCGGTTGCAGTGGGTGGCGGCGGCGACGCCGGAGTACGCGCCGGAGCCGTACGAGATGCTGGCCACGGCGCTGCGCTCCAGCGGGGAGGACGCGGACGCGCGGGTGGTGCTGCTGGCCAAGCAGCGGCGGCGGCGCGAGACGCTGCCACTGGCCGGGAAGGCGTGGGGCTTCCTCCAGGACTGGACGGTGGCGTACGGCTACCGCCCGGGGCGGGCCGCGCTGTGGATGGCGATCCTGTGGGCGCTGGGCACGGTCTTCTTCACCTCCTCGCCGCCCCCGCCCCTCAAGAGCGACGAGGCGCCGCCGTGGAACCCGTATCTGTACGTCCTGGATCTGCTGCTGCCGGTGATCGACCTGAACCAGCGGGCGGCGTGGAACCCACGGGGCGGGGCGCAGTGGGTGGCTGCGGTGCTGATCATCGCGGGCTGGATCCTGGCCACGACGGTCGCGGCGGGCGCGTCACGGTTGCTGCGGCGGCAGTAGCGGGCCGCGCGGCGGGAGCGGGCCGCGGACGCCCGTCCCCGCGCAGGCGGCGCCCGGTGCCGGTAAGGGGCCGCCACCGGGGCTTTCGCTCTCGGCGTGGCGCCCGGCATCCGGGTGGCGCGGCCCAGCCTCTAGGCTTACCCGCTGTGACCTCTGTACGCCTGCCGCTGTTCCCGCTCAACTCGGTGCTGTTCCCCGGACTCGTTCTCCCACTGAACGTCTTCGAGGCCCGCTACCGGGCGCTGATGCGCGACCTCGGTGAGCTGCCCGAGGACGAGCGCCGGTTCGGGGTGATCGCGATCCGCGACGGCCGTGAGGTGGCGCCGACCGCCCAGGGCATGCCGGACGCCACGCTTCCGGCCGCGGGCGGGCCCGCCGCCGGGTTCGGCGACGACCCGATGGCCGCGTTCCACACCATCGGCTGTGTCGCCGACGCGGCGACGATCCGGGCGAAGTCCACCGAGGAGGACTCCGGCTACGAGGTCCTGGCCACGGGCACCACCCGTTTCCGGCTGCTGTCGGTGGACGCCTCCGGGCCGTATCTGACCGCCGAGGTGGAGGAGCTGGACGAGGACGGCGGCGAGGGCGCCGGGGCCCTCGCGTCCGGCGTCGTCCGGGCGTTCCGTACGTATCAGAAGCGGCTGGCCTGGGCGAACGAGCGGACGCTGGCCGGTGGGCAGGATCTGCCGGGCGATCCGTCGGTGCTGTCGTACCTGGTCGCCGCGGCGGCGGTGCTCGACGTCCCGGCCAAGCAGCGGCTGCTGGCGGCGCCGGACACCGCGGACCGGCTCGGCCAGGAGCTGAAAATCCTGCGCCATGAGTCGGCGGTGCTCGGTAAGCTCCCGTCGCTGCCGGCCGTGGAGCTGACCCGGCGGCCGACCAGCCCCAACTGACCTCGCCGCGCGGCCGTGACACCGGGCCGCGCGCCCGGTCCCCGCTCCCGAACGCAAGGCGCCGACGAGTTGTCCAAGAAGTCGAAGAAGGCCCAGGGCGCCCAGTCCGCGGCGGGCGGCACCCCGGCGACGGTCGCGCTGACCGCCGCGGGCGTGCCCTTCACCGTGCACACCTACACCCACGATCCGGCCGCCGCCTCGTACGGCGAGGAGGCCGCCGAGGCGCTGGGGGTCGCGCCCGAGCAGGTGTTCAAGACGCTGCTGGCGGATGTCGACGGCGCGCTGACCGTCGCGGTGGTGCCGGTCTCCGGCTCCCTCGACCTCAAGGCACTGGCCGCGGCGGTGGGCGGCAAGCGGGCGGCGATGGCCGACCCGGCCGCCGCCGAACGCAGCACCGGCTACGTCCGCGGCGGCATCTCCCCGCTGGGCCAGCGCAAGCGGCTGCGGACGGTCGTGGACGCCTCCGCCGAGGGCCGTCCCACGGTCTGCGTCTCGGCGGGCCGCCGCGGCCTGGAGGTCGAACTGGCCCCGGCGGATCTTGTCGCCCTCACCGGGGCCGTGGTCGCGGCCATCGGGCGGGGCTGAGCGGTACCGGGCCCGGCGCTCAGCTGAACGGCATCGGGCCGGGCGGGCTCGGTTGTACGGCCCGGCCCGGCCGAACGGCGCCGGGCCGGGCGCCGCGTCCGCCCCGGCCACTCCCGATCAGGCGGCGCTTCCCGGCCGACGACCGACGGCCCGCTCAGGCCGCCGGATCATCCTTCGTCAGATCCGGCGCCCCCGGCACCGGCGTCCCCGGCAGGGGCGGCTCCTCGTCGCGCGGGCCGAAGAGGCCGGTCAGCGCCAGATGCGTCACCATCGCGGCGATCGGCCAGGCCAGCAGCACGCCCATGGCCTGGAGCCGCAGCGGTCCGTCGAAGACCACGCCGGGGCCGACCTGCGCGGCGTGTGCGGCGAGGTCGTCGGTCGGGCCCAGCACCATGCCGAGCTGCCAGCCCAGGACGGAGCCGAGCAGGCCGCCGACGGCCAGCGCGATCACCAGCGGGACGCCGCCTCGGCGGCGCAGCCGGAACAGCACGGCGGCGCTGACGATGCCGAAACCGGCCGCGATCAGGAGGAAGACGCCGTCGGCGCCGATCGCCTCCTCGCCCTCGGTGTCCTTCAGATAGACGTTGTGGGTGTCGGCGACCAGCGGGATGCGCGGGGCCAGCCAGAGCCAGAGCAGGCCGAGCAGCGCGCCGACGAGCGCGAGCACGAGAACGGTCAGCGCGGCCTCGCGCAACTCCTGGCCGAGCGGCGGGTCGACCGGCGCGTCATTCCCGGTCGGCGGATGCGACGGCGGCTCGGCCGACGAACCGGCGCCGGAGGCGGTCGGCGGGGTGTGCGGCTCTTCGGGCGGTTGGTTGTCGCGTGGCGTCAGCGGTGCGGTCACCCCGTCATCGTGCCAGGTGGGCAGGGTGACTCCGGCAGCAGGACGGCGACCGGGCGCGATGTCGCCGGACGGGCGACCGGTCAGCGGGTCGCCGCGCGGCGGAACGCCCAGGTCGCGGCGGTCAGCGCGAGCAGCCCCACCCCGGCGCAGACGCCCAGGTCGACGCCGACCGCGAGCCAGTCCGGGTCCGCGTCGAAGGTGCGGATCAGCGCCTCCACGCCGTACGTCGACGGCAGCAGGTCGCGGGCGAGGCCGAGGACCGCGGGCAGCCGCTCGGCGGGCAACACGCCGAGCAGCAGCGCCGCCGACATGCCGAGCTGCCCGCACAGGGTCGCCAGCTCCTGGCGCGGCGCCAGCAGCCCGAGGAACGCGCCGAGCCCGGCGAGCGCCGCACCGGCCAGCGGCAGGACGGCGGCGAGCACCCACAGATGCGCCATCGGCAGCTGGAACAGCACACAGCCGATGACCGCCGTGACGACCGTGCCGGGGACGGTGAACGACGCGTACGCGGCGGCCGCGCCCAGCACCACGGCGGCGGGCGGCACCGGCAGCGTCGCGTAGTGGTCGAGACCGCCACCGGCCCGTAGCTGCCCGAAGTACTGCGCCAGCAGGTTGAGGGCGACGAACGCGACGACCAGCACGCTGGATCCGGCGACCACGGCGCGCGCCTCGGCGGGCCCGTCGGCCACCCCACGCATCAGGACCATGATCCCGACGGACTGAAAAGTGGCGACGAAGAGCAGCGGGATACGGGCGACCCGGGCGCGGGAGAGCTGGGCGCGGTAGACGGCGCCGAGCGCGGGCAGCAGCCGGGCGCGCGGGGCCAGCGGGGCGGGCCACGCCTCCCGGCCGGGCGCGTCCGGGGTTCCGTCGGACCGTGCCCGCCCGCCCGTCGGTGCCGCCCCGGCCACGGCCTGCGCGGAAACCCCACTCACGCGTTCACTCTGCCTTTCGGTTCGGCGGCGCGGCGCGACGGCCGTACACCCCGGCGGTTCACGCCTTGACCAGTCCCTCGGCGCGGCCGCCGAGTGCGAGGTAGACATCCTCCAGGCTCGGGGTGGCGAGGGTGAAATCGTCCAGCGCCGCGAAGGCGGCACCGGAGGTGACGTCGGCGACGGCGGCGCGGGCCCGGTCGGCGGGGAGCCGCAGGGTCCAGCGGCGGCCCGCGACGTGCGCGGCGGACTCCAGCGCCGCGACCTCGGGGACATCCAGCGGCGGCCGGTCGCGCCAGACCAGGTCGAGGCGGACCTCGTCGCTGACCCGCTCCTTCAGCCCGCCGGGCGTGTCGCAGGCGATGACCTTGCCCCGGTCGATCACCGCGACGCGGTCCAGGACGGTCTCGGCCTCCAGGACGTTGTGGGTCACCAGCAGCACGGTGGCGCCGCGTTCGGCGCGGCGGCGGTCGACGGCGGCCCAGACGGCGCGGCGGGCGACCGGGTCCATGCCGGTGGTCGGCTCGTCCAGGACGAGCAACGGGCGGTCGCCGGTGAGGACGGCGGCGAAGCAGGCGAGGCGGCGCTGGCCGCCGGAGAGCTTCTTCAGCGGGCGGTCGGCGAGGCCGTCGAGGGCCAGTTCGGCAAGGACGGCGTCGCGCTCGGCGCGGGCCTCGTACGGGCCCAGGCCCCGCAGGCGGCCGGTGGTCTCCACGGCCAGCGCGACGGTCATCTCGTCGAGGGCGGTGGACTCCTGGCCGAGGTAGCCGAGGAGCCGGGCGGCGCGCTCGGGGTGGCGGACCACATCGTGGCCGAGGACGTGGACGCTGCCGGAGTCGGGCCGCAGCAGACCGGTGAGCTGGCGGACGAGGGTGGACTTCCCGGCACCGTTGGGGCCGAGCAGCCCGAAGATCTCGCCGCGGCGGATGTCGAGAGTGATGCCGTCACTGGCGCGTACCGCGGGGGTGCGTGCCACGCCGCGGCGCCCGCGCGTCGCGGGGTACGTCTTGATCAGGTCCCGCACGGCGCAGACCGTCCCGCCCTGCTCCGCCTGTTCCGTGCCCGTGCTCACGAGCTACGAGGGTACGCGCCCGCGGGCCGCGCCCGGCTCGCGGGGCGGCGGGCGGGGCAGCGTCAGTCGGCCACGGAGGTGTGTCCGGCGGCGGTGCGCAGGTCCACCTCGCGCCAGAACCCGGCCCGGATCGCGTACCGGTCGTGCTCGTCGATCTGGTCGTCCTTATGGGCGAGGAGGCCGAAGCGGGCGGCGTAGCGCAGCAGTTCACCGTCGATGCGGTGCGGGATACGCGGGTACTCGGTGGAGAGCTGCTGGAGATGGAGGGTGTCCGAGAGGCGTTCGGTCCAGCGGCGGGCGAAGACCTGGCCGACCTCGAACGGGTCGCCGCTGACGGCGGTGATGTCCTCCTCGCGGTCGGCCCAGCGCTGTTCGGCGCTGGTGAGCTGGGCGAGGGTGGGCAGCGAAGCGGTCTCGGAGGGCTCGCCCGCGGGGCCGCCGCGCTCGACCCAGCCGCGGTCGGACGACCAGCGAAGGGTGGCGCTCGCGGCGGGGGTCTGGGGTGCGGCGGACGCGGTGGCGGTGGAGTGGGCGCGGCCGAGACCGGCGAGGTCCTTGGGGGTGGGGACGACCTTGGTGGCGCCCGAGCCGTTGGTGTCGGCGGGCGCGATGTCGCGGGCGCCGGGCCGGGCGGGCGCGGGGGCCGCCACGCCGTCCGGGTCGTGGGGGCGGTCGGTGGTGCCGGTGGTGGACGTGGCGGCGGCAGCGGCGGCCACCGCGGACTCGGGCAGCGGCGCGGAGAGGATCGCGGCGATCTCCGGGCGGGGCACCGGCGGCGGGGCGCAGGGGCCGCCCAGCTCCTTGGCGCGGACGGCACGGGTGATCCAGGCGCGGTCCAGGACGCGGCGTTCGTCGGCCTCGGCGACCAGGTCCTCGGACTGGTTGTAGTCGCCGTCGGCGGCCTGGACGGCCCAGAGGTGGACGGCGACGCCGTGTTCCTTGGCGGACATCAGGCCGGGCAGCAGATCCCCGTCGCCGGTGACCAGGACGATGTCGGAGCAGGCGCGGTTGCGGGCGAGTTCGGTCAGCTCGGCGTGCATGGCGGCGTCCACGCCCTTCTGCGCCCAGCGGCCGTCGCTGCGGGTCAGGGCGCCGAGGCGGACGGTGACGCGGGGCATGACCCGCAGCCGCCGGTGTTCGGGCTGCGGGACGCGGTCGGGGGCGCCGTCGAACCAGTAGATCCGCAGCAGCGGCCGCTCGGTGTCGGCCTCGGCCCGGCGGCGCAGGCCCTGGATGAGGGCCGCGTGGTCCACGGTGATCCGGGACCGGGCGGGCTCTCCGGCAAGCAGGCTGGCGGCGGCGCCGAGCAAGTATCCGGCGTCCACCAGGACGACGCAGCGATCCACGATCCACCCTCTTCCCTGGAGGTGCTGAAGTCCGATCGCCCCCCGGCGCGAGTTTCCTTCGGCTTTCCTTCGAGTCTGCCCGACCGTACGGGGGTTAACTGCCGGAACTCGATCTTCGGCGTGGCGGATGGTGCGGGAGCGCGTGCGGACGGCGCGGGCGGGGCGCACGGATCCCCTTATCACTCATGGTAATTGCCGGAAATGCAGGCTTTCGTCCCGCGTGTAAGTCTGGTCACGGCCCGATCACAGGATCCCCCTCAGGAGGCACGGTCATGGCCAAGCACAAGAAGGACCGAAGTAAGCAGCAGCAGGGCGGCCCGGCCCAGGGCCGCGAGGACGCCCGGAAGTCGACGATCGAGGCGATCCAGCAGCCGCAGCAGTCGGCGCAGGGCAGCCCGGCGGACGTCGCGCGCAAGCACCAGCGGCGCTTCGGGCACAACTGACGCAGCTGACACCGCCGTCGGCGACGTTCCAACGGACGTCCGCCGTGGAGAAGTTGAGGGGCGCGCCCGCACCGGGCGCGCCCCTCGGGTGTCCGGAGATGCTCAGCCGGCCAGGCAGGACGGGCCGAGCAGCACCTTCAGGTCGCCGAAGAGCGACGGGTCGGGCGTGACGCGGTGCCGGTCGAGGCGGAGGACCGTGGTCTTGCGGGTGCCCTGGAGCTTGATCCGCACCTCGGTGGAGCCGCGGTGGCTGGTCAGCACCTCGCCGAGCTTCTCGACCAGCGGCGGGGTGACCTTCAGCGTCGGGATGGTGATCGTCACGGGGGCGTTGGCGCCCGCCTCCGAGAGGTCGGGGACCATCATCTCCATGGCGACCAGCCGGGGCACGTCCTCGCGCTTGTCCAGCCGTCCCTTGACGAAGACCACCGCGTCCTCGACGAGCTGGGTGGAGACCAGCTGGTAGGTGGCGGGGAAGAACATGCAGTCCAGGGAGCCCGCCAGGTCCTCGACGGTGGCGATGGCCCAGGCGTTGCCCTGCTTGGTCATCTTGCGCTGGAGGCCCGAGATGATGCCGCCGATGGTCACGATCGAGCCGTCGGAGTAGTCGCCACCGGTCAGCTGGGCGATGGCGGCGTCCGCCTTGTCCGACAGGACGTGTTCGAGGCCGAACAGCGGGTGGTCGGAGACGTACAGGCCCAGCATCTCGCGCTCCTGGGCGAGGAGGTACGTCTTGTCCCACTCCACGTCGGAGAACTCGACGTCGAGGCCGAAACCGGGGCCGTCGGAAGCCCCGTCGGCGGAGTCGCCCATGCCGCCGAAGAGGTCGAACTGTCCCTCGGCCTCCTTGCGCTTGACCTGCACGACGTTGTCGATCATCGGCTCGTACTGCGCGGTGAGGCCCTTACGGGTGTGCCCCATCTCGTCGAACGCGCCCGCCTTGATCAGCGATTCGGTGGTGCGCTTGTTGCAGACGACCGCGTCGACCTTGTCGAGGTAATCGGGGAACGAGGCGTATTTCCCCTTGGCCTTGCGGCAGCGGATGATCGAATCGACGACGTTCTGGCCGACGTTACGGACCGCGGTGAGGCCGAAGAGGATCACGTCGTCGCCCTGGGCCGCGAAGTTGGCCAGCGATTCGTTGACGTTCGGCGGGAGCACCTTGATGCCCATGCGGCGGCATTCGTTCAGATAGACCGCCGACTTGTCCTTGTCGTCGCGCACGGAGGTGAGCAGCCCGGACATGTACTCGGCCGGGTAGTTGGCCTTGAGGTAGGCGGTCCAGTAGGTGACCAGGCCGTACGCGGAGGAGTGCGCCTTGTTGAAGGCGTAGCCGGCGAACGGGACCAGGACGTCCCACAGCGCCTGGATCGCCTGGTCGCTGAAGCCGTTCTTCTTGGCGCCCGCCTGGAAGAGGACGAAGTTCTTCTCCAGCTCCTCGGGCTTCTTCTTGCCCATGACGCGGCGGAGGATGTCGGCCTCGCCGAGCGAGTACCCGGCGACGATCTGGGCGGCCTTCTGCACCTGCTCCTGGTACACGATGAGGCCGTAGGTCAGGCCCAGGACCTCCTTGAGCGGCTCCTCCAGCTCCGGGTGGATCGGGGTGATCTCCTGGCGGCCGTTCTTGCGCTCGGCGTAGTTGGTGTGGGAGTTCATGCCCATCGGGCCCGGGCGGTACAGGGCCGAGACGGCGGAAATGTCCTCGAAGTTGTCGGGCTGCATCTGGCGCAGCAGCGACCGCATCGGACCACCGTCGAACTGGAAGACGCCGAGCGTGTCACCGCGGCAGAGGAGTTCGTACGTCTTGGGGTCGTCCAGCGGGATCTCCAGGAGGTCCAGCTTGATGCCCTTGTTGGCCTCCACCATCTTCACGGCGTCGTCCATGATGGTGAGGTTGCGCAGGCCGAGGAAGTCCATCTTCAGCAGGCCCAGCGACTCGCACTGGGGGTAGTCCCACTGCGTGATGGTCACGCCGTCGGTGTGGCGCACCCAGACCGGGGCGTGGTCGACGATCGGCTCGCTGGACATGATCACGCCCGCCGCGTGCACACCCATCTGCCGGACCAGGCCCTCGACGCCCTTGGCGGTGTCGATGACCTTCTTGACGTCCGGCTCGTTCTCGTACATCGAGCGGATCTCGCCCGCCTCGCTGTAGCGGGGGTGCTTGGGGTCGGTGATGCCGGAGAGGTCGATGCCCTTGCCGAGGACGTCGGCGGGCATCGCCTTGGTGAGGCGGTCGCCCATCGCGTACGGGTAGCCGAGGACGCGGGCGGAGTCCTTGATGGCGTTCTTCGCCTTGATCTTGCCGTAGGTGCCGATCATGGCGACCTTGTCGGCGCCGTACTTCTCCGTGACGTACCGGATCACCTCGACGCGCCTGCGCTCGTCGAAGTCGATGTCGACGTCGGGCATGGAGACGCGCTCGGGGTTGAGGAACCGCTCGAAGATCAGGCCGTGCTCGATCGGGTCGAGGTCGGTGATGCCCATGGCGTACGCGACGATCGAACCGGCCGCGGAGCCACGGCCGGGGCCCACCGCGATGCCGTTGTTCTTCGCCCACATGATGAAGTCGGCGACGACGAGGAAGTACCCCGGGAACCCCATCTGGATGATGATGTCCATCTCGTACTCGACCTGCTTCTGGCGGTCGTCGGGGACGCCGCTGGGGAAGCGGCGGTCCATGCCGACCCGGACCTCCTCCTGGAACCAGGTGACCTCGGTGTAGCCCTCGGGGATGTCGAACTTCGGCATCAGGTCGCGCTTCTCGAACATCCCGTCGGTGTCGATCTGCTGGGCGACCAGGAGGGTGTTGCGGCAGCCCTCCTGCCAGGCGTCCGAGGAGTCGATGGCGTACATCTCGTCGGTGGTCTTGAGGTAGTAGCCGGTGCCGTCGAAGCGGAAGCGGTCGGGGTCCGAGAGGTTCTTGCCGGTCTGGATGCACAGCAGCGCGTCGTGGGCGGTGGCCTCGTGCGCGTAGGTGTAGTGCGAGTCGTTGGTGACCAGCGGCGGGATGCCGACCTCTTTGCCGATCTTGAGGAGGTCCTCGCGGACCCGGCGCTCGATGTCGATGCCGTGGTCCATCAGCTCCAGGAAGTACCGCTCCTTGCCGAAGATGTCCTGGTACTCACCGGCCGCCTTACGGGCCTCGTCGTACTGGCCCAGCCGCAGGCGGGTCTGGAGCTCACCGGAGGGGCAGCCGGTGGAGGCGATCAGGCCCTCCGACCACTTCGCGATGGTCTCCTTGTCCATCCGCGGCCACTTCTGCAGCCAGCCCTCGGCGTAGGCGTCCGAGGAGAGGCGGAAGAGGTTGTGCAGACCGGTCTTGTTCGCCGCCCAGATGGTCTTGTGGGTGTAACCACCGGAACCGGAGACGTCGTCGCGCTTCTGGTGCGGCTGGCCCCACTGCACCTTGCGCTTGAGCCGCCGCGACTCGGGGGCGACATACGCCTCGATGCCGATGATCGGGGTGACCCCGGCCTTCTGCGCGGAGTGGAAGAAGTCGTACGCGCCGTGGAGGTTGCCGTGGTCGGACATGGCGATGTGCGTCATGCCCATCTCGTTGCACGCGGCGAACATGTCCTTGAGCCGCGCGGCACCGTCCAGCAGCGAGTACTGGGTGTGGACGTGCAGGTGCGTGAAAGGCGGCTTGGCCACGGCGGGAGACCTCCGGAGAAGGGCGGCGGACGAGGGCACGGCAAGGGGACGGACGGCGTCCGGGACGCCGCACCGCGAATGGTGTGGGCAGCTTCGAAGTCTACGACCCGGCACCGACAACGGAGCTCCGCCGCGACCCGGAACGCGGGCCTCCGCGAACGCCCCGCGGCCCTCGCGGGCGGGTGGCGGACGCCCCGCGGGACGGCCGCGGCGCACCGGCCCCGACGGCCGTCGGCGCACCACGGGAACGGCCCCGGAAGCCGTGCGCACGCTGCGGAAACCGGCCCCGGGCCGACGGGGACGGCGTCGGCCCCGCACCCTCGGGGAACACCCGCGCGGGTTCATGGCACACTCGCTGGCAATGGACATCTCGGCGGCACACCTGCGGGCGGTGCGTGCGGCGCTTTTCACAGCGCTGTGCGTGACGCTGTCCGCGGCGTCCCATGTGCTGCTGACCCGGATGCCGCTGCCCCTGACCACCGTCGCCGTCGTCTCGGCCGGGGTCTTCGCAATCGCCTACGCGCTGGCCGGGCGGGAGCGGGGCTTCGGGCGGATCGCCGCCCTGCTGCTGCCGCTGGAGCTGGCCGCCGACGCGGTCTTCAGCTACGGCCAGCACGCCTGTTACGGCCTGTCCGGCGGCCCGGTGACCGGTCCGCTGCACACCCTGGGCATCGATCTGCTCTGTGGCGGCGGTGACGTCGGCACGCCGCTGGCCCAGTTCTCCGGGCGCGGCGTCGGGCCGCTGCTCGCCGTCCCCGCCGTGGCCGGCTGGCTGCTGCTCGTCGCGCATCTGCTCGTCGGGCTGCTGGCCGCCGCCTGGCTGCGCCGCGGCGAGGCGGCGCTGGCGCAGCTGCTCGGCGCGGTCGCCCACTTCGCGTTCCGGCCGCTGCTGGCCGCCGTCGCGATGGCCGTGCGGGTGCCCGCCCCGGAGCGCCCGGCCGTCCGGCGCGGTGCCGACGGCCCGTCCGCGCACCGCCCGCCGCTGCTGGTGCACTCCGTCGTCCGCCGTGGACCGCCCTGCGTGCTCGCTGCCTGAGCCCTTACGGGGCCGCAGCGCGCGTACCGCCCGCCCCGGGTGCGTACGCGCCCGTACGCACCGCACCCTTCCCACGGATTTCCACGGAGACATCTCATGAGCAACCGCAACAACCAGGTCAACAAGCAGGCGGCGCGCGAGCGGCTGCGCGCCGAGCGTGAACGGCAGGCGAAGAAGGACAAGACGCGGCGGCAGCTGACCGTCGGCGGCGCGATCGTCGCGGTGCTGGCGATCGCCGGCGGCATCGGCGTGATGGTCGCCAAGTCCGGCGGCGACGGCGGCTCCGGCGCCACCGCCACCGTGAACGACATGGCCGGCGACAACAAGGCGTGGGCCAAGGCGGCCAAGGCCAAGCTGGTCAAGCCCGCGCACACCTCCGGCGACAAGGGCACCACCCTCGTCATCGGCAAGGCGGACGCCAAGCACACCCTGGAGCTGTTCGAGGACCCGCGCTGCCCCGGCTGCGCCAACTTCGAGCAGAACGTCGGCGAGACCGTCCGGAAGGACATCAAGGACGGCAAGTACAAGGCCCAGTTCCATCTGGCGACCTTCCTGGACGCCAACCTCAAGGGCACCGGCTCCAAGAACGCGCTGAGCGCCCTGGGCTCGGCGCTGAACGTCAGCCCGGACGCGTTCCTGAAGTACAAGGAAGCCCTGTACTCCAAGGAGTTCCACCCGGACGAGATGGGTCCGGACAAGTTCGCCGACGACGCCTACCTGCTCAAGGTCGCCGACACCGTGCCCGCGCTGAAGGGCAACAAGGACTTCGAGAAGGGCGTGAAGTCGGGCGTCTTCGACCGCTGGGCGCTGGAGATGTCCGTCGAGTTCAACTCGCACGACGACGTCAAGAACACCCCGACGCTCAAGCTCGACGGCAAGGTGATCGGCGTCGACAGCGGCCCGAGCAAGGTCGCCCCGACCACCCCGGAGTCCTTCAACTCCTTCATCGACAAGGGCGTGAAGTAAGGCGCCGGGCGGCGGGTCCGCGCCCGTCGCCCGATGCCAAATCTTGACTCGGGAGTCTGCCGTGGACATGGCAGACTCCCGGCATGCCCCCCACCCTCCTGCTGATGCGCCGTCCCCCGCACCGCGGCCCGCCGCCGTCCGGTGCGTACGCCGTCGACGCAACTGCCAGTCGCAGCACCGAGGGATCGGGACACAGATGAGCAACGGCACCAGCCAGAAGGCCCCGTCGGCCGCCCGTGAGCGGATCCGCGCCGAGCGGGAGCGGCAGAAGAAGAAGGACCGGGTACGCCGCCAACTGACCGTCGCCGCCGTCGTGGCGGGCGTGCTGGTCGTCGCGGGCGGCGCCGGGTTCGCCGTGGTGAAGGCGACCGAGCCGACCGGGTGGGAAGCCGCCAAGGAGGCCAAGTCGGTCACTCCGGCGCACACCCAGGGCAAGAACGGCACCGAGATCCTGATCGGCGACAAGAGCGCCAAGGAGACCCTGGAGGTCTTCGAGGACCTGCGCTGCCCGATGTGCGCATCGTTCGAGCAGTCCTCCGGCGCCTCCCTGATCAAGGACATCGACGACGGGCGCTACAAGGTCCGCTTCACGATGTACACCTTCCTCGACGGCGCCCAGGACGGTGAGGGCTCCAAGAACGCGCTCAGCGCGCTCGGCGCGGCCCTGAACGTCGGCCCGGAGGCGTTCCTCACGTACAAGTCGGCGCTCTACTCGCTGAAGAACCACCCGGAGGAGCAGGACGACGCGTTCGCCAAGGACTCCGTCCTCCTCAAGATCGCGTCCGAGGTGCCGGAGCTGGCGCACAACAAGGGCTTCGAGCAGGCGGTCAAGAAGGGCACCTACGACCGCTGGGCGATGGACATGACCGCGCAGTTCGGCCGCAAGGGCGTCAAGGGCACCCCGACCTTCCTGCACGGCGACAAGAAGCTGGTGCTGCCGCCGGTGCCGCAGCAGCGGATGACGCGGGAGCAGTACAACCAGCTCGCCGACGCCAACTTCAAGAAGATGATCGACAAGGAGTTCGGCCCGGCGAAGGGCGGCCCCGGCATCGCCAAGGGCGAGAAGGACCCCAGCGGCGGCAAGGACAGCGGCGCCCCGGGTGGCGCGCCCGGCATCACCAAGGGGGAGAAGGACCCGAGCGCGCGCTGAGCGAGCGCAGCAGGTGTCCGCCAGGCAGCGGGCGAAAGAATTTCCGATTCGGGCGCGTCCGGAGGCTCCCCGCCGCGCGTACCGGTCAGTGGGGTGAGCGGCCGCGACCGATCACGACCAGCTCTCGCGCGTACCGCCGTGACGGCCGCGGCTGCCACCGCCGCCCTGCGTCCGTCACCTCGGACAACCTCGACGACATCCTGCACGTCGCCCCGGGGACCGTCCCGCTGCCCGCGGCCGCCGCCGTCCGCGCCGCCAACCGGCATGTGAAGCGGCTGGACATGGACGCGCACGGCTACGGCGTCCTCGACGTCGACGCGGAGCGGACGCAGATGGACCACTTCGCGGTCTGCGACAAGCGGGACCCGGCGGCGACCAGCGCTCCGGTGCGCTCCTACCGGACGCGGGCGGGCGCCGGGCCGGAGACGCACCCCGGCCCCGCCCCGCTCATCTCAGAGCGACGCCAAGAACCCCAGCGCCGTCCGCCAGGCGCTCTCCGCCGCCTCCGGGTCGTGGTCGGGCAGGTCCGGGTCGGTGAAGAGGTGGCCGGCGCCCGGGTAGCGGAAGACCTCGACGTCGGCCCCGGCCCGCTGCATCTGGAGGTACCAGGCGGTCAGCCAGTCGTGCGGCTCGAACGGATCCGGGTCCGCGACATGCAGCTGGACCGGCAGGTCGTCGGCCTCGGCGTCCTCGGCGATGTCCGAGGTGCCGTGCATCAGCAGCAGCCCGCGGGCCTTCTCGTCGGCGAGCGCCAGATTCTGCGCCACCGCGCCGCCGAAGGAGAAACCGGCGTAGACCAGACCGCGGTCGGCGTGCGGCGCCGCCGCCGTCACCGCGCGCCGCAGCAGCGTCTCCTTGCCGATCTCCTCCTTGATCTCCATGCCGTCACCGACGGAGTCCGCGGTCCGCCCGTCGAACAGATCCGGGACGATCACCTCATGGCCCGCGGCCCGCAGCCGGTCGGCGGCCGCATGCACCGCTGGGCGCAGCCCACACACCGAATGGAACAGCACAATCGTCGAGGAACCGCTGGTCGCGGGCTCGGTGGTGGCCGGCACGTACATCACATCCCTGTGGTCGGATCGCAGCCCCCCATCCTGCCAGGCCGCGCCGCGATCCCCGTCACAGCCGCCCCGCGCCGAGTGCCGTACCGTGCCCTGATGCCGTACGCCGACCCCGGGGTACGGCGGACGGGCACCCCGAAGCCGAGGAGGAATTGCGACGTGTCCCTGGAGGACGTACTGCGCCCGCTGAGCGTCATCGGCGGTTCGGTCGTCGTCACGGCCGTCCTGGGCTGGCTCGCCGACCGCGTACTGCGCCGGATCGACGCCGCCCACCCGGAGACCCCGCTGTGGGGCGCGCTGCGGCGCTGCCGGATCCCGTTGCAGGTGCTGCTGTGCGCGGCACTGCTGCGCGGTTCGTACGACGCGACCGGGCTGGACCTGGTGCGCGACCACAAGGTGGGCATCGGCCGGGCGCTGACGCTGGTGCTGATCGCGGCGTCGGCGTGGCTGACGGTGCGCGCCGCGGCGGCCATCGTCCAGTCGTCGTACTCGCGGTACGCCGCCAACGCGCACGACGCGGCGCGGGTGCGGCGGGTACGGACGCAGATCACGCTGATCCAGCGAGTGGTCAGCGCGATCGTGATCATCGTGGCGGCCGCGGCGATGCTGCTGACCTTCCCGGCGATGCGGACGGTCGGCACCTCCGTACTGGCCTCGGCCGGGCTGCTGGGCATCGTCGCCGGTGTCGCCGCCCAGTCCACGCTGGGCAATCTCTTCGCCGGACTCCAGATCGCCTTCGGCGACATGGTGCGCATCGGTGACACGGTCGTGGTCAACGGCGAGATGGGCACGATCGAGGAGATCACCCTGACGTTCCTGACCGTGCGGACCTGGGACGAGCGGCGGATCACCATGCCGGTGTCGTACTTCACCGGCACGCCGTTCGAGAACTGGTCGCGCGGCGGCGCCCAGCTGACCGGCACGGTCTTCCTCCACCTCGACCACACCGCGCCGCTGGAGGAGATGCGCGAGCAGCTGCACCGGATCCTCCAGGAGTGCCCGGAGTGGGACGGCCGCGCCTGGAGCCTGCTGGTCACGGACACCACGCCGTCGACGCTGGTGGTCCGCGCACTGGTCACCGCCCGCGACTCGGACGCGCTGTGGCAGGTGCGCTGCCGGGTCCGCGAGCGGCTGATCGCCTGGCTGGCGGCCGAACACCCCTACGCGCTGCCGCGGATCACCACCGCGGCGGCCCCCGCCGACCGGCCCCTGGGGCCGGTTCGGCAGCGCACCCCCGAGGAGCACTGACCTCTCGGGGCCCGGCCCGCCACCGGACCGGGCCCCGCGGGGATCATTCGTGCACCTCCGGCGTGCTGCGCAGGCTGCGCATGTCGAGCTGGCGCAGCACCCGGTCGACGATCTCCGGGTCGGCGCCCGGTTCGTTGCGGGCGGCGAGCACCTCGTGGCGCGCGGCGGACAGCATCTCGTTCTGGATGCGCTGCACCTTCTTCATGCGGGTGATGCGCTTCTCGAAGTGTTCGCGCCGGTCGTCGTCGACGATGTCCGGCGCGATGCGCGCCCCGATGTCGTACGCGCGGCGGGCCAGCTGCTCGGTGACCTCCTCGGGCAGCTCCTCGACCTCCAGGATCTCCTTGAGGCGGTGCTTGGACGCCTTGATGACGCGGAGCGCCAGCGCCCGCTCCAGCTCGTCCTCGGCCTCCGTGTCGGCCTTCACCCGCAGCTTCCGCACCAGCCACGGCAGCGTCAGGCCCTGCACGATGAGGGTGGTGAGCACCACCGCGAAGGCGATGAAGAGAATCTCCTCACGCGCCGGGAAGTCCCCGCCGCCGTCGACGGTGTACGGGATGGCCAGCGCCAGCGCCACCGACGCCACCCCGCGCATCCCCGACCACCACATGATGAGCGTCTCCCGCCACGACATCGGGATGTCCTCGTCGTAGTCGCGGCGCTTGTGCATCCGCTTCGCCAGCCAGGCGGCGGGCAGCAGCCACACCAGCCGGACGACGACGACCACCGCGACGACGGCGGCACCGGCCCGCAGCAGTTCGGTCCAGTGGCCGGACGCGGCGCCGACGACGTTGTGCATCTCCAGGCCGATCAGCCCGAAGGCGACGCCGGTGACGAGGGTGTCGACGATCTCCCAGAAGGTGTAACCGGCGAGGCGGCCCATCACGTCGTCGGCGTCGACCGCGTACTCGGCGAGGAAGAGCGCGCAGGTCAGCACGGCCAGGACGCCGGAGCCGTGGAACTCCTCGGCGAGGACGTAGCCGACGAACGGCACCAGCAGCGTCAGGCCGATCTGCAGCGTCGGGTCGCCGAGTATGCCCATCAGCTTGTTGGCGACCCAGCCGATGACCAGGCCGACGGCGAGGGCGACGACGGCGGAGAGCACCAGGGAGCTGACCGCTCCCGGCGCGGAGAAGGTGCCGCTGACGGCCGCGGCGAGGGCGACGTGGTAGAGGACGATCGCGGTGACGTCGTTGAACAGGCCCTCGCCCTCCAGGATGGAGACCATGCGGCGGGGCAGCCCCAGCTTGCCCGCGACCGCGGTCGCGGCGACCGGGTCGGGCGGGGCGACGAGCGCGCCGAGCACCACGGCGGCGGCCAGCGGCATACCCGGCACCACGGCCTGGGCGACCGCCGCGACCGCCGCGGTGGTGGCGAAGACCAGCGCGACGGCGAGCAGGAAGATCGGGCGGATGTTCGCCGTGAACTGCCGCCAGGACGTGCGCTGCACCGCCGCGTAGAGCAGCGGCGGCAGCACCAGCGGGAGGATGTACTCCGGCGGGATGTCCACATTGGGGACGAACGGCAGGAGCGCGAGGACGGCACCGGCCAGCGTCATCAGCACCGGCGAGGGCAGGCCCAGCCGGTCACCGAGGGGGACCGTGACCACTGCCCCCAGGAGAAGCACGAACAGCAGGGCGAGCTGGTCCACGGGGTTACGCTCCGGGGTCGAAACCGATCACTTTTCGCCCCAAGCCTGCCATGACCGGACAGAAAGCGGACGGTCACCTTCCGCTGCTGGCCGGGCCCGGCGTCCGTCGGACCGTCAGGAACTCTCGTCCCGCACGGTGTCCAGCGCCCGCTGCAGATCCTCGGGATAGGCGCTCTCGAACTCCACCCAGCGGCCGTCCGACGGGTGCGCGAACCCGAGCCGCATCGCGTGCAGCCACTGCCGGGTCAGCCCGAGCCGCTTGGCCATCGTCGGGTCCGCGCCGTACGTCAGGTCGCCGACGCAGGGGTGGCGGTGGGCGGACATGTGCACCCGGATCTGGTGGGTGCGCCCGGTCTCCAGCTTGATGTCGAGGAGGCTGGCGGCGCGGTACGCCTCGATGAGGTCGTAGTGGGTGACCGACGCCTTGCCCTCGGCGGTCACCGCCCACTTGTAGTCGTGCTGCGGGTGGCGGCCGATGGGGGCGTCGATGGTGCCGCTCATCGGGTCGGGGTGGCCCTGCACCAGCGCGTGGTAGCGCTTGTCGACCGTACGCTCCCGGAACTGCTGCTTGAGCAGGGTGTAGGCGCGCTCGGACTTGGCGACGACCATCAGCCCCGAGGTGCCGACGTCGAGGCGGTGCACGATGCCCTGGCGCTCGGCGGCGCCGGAGGTGGAGATGCGGTAGCCGGCGGCGGCCAGACCGCCGATGACGGTGGTGCCGGTCCAGCCGGGGCTGGGGTGCGCGGCGACACCGACGGGCTTGACGATCACCACGATGTCGTCGTCGTCATGGACGATCTCCATGCCCTCGACGGGCTCGGCGACGATCTCGACCGGCGCCGCCGCCTGCGGCATCTCGACCTCCAGCCAGGCGCCGCCGTGCACCCGCTCGGACTTCATCACCTCGGAGCCGTCGACCCGGACCTTGCCGGCGGCCGCCAGCTCGGCGGCCTTCGTACGGGAGAAGCCGAACATGCGGGCCAGCGCGGCGTCGACGCGCTCGCCCTCCAGGCCGTCCGGTACGGGCAGGGTGCGGATATCGGGAAGCGTGCTCACCCCACGAGTATGGCAGTCCGCCCGGGGTGACCCGCCCGGCGGCCGACGGCGGGCGCCGGGGCCCGCCCGCGGAGGCGGATCAGTCCTTGTGGAGCGTGCCGTCCGGGTCCAGGCCCCGGAAGGAAAGGATCACGATCAGGATGCCGCCGCAGACGATCGCGGAGTCGGCGAGGTTGAAGACCGCGAAGTGCGCCGGGGCGATGAAGTCGACCACCGCGCCCTCGAAGACGCCCGGCGAACGGAAGAGCCGGTCGGTGAGGTTGCCGAAGGCGCCGCCGAGCAGCAGCCCCAGCGCGATGGCCCACGGCAGGCTGTAGAGCTTGCGCGCGATCCGGAAGATCACCACGATCACCGTCGCCGCGATGATCGTGAGGAAGACCGTCAGCGCCTCCCCCATGCTGAACGCCGCGCCGCGGTTGCGGATCACCTCGAACTGGAGCAGCGTCCCGATGACCTCGACCGGCGCGTGGTGCTCCAGCTTCGCGACCACCAGCAGCTTGCTGCCCAGGTCCAGCAGGTACGCGACGAGCGCGACCAGCAGCAGGGCCGGGATCCGCCGCTTGCCGCGGCTCTCGCCCCGCTCCGGCTCCGCCGGACGTCCCCCCTCCGAGCCCGCGTCGGATTCCGCCCCGGAACCCGCTCCGGATTCCGGCGTACCGGTGATGCGCTCCGCCTCTGCCACTGTGTGCGTCCCTCAGCCCGTAGCGTCCCCGCCAGACCACGCCTGGCTGAGGAACGAGGGTACGACACCCACCCCGAGGACCGGCCGGGCCGGGGGCACCGGGCGACAGGCGCCCGCGGGGCGGGGCGCCCGGGGCAGGCCCTGTCTCTTATACAGATCTGACGCTGCCGA
>NZ_VKJP01000510.1 GCF_007280575.1 Streptomyces benahoarensis
CCCCCGGCCCAGCGCCGTCCCGCTCGCCCGGCCCCCACCGCGAGACATCCCCGGCGCCACCAGCTACATCGTGCCCAGGCCCGTCTCACAGCGGAGGCTCGATACGGGCGATGGCCCGTAGTGCCCGCGGTGCCACCCTGGAGAGGAATCGTGCGCCGCGTGCCTCGGGGGTGACGGGGACCACCGCCTGGTTGCGGGCCACGGCGCGCAGGACGGCGTCCGCGACCTTCTCCGGCGGGTAGTTGCGCAGCCCGTAGGCGCGGGTGGCCTTGGTCTGGCGGGCCTTCTCCTCGTCGGCCGACACCCCGGTGAACCGCGAGGTGGCGGTGATGTTGGTGTTGACCAGCCCCGGGCAGATCGCCGAAACCCCGATGCCCTGCCCGGCCAGCTCGGCACGCAAGCACTCGCTGAGCATCAGCACCGCCGCCTTGGACGTGCTGTACGCGGGCAGGACCCGGGACGGCTGGAACGCCGCGGCGGACGCGGTGTTGACGATGTGCCCGCCCTGGCCGCGCTCCGCCATCCGCTTCCCGAACGTCCGGCAGCCGTGGATGACGCCCCAGAGATTGACGTCCAGGACCTTTTGCCAGTCCTCCACCGACGTCTCCATGAAGGAGCCCGACAGCCCGATGCCCGCATTGTTCACCAGCACATCGACTGTGCCGTAGGCGGCCTCGACGTGGTCCGCGAGCTTCTCCATCGCCGCCGCGTCCGCGACGTCGACCACCTCGCTGTACGCCTGCGGAGCGCCGATCAGCCGGGCCATGTCCGCGGTCCGCGCGGCGCCCTCCGCGTCCCGGTCCACCGCGATGATCCGCGCCCCGGCCTCCGCGAACGCGAACGCCGTCGCCCGGCCGATCCCGCTCGCCGCACCGGTCACCAGGACCAGCTGCCCGCCGAACCGGTCCGCGTACGCCCCGGACGCCGCGACCTCCTTCGCCGGGTCGCCCTCCTCCTGAGCGGCGACGAACTCCGTGATCCAGGCGGCCAGTTGATCGGGGCGGGTGCGCGGTACCCAGTGCTTGGCCGGGAGCGTACGTCGGGTGAGCCGGGGCGCCCACCGGTCCAGGTCGTCGTAGAGCCGCTCGGACAGGAACACGTCACCGGTCGGCGTGATGAGCTGCACCGGGCAGTGCGCGAAGGCGTCGTCGCGGGGGTGGCTCAGCCGGGAGCGGATGTTGTCGCGGTACAGCCAGGCGCCGTGGGCCGCGTCACGTGGCAGCGATGGCGTCGGGTAGGCGCCGCCCGGCACCTTCTCGAACCGTTCCATGAGCGTCGGCCAGCGCTTGCCGAGCGGACCCTTCCAAGCCATCTCCGGCAGGGCCGGGGTGTGCAGCAGGTAGACGTACCAGGACTTCAAGGACTGGGACAGGAGCTGCGCGGCGCGGCGTGGGGTGGGGCGCGACAGCCGCCGCTTGATCCAGTGGCCGAAGTGGTCGAGGGACGGCCCGGACATCGAGGTGAACGACGCGATCCGGCCCTCGGTCCGCCGGACCGTCGCGAACTCCCAGGACTGCACCGAGCCCCAGTCGTGCCCCACCAGATGCACCGGCCGGTCCGGGCTGACGGCGTCTGCGACGGCGAGGAAGTCATCGGTCAGCTTCTCCAGCGTGAACCCGCCGCGCAGCGGCTGCGGCGCGGTCGAGCGCCCACAGCCCCGCACGTCGTAGAACACCACATGGAAGCGGTCGGCGAGCCGTTGCGCGACATCGGACCAGACCTCCTTGCTGTCCGGGTAGCCGTGCACCAACAGCACCGTGGGCCGCTCCGGATCACCCAGCTCGGCGACGCACAGCTCGATCCCGCCGGTCCGCACCCACCGCTCCCGGGCCCCCGGAATCCCGGCCCCAGCCGTACCACCGCCCCCGGAGCCCGCCTCACCGGGAGCGCCATCCGCCCCGTACCCTTCCACCGCGTCCGCCATGTCCTTGCCCTCGCCCTCTCCTTCGACTTCGTTCCCGACCGGATCCGGAAGCTGCGTCACGCGCCCTTCTCCTCCCGCCACCGCCGCACATGCGGCAGATCGTCATCCAGCCAGAAGGCGCTCTCCTGCGGGTCCTTGGAGTCCGTCACGACGAGGAGTTCCTCGAACTTCGCGCCCGTGCCCCGGAAGCCGAGGTGGGGTTCGACGGCCCACAGGCCCGGCTGTGGCGGATGGTCGGAGAAGGAGTACGGGCTCCACAGCGGGGACCAGCCCTCCCGGTGCCCGTGCAGCGCGTCCGACGCCAGCCCCTTCAGGGACTGCGTCCCGAAGCCGAACACCGTCGGCGCCCACCGCCGTTCCCGGACCTGGTCGACCTTGTGAGCGATGACGCCGAACGGATAGGCCCGGTGCCGGTTCGTATGCCCCTGGCGCACCATCAGGCGCTCGACGTCCTCGTAGATCTCCCGCAGCGGACGGCGCTCGCGCACCTCTCGGAGGATCAGCTCGCGGTGCGCCTCCAGGTCGGCCATCAGCCGGTCGTGCACCGGGTTGAGGCCCAGGCAGCCGGAGTACCCGATGTCGGCGGTGAAGCCGCGGTGCACCGGAGCCACGTCGAGGATGAACGGCATCCCGGGCTCCAGCCTCCGCCCCGTCGGGAAGAACTGCAGCGGGACGCGGAACCCGGCGAACGCCGTCCGGTCCCCGAACCATGCGAACGGCAGGTGGAACCAGTCCCGCACCCCCCGCTCGCGCAGCCACACCCGCTGCATCCGCGCCGCCTCACGCTCGGTGACGCCCGGTTTGAGCTGCGCGGCGACGGCCTCGGCGCACGCGTAGGCGAGGCGCTGGACCTCGCGGAAGCCGCGCAGCCGCGCGCCGAGGGCCCCGGCCGCCGCCGGATTCTGTGAGGTCACTGCAGGCATCGTCAACCGTCCGTCCGTAAGCAGAGCATCGCGGTACGTGTGCGTAACTTGACACTGATGAATGTGACAATGGCTGACGTCTACGTCAAGAGGCGTGCGGGTAACCCTCACGGAACCCACCACGGGCCCGCCGCCCCCGCACCGGGACCGCCCGCACCGGGCCCGAGACCTGGGCCCGGATGGCGGCGCCGTGGGTGGTGACGTCCATGCCGAGGACGTGCGCGGTGCCCTCGGTGGCCGGGGCGAGGCCGAGGAGGATCTTGATCAGGGTGGATTTTCCGGCCCCGTTGGCGCCCACCAGGC
>NZ_VKJP01000511.1 GCF_007280575.1 Streptomyces benahoarensis
GCGCTGCCCCGCCCACCCGTGAGACAACGGAGAGAAGGGGGCGGTCACGGTGTCCGCGGGGGCGAGGGACGGAGGTGCGAGCATGAGCCGGAAGCGCGACCGGGACGTGGCCGGGGTCCTGCTGGACCGGCACGGTACGACGTACGCGGCGGAGGCGGGCATCCGGATGCGGGACACCCCGCAACCGCTCTATCAGCTCCTGGTGCTGGCGTTGCTGCTCAGCGCCCGGATCCGGGCCTCGGTCGCGGTGGCGGCGGCCCGCGAACTGTTCGCCGCCGGGATGCGCACCCCCCGCTCGATGGCCGAGGCCACCTGGCAACAGCGCGTCGACGCCTTGGGCGAGGGCGGCTACCGGCGCTACGACGAGCGGACGGCCACCCAGCTCGGCTCCGGCGCCACGCTGCTGCGCGACTCCTGCGGCGGCGATCTGCGGCGTATGCGGGACGCGGCCGACGGCGACCCCGGCGCGCTGAGCGACGCGTTGCAGGAGGTCCCCGGCATCGGCCCGGCCGGGGCCGCGATCTTCCTCCGCGAGGTGCAAGGGGTGTGGCCCGCCCTCGCGCCGTTCCTCGACGGCAAGGCCCTCCAAGGCGCCGAACGGCTCGGCCTCCCGCAGGACCCCGACCGGTTGGCCGCGCTCGTCCCGGACGAGGACCTCGCCGCGTTCGCCGCCGCCCTGGTCCGGGCCGCCCTCGACGCCCATGTGGTCGATGACGTACGCGACGCCTGCGACGGTTGAGCCGACGATGAGGCGTGGGGCGGCCGCCGTCAGCCCTCGCCCCACGTCCAGTCGGCGACCTCCGGCAGGTCCGTCCCGTGGCGGCGGGTCCAGGCATGGTGGCGGGTGCGGGCGTCGGCCATGGCCTGGCGTACCGCGACGGCGCGGCCGCCGAGTCCGGGCACCCGGTCCACGACGTCCATGACCAGCCGGAACCGGTCGAGGTCGTTGCGGACCACCATGTCGAACGGCGTGGTCGTCGTCCCCTCCTCCTGGTAGCCGCGCACATGCAGATGCTCGTGCCCGGCCCGCCGGTACGTCAGCCGGTGGATCAGCCAGGGGTAGCCGTGGTAGGCGAAGATCACCGGCCGGTCGCGGGTGAAGACCGCGTCGTACTCGGCGTCCGGCATACCGTGCGGATGCGCGTCGCGCGGCAGCAGCCGGGCCGGATCGACGACATTGACGACGCGGACCGCCAGGTCGGGCAGATGGCGGCGGAGCAGCCAGGCGGCGGCCAGGGCCTCCTGGGTGGGCACATCGCCCGCACAGGCCAGCACGGCGTCCGGTTCGCGGCTGCCGTCCTCCGTCCCGGCCCACTCCCAGACGCCGACGCCCCGCGCACAGTGCGCCCGGGCCTCCTCCAGCGTCAGCCAGTCGAACGTCGGCTGCTTGCCCGCCACGATCACATTGACGTAGTCGCGGGAGCGCAGGACGTGATCCGTGACCGAGAGCAGAGTGTTGGCGTCCGGCGGGAGATAGACCCGGACCACCTCAGGGCTCTTGTTCAGGACATGGTCGACGAAACCGGGGTCCTGGTGGGAGAAACCGTTGTGGTCCTGACGCCAGACATGCGAGCTGAGCAGGTAGTTCAGGGACGCGACGGGGCGGCGCCAGGGCAGTCGGCGGGCGGTGCGCAGCCATTTGATGTGCTGGTTGACCATCGAGTCCACGATGTGCGCGAACGCCTCGTAACTCGCGAACAACCCGTGCCTGCCGGTCAGCAGATACCCCTCCAGCCACCCCTGGCACAGATGCTCCGACAGCACCTCCATGACCCGGCCGTCACGCGCCAGATGCTCGTCCGTCGGGAGCATTTCGGCCTGCCATGCCTTGGCGGTCGCCCCGTAGAGCGCCTGGAGACGGTTGGAGGCGGTCTCATCGGGACCGACGACGCGGAAGTCGCGGCGCGCGGCCGTCGCCGCCATCACCCCTTCGAGGAGACCTCCGAGGACCCGCGTCGGCTCGTGCGTCCGCCTCCCCGGGGCCTCGACGTCCACGGCGTACGCCTCCAGCGGCGGGATCGGCAGGTCGCGCAGGAGGAGCCCGCCATTGGCGTGCGGGGACGCACCGAGCCGGCGGACGCCCTCCGGGACCCGCGCCAGCACCTCCGGGCGCGGCCGTCCGCCCTCGTCGAACAACTCACGCGGCCGGTACGAATGGAGCCAGGACTCCAATTGCCGCAGGTGGGCGGGGTTCTCGCGGACGGCTGGCAGCGGCACCTGATGGGCGCGCCAGGTGCCCTCGACCGGCACCCCGTCGACGTCGTGCGGGCCGGTCCACCCCTTGGGCGTACGGAGCACGATCATCGGCCAACGGGGCCGGTCGGCGCCGCCGTCCGCACGGGCCCGGCGCTGGATCGCGGCGATCCGGTCGAGCGCACGGTCCATCGCGGCGGCCATCGCATGGTGCACCGGGCCGGGCTCGTCGCCCGTGACGTACAGCGGCTCATGGCCGTAGCCGCGCAGCAACGCGTCCAGCTCCGCCTCGGGGATGCGGGCGAGGAGGGCCGGATTGGCGATCTTGTAGCCGTTGAGGTGCAGGACCGGCAGTACCGCGCCGTCGTGCACCGGATCGAGAAACTTGTTGGCGTGCCAGGACGCCGCGAGCGGCCCGGTCTCCGCCTCGCCGTCGCCGATGACACAGGCGACGACCAGCTCCGGATTGTCGAACGCCGCCCCGTACGCATGCGTCAGCGCGTACCCCAGCTCCCCGCCCTCGTGCAACGAACCGGGCGTCTCCGGCGCGACATGACTGGGCACACCCCCGGGGAACGAGAACTGCCGGAACAACTCCGCCATCCCCGCCGCGTCCCGGCTCACATCCGGGTACGTCTCGGAGTACGAACCGTCCAGCCAGGAGTGCGCGAGCACGGCCGGACCACCGTGCCCCGGCCCCCAGACACAGACGGCGTCCAGGTCCCGGGCCTTGATCACGCGGTTGAGGTGGGTGTGGACGAGCGTGAGACCGGGCGAGGTGCCCCAGTGCCCGAGCAGCCGGGGCTTGATGTGCTCCGGCCGCAACGGCTCGGTCAGCAGCGGATTTCCCCTGAGGTAGATCTGCCCGGCGGTCAGGTAGTTGGCGGCCCGCCATTGGGCATCCAGTTCTGCCAGTTCGGTGGGGGTCAGGGCGGTGGGGGTGCCCGGCTTGGTG